>NZ_JBFAGV010000020.1:0-113588 GCF_040653855.1 Streptomyces sp. NPDC050856 | reverse complement strand
GGCGTTGATTTTTGGCACGCTGTTGAGTTCTCAAGGAACGGACGCTTCCTTTGTACTCACCCTCTCGGGCTTTCCTCCGGGCGCTTCCCTTCGGTGTTTCTTGTCTCCAGTGTAGCAGATCCGTTTTCCGTTTCCGCCACCCGCTGGAGCGGGCTGCCAGGCTGTTCTGCGCTTTCGCGCTTTCCCTTTCCGGCGTTTCCGACTCTATCAGATCCTTTCGGCCCTGATTCCCCGTCAGAGGGGGTTGTCCTCGCGGCCGTTGGGCCGTTCCGACGAGTGAGACTTTAGCGGAATCACGGCCCCCGACGCTAATCGGGGCTGCGCCTTTCGAACGCGGATTCCTCATTTCGCAAAAGCGCACGGAAAACGAGACGACGACAGTGCGTCGTTCGCTTGGAGTGGTTCTTGCGGAATGGCTGTCCGGGGACCGACCGGGGTCGGCGCTCACGTCGGACAACTCGGAGAACACTACGGATGGAGCAAACCCCTGTCAACCTCGGCCCGGGCCGCGTACGGTGGGCGCCGTGACCATGCGTGCGCGCACCCTCCAGTGGTGGGCCGCCTGACGGCGGCCGGCACTCACGCACGCACTCAACGGCCGCCGCCCCGGCGGCCGTTCGCGTTTTCCCCTCCCGGGGCCGGCCGCGGTGGCGGCCTCGACCAAGGGACGGAAGGGAGAGCGCCATGACGCGGATCTTCAGCGGGGTCAAGCCGACGGGGCATCTGACACTGGGCAACTACCTCGGGGCCGTACGCCGGTGGGTGGAGGCGGATCAGTACCGGGGTGAGGCGCTGTTCGGCATCGTGGACCTGCACGCGCTGACCGTCGAACACGATCCGGCGCGGGTACGGCGGCTCAGCCGGCAGGCGGCGACGCTGTTGCTGGCCGCCGGGCTGGAGCCGGGGCGGTGTGTCATCTACGTACAGAGCCATGTGGACGAGCACGTGCGGCTCTCCTACCTGCTGGAGTGCACGGCTTCGGACGGGGAGCTGCGTCGCATGATCCAGTACAAGGAGAAGGGCGCGAAGGCACGGGCGGCCGGGGAGGGCGTGCGGGTCTCGCTGCTGACCTATCCGGTGCTGATGGCGGCCGACATCCTGGCCTACGAGACCGACGAGGTACCGGTGGGCGAGGACCAGGCCCAGCACGTGGAGCTCGCCCGGGATCTGGCGGTGCGGTTCAACCAGCGGTACGGCCACACCTTCACCGTGCCGAGGGCGACGCTTCCACCGGTGGCGGCGCGGGTGATGGATCTGCGGGATCCGACGTCGAAGATGGGCAAGTCACGACAGGGCGGGGCGGGCGTCATCCACTTGCTCGACGAGCCGGAGGTGGTGCGGCGGAAGGTCATGCGGGCGGTGACCGACAGCGGCCGGGAGGGCGGGTACGACCGGGAGGCCAGTCCCGGGCCGGCCAACCTGCTCGATGTGCTGGCCGCCTGTGAGGGGGCGGATCCGGTGGCGCTGGCCGGCCGGTACACGTCGTACATGGCGCTGAAGCGGGACGTGGCCGAGGCGGTGGTGGAGCTGCTGAGGCCGGTGCGGGAGCGGCACGCACGGCTGGCGGCGGACCCGGGGCAGGTGGACGCGGTGCTGCGGCAGGGGGCCGAGCGGGCGCGGGCGATGGCTCGGCCGGTGGTGGACCGGGCGTACCGGAACATCGGGCTGTTGCCCGCCGGGTGACGGAGACGGCCGGGGGTGCGGGGCCCGGGTGTTTCGCGGGGCCCGCACCCGTCCACGTCCGGCGGTCCGGGTCCGGCGGTCCGGGTCAGCCGGTGCCGGAGGCCAGCTCGCGGCTGCGGTCGCGGGCGGCTTCCAGGGCGGCGATCAGGGCGGCTCGTACGCCGTGGTTCTCCAGCTCACGGATGGCGCTGATGGTGGTGCCGGCCGGGGAGGTGACCGCCTCGCGGAGCTTGACCGGGTGCTCTCCGCTGTCGCGGAGCATCACGGCGGCGCCGATGGCGGCCTGGACGATCAGGTCGTGGGCCTGGGCCCGCGGCAGGCCCAGGAGGATGCCGGCGTCGGTCATGGCCTCGACCAGGTAGTAGAAGTACGCCGGGCCCGAGCCGGAGAGTGCGGTGGCCGCGTCCTGCTGGGACTCCGGGACGCGCAGGGTCTTGCCGACACCGCCGAAGATCTCCTCGGTGTGGGCCAAGTGGTCACCGGTGGCGTGGCTTCCGGCCGAGATGACGGACATGCCCTCGTCCACCAGGACGGGGGTGTTGGGCATGACCCGGACGACCGGGGTGTCGCCGGCGAGGCGCTCCTCGATGAACGCGGTGGTGATGCCCGCGGCGGCGCTGATGACGAGGCGGTCGGGGGCGACGTGGGGGGCGAGCTCCTCCAGGAGCCGGCCCATGTCCTGGGGCTTGACGGCCAGGATGAGGGTGTCGGCGCGCTTGGCGGCCTCCGCGTTGGTGACGGACTCGACGCCGTAGCGGGCGCGGAGCTCCTCGGCGCGGTCGGTGCGGCGGGCGGTGACCAGCAGGTGGGCGGTGGGCCAGCCGGCGCGGATCATGCCGCTGAGCAGCGCTTCGCCGATCTTGCCGGTGCCGAGGACTGCGACTGTCTGGGTCATGGCTGAAGTTCACCTCGCCGGAGGGGGTACGTGTCGCCATCCTCGCACCGGGCGCCGCCGGGCGGGCGGGGTGTCCGAGGAGCGGTACGGGCGCTAAGGGCGCTACGGGCGCTTCGGGGAGTTGGACGGGGTTTCGGCCGGTCATCGGGGAAGGCTCCTGTCCGGTGGCGGTCGCGCCGGAACCCGGTGGGCGTGCGGGCGGTCCTACCGGGCGGCTGACGGCGGAAGGGGGACGGCTGTGTCCGGGGATCTGTCGGGTGGGGGCGGGCGGGGCGAGCCGCGTCTGGTGACATGGGATCTGACCCGCCGTTCGGGCCGCGCGGGCGATGAGCGGGACGAGGAGCGGGGGCGGCGCGGACGGGCGGTGGGGGCGGGGCTGGTCACGGTCGCCGTGCTGGGCGCGGTGGCCGTGGGGGTGGGGCCGGCGGCGGTGGGGCCGGCGGGGTCCGCGGCGGTGGTCGTCACCGTGGACGCCGGCGCCGGGAGGGTGACGGCCGGCCGGGCGGGTGGGACTGCGCGGGTCATGGGGGTGGTGTCCGGTGAGCTGCCGGCGGGGCGGATGACCGTGACCGGGCTCAGTGCCCGGCGGGGGCCGGTGCGGTGGGTGGTGGAGCTGGCGGGGCCGGGGGGCGCGGTGGGTCGCCTGGGGGCGGCTGCGGGCCGGGGGACGGTGGGGTTGCGGGACGCGGACGCGCGGTGGCTGTACGGGCAGGTGGCGGTGGGGGACGCGGTGGAGGTGCGGTAGGGGCCCGGGGCGGCCGGGACCTCCCCGGGTCTAGGGGGTGCGCCGGCGGAGTGTGGCCGCGCCGAGGACGAGGACCAGGGCGGCGCAGGCGGCGACGACGAGGGCGTCGCGGAGGAAGTCGGCGGTCGGGGCGGGGTGGTGGAGGACCTGGGTCATGCCGTCGACGGCGTACGACATGGGCAGCGCGCCGGAGAGGGCTTCGAGGGCCGGCTGCATCCGGTCGCGCGGGGTGAACAGGCCGCACAGCAGCAGCTGCGGGAAGATCACGGCCGGCATGAACTGGACGGCCTGGAATTCCGAGGCCGCGAACGCCGAGACGAACAGGCCCAGCGCGGTGCCCAGCAGTGCGTCCAGCAGGGCGACCAGGAGCAGCAGCCAGGGGGAGCCGGTGACGTCCAGGCCGAGGAGCCAGAGGGCGGTCGCGGTGGCGAGGGCCGACTGGACGACGGCGAGCAGGCCGAAGGCCAGGGCGTACCCGGCGATGAGGTCGGCCTTGCCGAGCGGCATGGCGAGGAGGCGCTCCAGGGTGCCGGAGGTGCGTTCGCGCAGGGTGGCGATCGAGGTCACCAGGAACATGGTGATCAGCGGGAAGATGCCGAGCAGCGAGGCGCCGACGGTGTCGAAGGTGCGGGGGCTCCCGTCGAACACGTACCGGAGGAGGGTGATCATCACGACCGGTACGAGCAGCATCAGCCCGATGGTGCGCGGGTCGTGACGCAGTTGGCGCAGGACGCGGGCGGTGGTGGCGAGGGTGCGGGCGCCGTTCACCGGTGGGCCTCCCGGGGGCCGCCGGCCGTGTCGACCAGGTGCAGGAAGGCGTCTTCGACGGTGCCGGTGCCGCTGCGGCGGCGCAGCTCCTGGGGGGTGCCGTCGGCGAGGATCCGGCCGTCCCGCATCAGCAGGAGCCGGTGGCAGCGCTCCGCCTCGTCCATGGCGTGGGAGGAGATCAGCAGGGTGGTGCCGCGCTCGGCGGCGATGCGGTGGAACAGCTCCCACAGGTCGCGGCGCAGGACCGGGTCGAGGCCGACGGTCGGTTCGTCGAGGACGAGCAGTTCGGGGGCGCCGAGCAGGGCGACGGCGAGGGACGCGCGGCCACGCTGGCCGCCGGAGAGGTTGCCGGCGAGGGCGTCGGCGTGCGAGGTGAGGTCGACGTCGGCGATGGCTCGGGTGACGGCCTCGGCGCGGGCGGCGCGGTGGGCGCGGCCGGGGTGGAGGACGGCGGCGAAGTAGTCGAGGTTCTGCCGGACGGTGAGGTCGTCGTAGACGGAGGGGGCCTGGGTGACGTAGCCGATCCGGGAGCGCAGGGCGGGGTGGCCGGCGGGGCGGCCGAGGACGTGCAGGGCGCCGGTGACCTTGGCCTGGGTGCCGGCGACCGCGCGCATCAGGGTGGACTTGCCGCAGCCGGAGGGGCCGAGGAGGCCGGTGATCCGCCCGGCCGGTACGGCGAAGTCCAGGCCGCGCAGGACGGTGCGGGTGCCTCGTACGACGGTGAGGTCCCTCGCCTCGACGGCGGCGCCCGAGTAATGCGTCATGCGCTGAACAGTGGGCGTGGGGGCGGTCGGGGTCAAGGGATCCGCGGGGTGTGGCGGAGCGGGCTTGCCGGGTCGCCGAGCGGGAGCGGGCGGGTACCGACCGGTACCACCCGGGCCGCTAGCCGCGCTTCGGTGGCTTCCGGCGCGCGCGGGCGGCCGGGTTGCCCGCGCGGGTGGCGCGGCGCCTGGCGTACTGGGCGCGGGCCTCCTCGTACTCGGCGCGGTGCAGTCCCTCGCCCGGGGCCTCGGTGAGGGAGCGGACGAAGTACGCGAGGAGGGAGCCGATGAACCCGATGGCCTTCAGGCCGCGCAGGGCGTCCTCGCGGGCGGGGTCGGCGGGGCGGCGGGTGAAGCCCTCCCAGGTCTTGCGGAAGGCGATCGCGGTGCACACCGCGAACATCACGACGACCAGGGCGCCCACGAACCCGCCGACGTCGGCGATGGCCAGGCCCTGGTAGGCGAAGCGCAGTACGAACGCCCCGGCGAGGGCCGCGGCGAGCGAGCCCGCCGCGACGCCGGCGCGCCGCAGCCCGTAGCCCCCGTCGTGGCCGACCCAGGTCGTGCCGAAGAAACGGATGGGCTCGGGCCGCGGCCCGCCGGTGCTGGTCCCGCTGTCGGTCTCGTCGCTGCTCACGGGTTCGATTATCCCCGGGGCGGCGGCGGGGCCGGTCAGGAGCAGCGCGGCGCCACGTAGCCGTCGCTGCCCGTGCGCACATACGCGTCGGAGACGAACTCACCGTCGGCGATGTTGTCCCACAGGGCCGTCGTGCCGTACGGACCGGTGATCCGCTCGCCCGGCTTCTGGCAGTAGACCGGGACCCTCACGTCGTACGGCAGTGTCCGCACCAGCCGGTACTGCGTGCCCGGGCCCGAGCGGACGTTGACCCGGTGGCCCGGTGCGACCGGGTAGCGCGCGACGTCGGTGGCGGCCGCCGCGGTTGCGGCCGCCGTGGCGGCGGTGTCGTCCTCGGTCCTGGCGATGTCCTCGACGGCCATGTGGCCCTCCCCCCGTTGCGCGGAGCCGCACGGCCCCGCTGCCTCACTGTTCGGCACGCGCAGGCTAACAAGCCCCTCCGACATCGGCGGCAGCATCGACTAGGCTCCGTGCGTCGTCGCGCGCGCGGCCGAGACTCGACGGGGACCTACGGGGGTGGGCCATGCCACCGTTGCCGGGATACGCCGGTCAGTACCGTCTCGAAGCACGGCTCGGCTCGGGCGGAATGGGGGTCGTGCACCTCGCCCGGTCGGCGTCGGGGCTGCGCCTCGCGGTGAAGGTGGTGCACGAACAGTACGCCGCCGACCCCGAGTTCCGGGCCCGTTTCCGGCAGGAGGTGGCCGCCGCCCGGCGCGTGAGCGGCGCGTTCACCGCGCCCGTGGTGGACGCCGACCCGGATGCCGCCCGGCCCTGGATGGCCACCCTGTACGTGCCGGGCCCCACCCTCGCCGAGCAGGTGAGGCGGAACGGCCCGATGGCCCCGGCGGAGCTGCGCAGGCTGACGGCCGGGCTGGCGGAGGCGCTGCGCGACATCCACCGGGCCGGTGTGGTGCACCGCGACCTGAAGCCCTCCAACGTCCTCCTCACGGACACCGGACCGAGGGTGATCGACTTCGGGATCTCCCGGCCCCTGGACAGTGACCTGCGGACGGAGACCGGGAAGCTGATCGGCTCCCCTCCCTACATGGCGCCGGAGCAGTTCCAGCGGCCCCGGGAGGTCGGCCCCGCGGCGGACGTCTTCGCACTGGGCTCGGTCCTGGTGCACGCCGCCACCGGGCGGGGCCCGTTCGACTCGGGCAGCCCGTACATCGTGGCGTACCAGGTGGTGCACGACGAGCCGGACCTGACGGGCGTGCCCGACGAACTGCTCGGCCTGGTCGCCCGCTGCCTGGCGAAGGACCCGGCCGGCCGGCCGACCCCGGACGAGATCATGGCCGCGCTGCGCCCGCCCTCGTACGAGGCGACCGCGTTCCTGCCGGTTCAGCCGCGCCGGGAGGGGACGCGTCCGGCGGACGGCACGCCGCGGTCCGGCGGCGCGGAGCGGACCGGCCCCGGTGCGGACGGCGCGCCGGGGTCCGGCCCGGCGGGCGCGGCGGAGGGCGGGCCGCCCGGGGACGGCACGCCGGTGCCCGCGGTCGCCTGGCGCCGGCCGCCCGGCCGCCTGCGCCGTCCCCTGGCCGTGGCCGTCGCGGTGGCGGCGGCGCTGGGGCTGGCCGTGGGCGGCGGTGTCGCGGTGTGGTCCGCGGACGGCGGCGGTACGGACCGCTCCGCCGCGGCCGCGCGGACCGCCGGCTCGGTGGCCGTGACCCCCTGGCACACCCCGCTGGGTGCCTCGGGCGACGCGGCGCCGGCGTGCGGGTACACGGGCGGGGCCCTGTACTGCTCGGCGCGCGGCGTCGGGCTGGCGCGGCTCGATCCGCGCGACGGACGGGTGCTCTGGTCGGCGCGGTCCGCCACCGGCGGCGAGGTGTCCGAGCCGGTCGCCTCCGGTGGCCTGCTGCACACCGTCGTACGGGGCCGGATCCGCACCTACGCGCCGGGGAACGGGGCCGGCGGCTGGGGCGCCGATGTCTCCGCCTACCACGGGAAGGTCCAGCACGCCGGCGGCACGGTGCTCCTGACGGCGGCGTCCGGCGAGGTCAAGGGCGTGGACGGGGCCACCGGGGAGACCCGCTGGCGCCAGCGCCTGCCCGGGCACCACCACCCGGTCTTCGGCCCGTACGACGCCGGTACCGGTTCGGTGCACGCCTTCGAGAGCTCCGGTACGGGCACCACCACCGTCACCGCGGTGCGGGTGGCCGACGGCGGCGTCGCCTGGCAGCGGCGGCTGGCCGGTGACCTGACGCCGGTCGGCGCGCGGGACGGGGTCGTCCTGCTCACCTCCCGGGACCGCGACTCGCAGACGGACGCCCTGGTGCGCTACGACTCCGGGGCGCGTGCGGCGCGCCGCGTCGCCCTGCCCTTCCCGATGGCGGAGCCCCGGGTGGCGCTGCGCGGGGACACCGCGTACCTGCTGGCCCGCAGCGGGACGCTGGTCGCCGTGGACACCGCGGGCGGGCGGGAGCTGTGGCGGCTGGAGACAGCCGCCGGGCGGGTCTCGCGGCCGGTGGCGGCCGGGGGCGACCGGCTGTACTTCTCCGCCGCGGACGGCCGGCTGCTGGCCGTCGACACCCGCCGGGGGGCGCTGCTCGGTCAGACCGCGCCCCGGCTGCGCGGGGGGAGGCTGGGTTACGCCGCCTCCCTGCCCGCGCCCGTCGTGGCCGGCGGCAGGGTGTTCGCGAGCGCGCCCGACGGCTCGGTGTTCGCCGTGGACGCGCGCGACCCCGCGCGGTGGTGAGCGGTCAGCCCAGTCCGCCGATGTCGCGGACGGCTCCCTTGTCCGCGCTCGTGGCCATCGCCGCGTACGCCCGCAGCGCCGCCGAGACCTTCCGCTCGCGGGCCTTGGGCGCGTAGACGCCGTTCAGGGCGGCGCGCCTGGCCGCCAGTTCCCCCTCGGGCACCAGCAGCTCGATGGAGCGTCCGGGGATGTCGATACGGATCCGGTCGCCGTCCTCGACCAGCGCGATCGTGCCCCCGCTCGCCGCCTCCGGCGAGGCGTGGCCGATCGACAGGCCGGAGGTGCCGCCGGAGAAGCGGCCGTCGGTGATCAGCGCGCAGGTCTTGCCCAGGCCCCGGCCCTTGAGGAAGGACGTCGGGTAGAGCATCTCCTGCATGCCGGGGCCGCCCTTGGGGCCCTCGTAGCGGATGACGACCACGTCGCCGTGGGTGATCTCCTTGCGGAGGATCTTGTCGACGGCCTCCTCCTGCGACTCGCAGACGACCGCGGGGCCCTCGAAGGTCCAGATCGACTCGTCCACGCCCGCGGTCTTGACCACGCAGCCGTCGACGGCGAGGTTGCCGCGCAGGACGGCCAGGCCGCCGTCCTTGGAGTAGGCGTTCTCGGCCGAGCGGATGCAGCCGTCGGCGGCGTCCAGGTCGAGGGTGTCCCACCGCTCGGACTGCGAGAAGGCGGTGGCGGAGCGGACGCAGCCGGGCGCCGCGTGCCACAGTTCGACGGCCTCCGGCGAGGGCGAGCCGCCGCGCACGTCCCAGGTCTTCAGCCAGTCGGTGAGCGAGGTGCTGTGGACGGAGTGCACGTCCTCGTTGAGCAGCCCGGCGCGGTGCAGCTCGCCCAGCAGGGCGGGGATGCCGCCCGCGCGGTGCACGTCCTCCATGTAGTACGTGCGGCTCCCGGCGACGTTCGGCGCGACCTTGGCCAGGCAGGGGACGCGGCGTGAGACGGCGTCGATCTCCGCCAGGCCGAAGGGGACGCCCGCCTCCTGGGCGGCGGCCAGCAGGTGCAGGATCGTGTTGGTGGAGCCGCCCATGGCGATGTCGAGGGCCATGGCGTTCTCGAAGGCCGCCGTGGTGGCGATGTTGCGGGGCAGGACGCTCTCGTCGTCCTGCTCGTAGTACCGCCGGGTGATCTCGACGACCGTGCGCCCGGCGGTCTCGTACAGGGCGCGGCGGGAGGTGTGGGTGGCCAGCACCGAGCCGTTGCCGGGCAGCGACAGGCCGATGGCCTCGGTCAGGCAGTTCATCGAGTTGGCGGTGAACATGCCGGAGCACGAGCCGCAGGTGGGACAGGCGTTCTCCTCGATGCGGAGGATGTCCGCGTCGGAGATCTTGTCGTTGACGGCGTCGGAGATGGCGTCGACCAGGTCGAGCGTGCGGACGGTGCCGTCCACCAGCGTCGCCTTGCCGGCCTCCATGGGGCCGCCGGAGACGAAGACCGTGGGGATGTCGAGCCGCAGGGCGGCCATCAGCATGCCCGGCGTGATCTTGTCGCAGTTGGAGATGCAGATCAGCGCGTCGGCGCAGTGCGCCTCGACCATGTACTCGACGGAGTCGGCGATCAGGTCGCGGGAGGGCAGCGAGTAGAGCATGCCGCCGTGGCCCATGGCGATGCCGTCGTCCACGGCGATGGTGTTGAACTCGCGCGGCACCGCGCCCGCCGCCTTGATCGCCTCACTGACGATCCGGCCCACCGGCTGGAGGTGGGTGTGGCCGGGGACGAACTCGGTGAAGGAGTTGGCGACGGCGATGATGGGCTTGCCGATGTCCTCGCTCGCTACCCCGGAGGCGCGCATGAGGGCGCGGGCGCCCGCCATGTTGCGGCCGTGGGTGACAGTGCGGGACCTGAGCTCGGGCATCGTGCTCGCTCCTTCGTACGGGTGTGACTCTTCGAGCGTACGCCGCGACTCCAAGATCTGGACAGAGTGTCCGTATTCCGGGACGCCGGAATCACCCCTCGGTCGCCCTCCGGGCACCCGCCGGCGAACGCCTCCGACGGACAGGGCCGGCTCGAAGGAGACCGCGGCGGCGGCACCCCGAGGACCTCGCCCCTGGTACCGAAGCAGTGGTGGACGAGCGCGGCGTCGGCACCGGCGGCCGGGCGATGCCGCGCGCGGAGGTCCTGTCGCGCCCCCGCTCGGCGAACGCGGCGCGGGCGGCCCGCAGGATCCGTGCCCGGGCGCCGGAGCCCCCGGCGGTCGCCCCGGCGGGCCGGCGTGCCGCCGGGCGCGCCACCGGTCACGGGATACGGGCGGCCGACGCCAGGTGCAGCCGGGTGAAGGCCAGCGCCTCGGCGAGGTCGGCCTCGCGCTCGGCGGCGGACATCGCGCGCCGGGTGTTGACCTCGATGACGACGTGCCCGTCGAAACCGGAGCGGGCCAGGTGCTCCAGCACCTCGGCGCACGGCTGCGTCCCGCGCCCCGGCACCAGGTGCTCGTCCTTGGCGGAGCCGCGCCCGTCGGCGAGGTGGACGTGGCCGAGCCGGTCACCCATCCGCTTGACCATGTCCATGGCGTCGGTGCGGGCGGTGGCGGTGTGCGACAGGTCGACGGTGTAGTGCCGGTAGTCGTCCTTGGTGACGTCCCACTCGGGGGCGTAGGCGAGCATCTCGCGGTCCCGGTAGCGCCACGGGTACATGTTCTCCACGGCGAAGCGGACGTCCGTCTCGTCGGCCATCCGCCAGATGCCGGAGACGAAGTCGCGCGCGTACTGGCGCTGCCAGCGGAACGGCGGGTGGACCACGACCGTCGACGCGCCGAGCTTCTCGGCCGCCGCCCGGGCACGCTCCAGCTTGACCCACGGGTCGGTCGACCAGACCCGCTGGGTGATCAGCAGGCAGGGCGCGTGGACGGCCAGCACCGGCACCTGGTGGTAGTCGGACAGTCGGCGCAGCGCCTCGATGTCCTGGCTGACGGGGTCGGTCCACACCATGACCTCGACACCGTCGTAGCCGAGGCGCGCGGCGACCTCGAAGGCCGTCGCCGTCGACTCCGGGTAGACCGACGCCGTCGACAGGGCGACCTTCGCTTCCGGGATTCGCACCACTGGTCGGGACGGTTCAGCCACGAGGGACAGGGTACGGGGCCCGGCCGTCCGGCCGGGAGCCCGGGCACGTGGCGCCGGGCACACTCCGCCGGGCCGCCGGTCAGCCGGTCAGCCGGTCAGCCGGTCAGCCGGGCGGGAGGTGGTCCAGACGGCGCAGGATGACACCCTCGCGCAGCGCCCAGGGGCAGATCTCCAGCCTCCCGATGCCGAACAGGTCCATCGCCCCCTCCGCCACCAGCGCCCCCGCCAGCAGCTGCGGCGCCCGGCCCTCGGAGACCCCGGGCAGGGCGCAGCGCTGCTCGGCGGTCATCGCGGCGAGCTCGGGCAGCCACTTCTCCAGTGACGTACGGCTCAGCACGCGCTGGACGTACTGGCCCTCGCCGGAGCCCGGTGCGCCGGCCAGCCGGGCGAGCTGCTTGAACGTCTTGGACGTGGCCACGACGTGGTCGGGCCGGCCGAAGCGGTTGAACTCACCGACCGTCCGCGCTATCTCCGCCCGGACGTGGCGGCGCAGCGCCTTCACGTCGGCCGGGTCCGGCGGGTCGCCGGGCAGCCAGCCGGCGGTGAGCCGGCCGGCGCCCAGCGGCAGGGAGACGGCCGCGTCGGGCTCCTCGTCCATCCCGTAGGCGATCTCCAGTGAACCGCCCCCGATGTCCAGGAGCAGCAGCTTGCCGGCGGACCAGCCGTACCAGCGGCGGGCGGCCAGGAAGGTCAGCCGGGCCTCCTCCTCGCCGGAGAGGACCTGGAGGTCGACACCGGTCTCGTCCTTGACCCGCTTCAGTACGGCGTCGGCGTTGGACGCGTCGCGGATGGCTGAGGTGGCGAACGGCAGGACCTCCTCGCAGCCCTTGTCCTCCGCGGTGTGCAGGGCGTTGCGCGTGATGGTGACGAGCCGCTCGATCCCCCGGGCCCCGATGGCCCCGTCCGCGTCCAGCAGCTCGGCCAGGCGCAGCTCCGCCTTGTGCGAGTGGGCGGGCAGCGGGCGGGCACCGGGGTGCGCGTCCATCACCAGCAGGTGCACCGTGTTCGAACCGACGTCGAGGACTCCCAGTCTCATGGGCGGAACGCTACTGTGCGCGGCGCATACGCTTGGAGTGTGCCAAAGACGAAGAAGGCGAAGAAGGCGAAGCCCGGTGGGCCCAAGCCGGGTGTTCCCGTCGTATCGGACGAGAAGGGCCTGGACTTCGCCCGCGCCTGGGTGGAGTTCCCGGACCCGGCCGACGACGAGCAGGTCTTCCGCTGCGACCTGACGTGGCTGACGTCCCGCTGGACCTGCGTCTTCGGCAGCGGCTGCCAGGGCATCCAGGCGGGTCGCGCGGACGACGGCTGCTGCACGCTGGGCGCGCACTTCTCGGACGAGGACGACGAGAAGCGCGTGGCGGGGCACGTGGCCCGGCTCACCCCCGACCTGTGGCAGTTCCACGACGTGGGCGCGGAGACGGGCTGGGTGCAGCTCGACGAGGACGGCGAGCGGCAGACCCGGCGCTGGGAGGGCTCCTGCATCTTCCAGAACCGCCCCGGGTTCAAGGGCGGCATGGGCTGCTCGCTGCACATCCTGGCGCTGCGGGAGGGCCGGGAGCCCCTGGAGACCAAGCCGGACGTCTGCTGGCAGCTCCCGGTGCGGCGGACCTACGACTGGATCGACCGCCCCGACGACACCCGGGTGCTGCAGATCTCGATCGGCGAGTACGACCGCAGGGGCTGGGGCCCGGGCGGCCACGACCTGCACTGGTGGTGCACGTCGGCCACCTCGGCGCACGGCGCCGGGGAGCCGGTGTACGTGACGTACCGCCCGGAGCTGACGGAGCTGATGGGCAAGGAGGCCTACGACGTGCTCGTGGGGCTCTGCGAGGCCCGGCTGGCCTCCGAGCTGCCGCTGCTGGCCCCGCACCCCGCGGACCCGCCGGGTCCCGCGATCCGCTGAGCCCGCCGGCCGCGTGCCCGCGTGCCCGCCCGGTCATGACGGCGGTGCGGGCGAGGACGCGGAGGGGTCCACCGGGGGCGGGGTGTCGGACGTGGCCGGGTCCGGGGAGGGCGGCGGGCTCGTGGGCGGCGCCGGGGACGGGTCCTGGGAGGACGGCGGCGCGGTCGGGGACGGGTCCTGCGACGGCGGGGCCGTCGCCGGCGGGGTGACGGGCCCCGGACCGGGGTCCTGGGACGGCGGCCGGTCCGCCCCCCGGCCGTGGATCTCCACCACCACGCCCGTCGGCTCGACGCCCACCCGCGCGGTCCAGGGCCCGTGCGGCTCCCTGTCGCGGTCCACCGAGACGTACACGGTCACCGACCGGCCGGGCGCGAGCGTGCCCGACGAACCGCTCGCGTGCAGCCAGGGGGCGTCGGACCACAGGGACCACTCCACCGGCGCGTCCCCCGACGCGGTGAGCGTGAGCGCGGTGATGTCGCCGCCGGCCGCCCGCGCCCGCACGGTGAGCCGGCCAGGGCCCCGCGCACCGGTGGGGGTGATGACCTCCACGGACACGGCCGGCGGGCCGCCCGCCGCGGGGGCGCCCGGGGTGGCGCCGGTACGGGCGGCGCTGCCCGCGTTCTCGTAGTGGTCGGCGCGGCGCTCGGCCGTCGCCCCGCCCGCCCGGTCCTCCTCGCCGACGCTGATCGCCGGGCCGCCCCGGCCCTCCCCCGTCACGGGCGCCCCCCGGTGGGTGGCCCACAGGGCGAGCACCGGCGCGGCGACCACGGCGGCCACGACGGTCGTGGTGAGCGCCCGGGCCCGCAGCCGGTCGCGCCGCGCCGCGTCGCCCTTCGGGTCCAGCGGGAAGCCGTCGCGGCCGAACCGGGGGCCGCCCGCACGTGTGCGGGGCACGTGCAGCATCGCCACGTACGTGGCCGCCCTCGGCGCCTCGACCAGCGGCAGCCGGGCGGGCGTGACCGCCGAGCCGGGCCAGGGCCCGCCCGCGCCGGCGCGTTCGGCGGCGCGCCGGCAGCGGGGGCAGTCGTCGACGTGCCGGACCAGTTCCCGGCGCAGCGTCGCGGAGAGCAGCACCTGGTGGTCGCCGGCGAGCCGGGCCACCGACGGGCAGGAGCCGGTCTCGACGACCGAGAGCGCCGCGCGGGTGCGTTCCACCTCGCAGGCCGCGGCGGACAGCAGTTCGCGGGCGGCCGTCGCCGGCAGGCCGAGGACGGCGGCGACCTGCTGGGCGCCCAGTTGGTGGCGCACCGCCAGCTCCAGCGCCTCGCGCTGCTCGGGCGTGGTGCCGGCGGCCTCGGGCCAGGCGAGCCGGACCAGGTCGCCGCGGCGGCGCTCGGCGGTCTCCCGGGTGACGCCGCCCGGGGCCTCCTCCTCCGGGGCGTCGGCCGGTCCCCCGCCGCGGGTCCCCGGCCTGCCGGTGTGCGCCCCCGGCCTTCCGGCGGGCGTTCCCGGCCCGCCGGCGCCGGTCCGCTGCCGCCCGCGCCGCCGTTCGCCGAGCTCCCGCAGGCAGCCCCAGCGGGCGAGGGCGTACAGCCAGGCCCTGCGCCCGGGCTCATCGGCGGGGCACCGCCCGAACTGCCGCTCGGCGATCGCCAGTACGTCGCCGAGCACGGCGGTCGCCACGTCGTGGTCGCCCAGCACCGAGAGGCAGTACGTGAACAGCCCGTCCAGGTAAGGCTCGTAGCGCGCCGGCGGGCACTGCGACATGGTCCGGGTCAGGGTCCGCGGCCCGCTGCGGGGCGCGCGGCGCGACGCCCGGTGTGCGCCGGTGGTGTACGTGGGGGGTTCCAGGCTGCTGCTCGTCACGCGGCGACCGTAGGCAGTGGAGGGCACACCCTCCGTCCCGCTTCAGCGCTTTTACTCCTTACGGGTGAATGTATCCCTCAAAAGGGGACAGGCGGCCCCGATTTCGCACGGTGGCGCCGGCCCGGAGGGGAGGGGGGACGGCGTTGTCAGTGGGCACCGCTACGTTTGGCGCATGGCTGCCCGTACGAAATCCGCCAAGGACCGGCCGTCCTACCGCTGCACCGAATGCGGTTGGACGACCGCCAAATGGCTCGGTCGCTGCCCCGAGTGCCAGGCCTGGGGGACGGTCGAGGAGTATGGCGCGCCCGCGGTCCGCACCACCGCCGCCGGCCGGGGCTCCACCGCCGCGCTGCCCATCGGCCAGGTCGACGGCCGGCAGGCCACCGCCCGCTCGACCGGCGTCGACGAGCTCGACCGGGTGCTGGGCGGTGGGCTGGTGCCCGGGGCCGTGGTGCTGCTCGCCGGCGAGCCCGGTGTCGGCAAGTCCACCCTGCTGCTGGACGTGGCGGCGAAGGCGGCCGGGGACGAGCACCGCACGCTGTACGTCACGGGCGAGGAGTCCGCCAGCCAGGTCCGGCTGCGGGCCGACCGGATCGGCGCGATCCACGACCATCTGTACCTGGCCGCCGAGACGGACCTCTCCGCCGTCCTGGGCCACCTCGACGCGGTCAAGCCGTCGCTGCTCGTCCTCGACTCCGTCCAGACCGTGGCCTCCCCCGAGATCGACGGCGCGCCCGGTGGCATGGCCCAGGTGCGGGAGGTGGCCGGGGCGCTGATCCGGGCGTCCAAGGAGCGCGGCATGGCCACCCTGCTGGTCGGCCACGTCACCAAGGACGGCGCCATCGCCGGCCCTCGCCTGCTGGAGCACCTGGTCGACGTGGTGCTGTCGTTCGAGGGCGACCGGCACGCCCGGCTGCGCCTGGTGCGGGGCGTGAAGAACCGGTACGGGGCCACGGACGAGGTCGGCTGCTTCGAGCTGCACGACGAGGGCATCGTGGGGCTGGCCGACCCCAGCGGCCTGTTCCTGACCCGGCGCGCCGAGCCCGTGCCGGGCACCTGCCTGACGGTGACCCTGGAGGGCCGCCGGCCGCTGGTCGCCGAGGTGCAGGCGCTCACGGTCGACTCGCAGATCCCCTCCCCCCGGCGCACCACGTCCGGCCTGGAGACGTCCCGGGTGTCGATGATGCTGGCCGTGCTGGAGCAGCGCGGGCGGATCAGCGCCCTGGGCAAGCGCGACATCTACAGCGCGACGGTCGGCGGGGTGAAGCTCTCCGAACCGGCCGCCGACCTGGCGATCGCCCTGGCCCTGGCCTCGGCCGCCAGTGACACCCCGCTGCCCAAGAACCTGGTCGCGATCGGCGAGGTGGGTCTGGCGGGCGAGGTGCGCCGGGTCACCGGCGTCCAGCGCCGCCTCGCCGAGGCGCACCGGCTGGGCTTCACCCACGCCCTGGTCCCCGGCGACCCGGGGAAGATCCCGCCGGGCATGCGGGTGACGGAGGTCGCCGACATGGGCGAGGCCCTGCGCGTCCTGCCGCGCAGCCGGCGGGCGCGTCCGGCCCCCGAGGAGGCACCGGAGGTCCGGTGACCGGCCGCCCGGGGCGGCCGGCCCGGCGGGGTCGTCCTCCCGGGAGCGGTCGGCGGGGGCCGTCCCCCGGGGGCTGGGGGCGGCCGTACCGGGAACGCCGCCGGAAGGCCGGGAGCGGGGGTCCGCCCGCCGGCCGGCGGGCCGCCGAGCGCGATGTCCCCGGCCGGAAGGGGCCCTCTCCCGCCCGTCGGCCGGAGCCACCGGGACCGGGTCGGGCGGCGGTGAGCACGGTCCGGGTGGCCGGGAGGCCGACCGGCGGTGGGCGGGGTCGCTAGACTTTGCCCTGGTCTCGCCCATCCGTACGAGCCGGAGGAGTGCAGTGGCAGCCAACGACCGGGCAGCAGCACCCGGAAAGTCCGGCGGAGGCTCCGGCAACGAAGCACTGATGCGCGCTTCCCTGAGCGCGGTCGCTCCAGGAACGTCCCTGCGCGACGGTCTGGAGCGCATCCTCCGCGGCAACACCGGCGGTCTCATCGTCCTCGGCATGGACAAGACCGTCGAATCGATGTGCACCGGCGGGTTCGTGCTGGACGTGGAGTTCACCGCGACCCGGCTGCGCGAGCTGTGCAAGCTCGACGGCGCGCTCATCCTGGACAAGGACATCACCAAGATCCTGCGGGCCGGCGTCCAGCTGGTACCGGACGCGTCCATCCCCACCGAGGAGACCGGCACCCGCCACCGCACCGCGGACCGGGTCTCCAAGCAGTGCGGCTTCCCCGTCGTCTCGGTCTCGCAGTCGATGCGGCTGATCGCGCTGTACGTGGACGGGGAGCGGCGCGTGCTGGAGGAGTCCGCCGCGATCCTCTCCCGCGCCAATCAGGCGCTGGCCACTTTGGAGCGGTACAAGCTCCGGCTGGACGAGGTGTCCGGCACGCTCTCCGCGCTGGAGATCGAGGACCTGGTGACGGTCCGGGACGTGACGGCGGTGGCCCAGCGGCTGGAGATGGTGCGCCGTATCGCCACCGAGATCGCCGAGTACGTGGTGGAGCTCGGCACCGACGGCCGGCTGCTCACCCTTCAGCTCGACGAGCTGATCGCGGGTGTCGAGCCCGAGCGGGAGCTGGTGATCCGGGACTACGTTCCCGAGCCCACGGCGAAGCGGTCCCGCACGGTCGCCGAGGCGCTCACCGAACTCGACGCGCTCACCCACGCCGAGCTGCTCGAACTGCCCATCGTGGCCCGCGCCCTGGGTTACAGCGGCTCGCCCGAGACGCTGGACTCGGCGGTCTCGCCGCGCGGTTACCGGCTGCTGGCCAAGGTGCCCAGGCTGCCCGGGGCCATCATCGAGCGGCTGGTGGAGCACTTCGGCGGCCTGCAGAAGCTGCTCGCGGCCAGCGTCGACGACCTCCAGACCGTCGACGGGGTCGGCGAGGCGCGGGCCCGCAGTGTCCGCGAGGGCCTGTCGCGGCTCGCCGAGTCCTCCATCCTGGAGCGGTACGTCTAGGACAACGTCCCGGGAGCGGTACGCCTCCCGGCCCGGCGCGCCGGGCCGTGGCCGTCAGCCCCGCCGCTCGGCGGCGCTGCGCTCGACGCAGAACTCGTTCCCCTCGGGATCGGCCAGGGTCACCCAGCCGGTCCCGTCGGGCTTCCGGTGGTCGCCGGCCACGGTGGCGCCCAGGGCGAGGACGCGCTCCACCTCCTCGTCCCGCGACCGGTCCCGCGGCTGGAGGTCCAGGTGCACCCGGTTCTTGCCGGTCTTGGGCTCCGGCACCGTCACGAACAGCAGGGCCGCGCCCGGCGCCGTGACGGTCGCCTCCGGGTCCCCGGGGAAGTCGTCGTCGGCGAGTGAGCCGTCCAGGACGTCCGCCCAGAACCGCCCCAGGCGGTAGGCGTCGGAGCAGTCGATGGTGAGGTGCCGCACGGAAGAAGCCATGCGGCGCACTATCGGCCCGGACCGGTCGGGCTGTCCAGCGCGTTTTCCCGGCGGACGGCCGCCGAAGCCACCGGGCGCCCGACGGCCCTCGGCCTGCGGCGGTCCTCGGCCCGGGCCACCGGCCCTCGGCCTGCGGCGTCAGTCCTTGGCCAGCGTGAACGACGCGGGCAGCACCTTGGCGCCCGGGACCGCCGCCTCCACCAGGTAGGTGCCGGGCGCGGCCGCCGTCGCGGGCGGCGTGGCGCACCGGGGCGCGCTCGGCCGGCGGTCCCACTCGACGAGGTAGGTGACGGTGCCGTTCGCCGGGACGCGCAGCAGCACGGCGCCCGGGTCACGCGGGCAGTCCTTGGACGACCAGACCGGGTCGTCCTCGTCGTTCTTGATGGTCAGCACGGCGGCCCGGGGCCCGAAGTCGGTCTTGCAGGTGGTGCCCGAGGCGTTCTTGGCCACGAGCTGGAAGCGCGGCTTCTCGCCCTGCTCGTAGCCGACCTTCACACTGCGCAGCGTCCACCGCAGGCTTCCCGGGGCGCAGTTGGGGAGCGGCGAGGTCGCCGGGACCCGGCCGGCGGCGTTCGCGCCGCCGGTGCCGCCGCCGGTCGCCGTGGCGGTGTCGCCGTTCTTCCCGCCGTCCGCGCCCCCTCCCGCGTCCGTGCCCGTGCCGCCCTGCTCCCCGCCGTCGGCGGAACCGGAACCGGAACCCGCGCTCGAACCGGAGCCCGACCCGCCGGAGCCTCCCGTGCCCGTACCGCCCGACTCGTCACGTCCGCCGGGCTGTTCGCTGATCGCGGGTCCCGACTGCGAGGGCCCGGGGGTGATCGAGGGCGCGGGAGACGCGCCGTTGGAGCCGTCGCTGCCCTTGCCGCCGTTCCCGCCCCCGGAACCGACGATCCACACGATCACCAGCGCGAGCAGCGCGACCAGGCTCGCCGCGACTGCCCTCCGTCGCCAGTAGATGGAGGAGGGGAGCGGCCCGACCGGATTGCGCAGAGATCCCACGGCGCAAACTGTACGAGAGATCGACGCCAACTCCCGCCCCACCCGCCGCCCGTGCGTCAAGTTTTGCGGATGATCACATCCGCTCGCTCCGCGGTTTCCCCGGAGGCACCGGGGGAACCCGTTCGCGATGGCGCCGTGTGGCCGTCTCCGGGCGCCAGGTACCGTTCCGTCATCATGAGCCAGGACCTCTATCGCGACATCACCGACTTCGCCCACACCACCCCGGGCTGGTTCCAGCACATCGCCGAGCTGTGGACGGAGGCCGGGCTGCTGCTGTTCGGCGTGCTGTTCATCGTCGGCTGGTGGCGGGCCAGGCCCGCCGGATCCCGGGCCATGGCGCTGGCCGTCCTGGCGCCGCTCGGCACCGCCTTCGGCTATGTCGTCAGCGAGTTGCTGAAGTCGGTGGTGGACGAGGAGCGGCCGTGCCGCGCGGTCCTGGGTGCGGCACCGTCGCTGGTGACCTGCCCGCCGTACGGGGACTGGTCCTTCCCGAGCAACCACTCGGCCATCGCCGGCGCCGCGGCGCTCGCCCTGGCGCTGGCCTGGCGGCGGATCGCCTGGCTGACGGTGCCGATGGCGCTGCTGATGGCGTTCTCCCGGGTCTTCGTCGGTGTGCACTACCCGCACGACGTGGCGACCGGCCTGGTGCTGGGCGCGGTGGCCGCCGTGCTCTTCGTGACGCTGCTCACCCGGCCCACCGGCGCCCTGGTGCGGACCATGCGCCTGAGCAGGTCGGGGGCCGTGACCTGGCTCGCCGGGCCCGGCCCGGCCGTCCCGGAGGCCGCCACGCGAGGGCGGCGCCGGGAGGCGATGCACCGCCGCGTCTGAGGAACGTGCCAGGATCGGGGTGCCATGACTGCGACCGAGATTCCCACCCCGACCGAGCTGCACGCCCCCGTCCTCGCGTGGTTCGAGCAGCACGCCCGCGACCTGCCCTGGCGCCGCCCCGAAGCGGGCGCGTGGGGCGTGATGGTCAGCGAGTTCATGCTCCAGCAGACCCCGGTCAGCCGGGTGCTTCCGGTGTACGAGCAGTGGCTGGCCCGCTGGCCGCGCCCCGCCGACCTGGCCGCCGAACCGGCCGGCGAGGCGGTCCGCGCCTGGGGCCGGCTGGGCTACCCCCGCCGCGCGCTGCGCCTGCACGCGGCGGCGCTCGCCATAACGGAGCGGCACGGCGGTGACGTACCGAGCGATCACGCGCGGTTGCTCGCGCTGCCGGGCATCGGCGAGTACACGGCCGCGGCGGTGGCCTCCTTCGCGTTCGGGCAGCGGCACGCCGTGCTCGACACCAACGTCCGCCGGGTGTTCGCCCGGTCGGTGACCGGGGTGCGGTACCCGCCGAACGCCACCACGGCCGCCGAGCGCAGGCTGGCCCGCGCGCTGCTGCCCGCCGACGAGCGGACCGCGGCACGGTGGGCGGCGGCCTCCATGGAGCTGGGCGCGCTGGTGTGCACCGCGAGGAACGAGGACTGCTCGCGCTGTCCGATCGCCCGGCGGTGCGCCTGGCGGCTGGCCGGGAAGCCGGCGCACGACGGGCCGGCGCGGCGCGGCCAGACCTACGCCGGGACGGACCGCCAGGTGCGCGGCAAGCTGCTGGCCGTCCTGCGCGAGGCGGTGGGGCCGGTGCCGCAGGCCGCGCTGGACGCGGTCTGGGACGAGCCGGTGCAGCGGGCCCGGGCGCTGGACGGGCTGGTCGCCGACGGGCTGGTGGAACCGCTGGACGGCGGGCTGTACCGGCTGCCCGCCACCTGACCGCGCACCGCGCGCCCGCGCTCCGGCCGGGCCCCTGCGGGCTTCTCCCGCGGGCCCGCCGGCCGTAACGAGGTCGCTGTTACACAACCGATGGCCAGCCGTGCGTCCGCCGACGGCTGCTCCGCACAGCCCCGTGACAACCGCTCCGTAGCGTCTGCGACGTCAGCGATTGCACTGCTTGTCACGGGGATGGAGGGGTTCGGGATGTCGCACGGCGAGGTGCTCGAATTCGAGGAGTACGTACGCACCAGGCAGGACGCCCTGCTGCGCAGCGCCCGCCGTCTCGTCCCCGACCCGGTCGACGCCCAGGACCTGCTGCAGACGGCGCTGGCCCGTACGTACGGCCGCTGGGACGGCATAGCGGACAAGACCCTCGCCGACGCGTACCTGCGGCGCGTGATGATCAATACCCGCACGGAGTGGTGGCGCGCCCGCAAGCTGGAGGAGGTGCCCACCGAGCAGCTGCCCGACGCGTCCGTCGACGACGCCACCGAGCAGCACGCCGACCGGGCCCTGCTGATGGACGTCCTGAAGGTGCTGGCGCCCAAGCAGCGCAGCGTGGTCGTGCTGCGGCACTGGGAGCAGATGTCGACCGAGGAGACCGCCGCCGCGCTGGGCATGTCGACCGGTACGGTGAAGAGCACGCTTCACCGGGCGCTCGCCCGCCTCCGCCAGGAGCTGGAGAGCCGGGCCGTCGACACCGACGCCCGTGCCCTGGAGCGCGCGGACGGGCAGGGTACGGACGGACGGCGTCACGAACGGGGGCGGGAGCGGTGCGCGGCCTGAGCGCCAGGGACGACGAGAGCGGCACCGGAAGGTCCTGGGCGGCGAGCACCACGGCGACAGCCGTGCTCGCCGCCGTCGGCCTGTTCACGGCCGCCTGCTCCACCGGCGGTACGGGGACGCGGGACGAGGGCGCCGCCCGTACCGACCTGGCGACCCCGTCGGCCGCGCCCGCCCCGGCGGCCTCGTCCTCCTCGCCGTTCCGGAAGGTCGACGCGGTGGCGCTGCTCAGGGCCGACCCGAAGGTCAGCGACCGGGTCAAGGACGACCTCAAGCCGTGCGGCGAGGACGTGTACCCGGTGGACACCTCGTACGGGAACCTCACCGGCGCCGGCACGGCGGACGTCGTGGTGAACGTGATGACGTGCGGTGACGCGGTGGGCATCGGGACGTACGTGTACCGGATGCGCGACGCGCGGTACGAGAATGTCTTCGCGGTCGAGGAGCCCGCGGTGTACTCCGCGATCGACCGGGGCGATCTCGTCGTCACCAAGCAGGTGTACGCCAAGGGAGACCCGGTGACCTACCCCTCGGGCGAGGACGTGATCACCTACCGGTGGGTGGGCACCAAGTTCACCGTGCACGACCAGGTGCGCAACGAGTACAGCAAGGCGGTCGGCGGCGGGGGCATCGACAACCCCACGCAGAGCGGTCCCAGCGAGAACTGACCGCCGGGCGCGCCGGGAGCCGGCCGGGGTGCGCCCGGCGGCGAACCGGCGCACGACCGAACACCACATACCGACCGAACACCGACCGAGAAGCGACCGAGGACTGAGAGCGCGGGATGGCCGAGACCCATGTCCTGTTCGTCGAGGACGACGACGTCATCCGCGAGGCCACCCAGCTGGCGCTGGAGCGGGACGGTTTCGTCGTGACCGCGATGCCGGACGGGCTGTCCGGCCTGGAGGCGTTCCGCGAGCGGCAGCCCGACATCGCCCTGCTGGACGTGATGCTGCCGGGCATGGACGGCGTCAGCCTGTGCCGGCGCATCCGGGACGAGTCCACCGTGCCGGTGATCATGCTGTCCGCGCGTGCCGACTCCATCGACGTGGTGCTGGGCCTGGAGGCCGGTGCCGACGACTACGTGACCAAGCCGTTCGACGGGGCGGTGCTGATGGCCCGGATCCGGGCCGTGCTGCGCCGCTTCGGGCACGCGGGCGGGGCGGCGGCCGGGGCCGACGCGGACGGCGCCGGGCAGCAGCAGGGCGTGCTGGTCTTCGGTGACCTGGAGGTCGACACCGAGGGCATGGAGGTGCGCAGGGGCGGCACCCCGGTCGGGCTGACGCCGACGGAGATGCGCCTGCTGCTGGAGTTCTCATCGGCGCCGGGCACCGTCCTGTCCCGCGACAAGCTGCTGGAACGGGTCTGGGACTACGGCTGGGGCGGCGACACCCGGGTGGTCGACGTACATGTGCAGCGGCTGCGCACCAAGATCGGCCAGGACCGGATCGAAACGGTCCGCGGCTTCGGCTACAAGCTCAAGGCATGAAGCGCTTCGCCCTGCGCACCGGGGTCCGCTGGAAGATCTCGATCGCCATCGCCGCCGTGGGCGCCCTGGTCGCGATCGCGCTGAGCCTGGTCGTCCACAACGCCGCCCGCGTCGCGATGCTGGAGAACTCGCGCGAGGTGCAGATGGAGCGGGTGCTGTTCGCGCAGCGGATGTACGAGTCCTCCACCAAGCCCAAGGAGCCCCGCTTCGGCGCCAAGCTGAACGACCCCACGCTTCCCTCCCAGCTCGACCGGCTGATGCGGGAGAAGCGGCGCGGGACCTATGTGGAGGAGCACCCGGAGGGCCCGCCCGACGTGTGGGCGGCCGTGCCGCTGGCCAACGGCGACGTGCTGTCCCTGCACACCCAGGCCGTCGACAGCACCGCGATCATGAAGGCGCTGGACCAGGCCCTGATCGCCGGCTCGGTCTCGGTGGTGTTCGGCGGGTGCGCGCTGGGCGTGCTGATCGGCGGGCAGCTCTCGCGCCGGCTGCGCAAGGCCGCCACCGCGGCCGGGAAGGTCGCCCAGGGCAACACCGAGGTACGGGTCCGGGACGCCATCGGCGGCGTCGTTCGCGATGAGACCGACGAGCTCGCCCGGGCCGTGGACGCCCTGACCGACGCCCTCAACGAGCGGATCGAGGCCGAGCGCCGGGTCACCGCGGACATCGCGCACGAGCTGCGCACTCCGGTCACCGGGCTGCTCACCGCGGCCGAGCTGCTGCCGCCGGGGCGCCCCACCGAGCTGGTGCGGGACCGGGCCCAGGCGATGCGCACGCTGGTCGAGGACGTCCTGGAGGTGGCCCGGCTGGACAGCGCGTCGGAGCGGGCGGAGTTGCAGGAGATCGCGCTCGGCGAGTTCGTCAGCCGCCGGGTCACCGCGCTGGACCCGGACGCGGTGGTGCGGGTGGTGCACGAGTCGTGGGTGAACACCGATCCGCGCCGGCTGGAGCGGATCCTGGGCAACCTCCTCGCCAACGCCGCCAAGCACGGCAAGCCGCCGGTCGAGGTCACCGTCGAGGGCCGGGTGCTGCGGGTGCGCGACCACGGTCCGGGCTTCCCCGAGGCGCTGCTGCGCGAGGGCCCGAGCCGGTTCCGGACCGGGTCGACCGACCGCGCCGGCCACGGTCACGGACTGGGGCTGACCATCGCGGCGGGCCAGGCCCGTGTGCTGGGCGCGCGCCTCACCTTCCGCAACGCCGCCCCGGTGGGCACCGCCCCGGGGGCGGGCGGCGCGATCGCCGTCCTGTGGCTGCCGGACCACGCCCCGACCACGACGGGCAGCTTCCCCGTCCTCCGCTTCCCGGACACCCCCTGACGGACCCGCCGGCGCCCGGCACCGTGTTCCGGCGGTCATGGCCGCCCGGTACGCGTCGGGGGCGGGGCCGGGCGGCCGCGCCGGGCTCGCCCCTCCGGCCGGGTCGGATGCGGTGGCCGGGCGGCGCCGCCGCCGCGCGCCGCGTCCCGTGGAACGCCGAAGGCGACCCGGAGGAGGCGGAGGGCCGTCCTCGGGTCGCCGTCGGTCCGGTGACGCGGGCGCACCAGGGGCACGCGCGGGGGATGTGCTCGTCGGGTCAGAGGGAGACGCCCTCGGCGCGCAGGAAGGCCATGGGGTTCACCGCGGAGCCGTAGTTCGGGGTGGTGCGGATCTCGAAGTGCAGGTGCGGCCCGGAGGAGTTGCCGGTGTTGCCGGAGCGGGCGATGAGCTGACCGGTCTTCACCGACTGGCCGATCCCGACGTTGACCTTGGACAGGTGGGCGTACTGCGAGTACGTGCCGTTGGCGTGCTTGATCACGACGGCGTTGCCGTACGCGGGGCCGTCGCCGCCGCCGTTGGGGCCGGCCTTCACGACGACGCCGCTGTGGGTGGCCTTGACGGCGGTGCCGACGGGTACGGCGAAGTCCTGGCCGGAGTGCTTGTGGGACCACATGTTGCCGCCCTGGTTGAAGGAGGCGGTCAGGTGGTAACCGGTGACCGGCTTCACCCAGGAGGCGGGGTTGTTGGCGGCCGCCTTCTTGACCGCGGCCCGCTTGGCGGCTGCCTGCTTGGCGGCGATCGCCTTCTTCGCGGCGGCCTGCTTGGCGGCCGCGGCCCGCTTGGCGGCTGCCTGCTTGGCGGCGATCGCCTTCTTCGCGGCGGCCTGCTTGGCGGCCGCGGCCTGCTTGGCGGCCGCCACCTGCTGGGCGACCTGGGCCTGCGCGTCGGCCTGGGCGGCGACGGCCGCGGCGGTGCCGGTGACGGGGGCCGCCTTGCCCTCGGCCGCGAAGGCGGCACCGGCTCCGAACACCATCGACGCTCCCATGCCGGCGGCGGCGAGGGCGACGGCGGCGTTACGGGCGGGGTGCTTGGCGCGCTGCGACATACGGGTAAGACCTCCGGGCAAGAGCGGACCCGGTGCGAGCGGCGCACCGGGCGGGTTGCTCATCCTTGGTAACCCGCACTCCCATCCCGCCCCAAACCGCCCATCTACGACATAAGACCGTAGTCAGCCGGGTGTGACGCGCGCTCTTGACGGACCACGGAACCCCGGTGCGTCCGACCGAAATGTCCTTTAAAAGCAAGGTTTGTCCCGCACAGGAGCCTCAGCACCCGGGGACGACCTGCGGTTTCACAGCGACCCCCGCCGGCGGTACGGACCCCCACCGACGACCACATCGCCGAACCGATCACCCAAAGGGCACTATTCCACCTAGTACCGCCCGATTCGCCTGTGCGGCTTGTCACGGCTCCGGGGTCCCGCAACCGACCCTCCGGGCCCGCGGCCGTCACGTGGGGCCCTCGGCGCACTCCGTCCACGACTGCCGCGCACGCCTTCTTCCCGGCCCGGCCGCCGTCCGGGATCCTGCTGTGCCATGACTGGACCGAGCAGACCCATGACCCGGGGACCCGCGGCTCGCCGTCCCCTGACCCGTATGGCCGCCGTCGCCGCCGGCCTGGCCGCCCTGGTCGGACTGGGCGCCCTGCCCGCCGGTGCGGGCCCGTCCGACACCGGCCTCAAGGGCGCCATCGACACCATCCTGGCCGACCCCCGGCTGGAGGGTGGCGCGGTCAGCGTCACCGTCGCCGACGCCGCCACCGGGGAGCCGCTCTACCAGCGCCACAGCGGTGACCGGCTCATGCCCGCCTCCAACACCAAGCTGGCCACCTCCGCCGCGGCGATGGCCCTGCTCGGGCCGGAGCACCGCTTCCGCACGGAGGTGCTGTCCGCCGGGCGGCAGCGCGGCGGCGTCCTCCACGGCGACCTCTACCTGCGCGGCGGCGGCGACCCCACCACCCTCGCCCGCGACTACCAGGCGCTGGCCGCCCGGGTCGCCGCCGCCGGCGTCAGGCGCGTCACCGGCCGGTTGGTCGCCGACGACACCCGGTTCGACACCCAGCGCCTGGGCCGCTCCTGGGCCGCGGACGACGAGTCGTCGTACTACTCGGCGCAGATCTCCCCGCTGACCCTGGCCCCGGACACCGACTACGACGCCGGCACGGTCGTCGTCGAGGCGGCCCCCGGTCCCCGGGCCGGCGCCGCGCCGCGCGTCACCCTCACACCCCGCACCGACTACGTACGGATCGACAACCGCGCCACCACCGTCCCGGCCGGCCGGCCCGGCACCCTGAGCGTCGAACGGGAGCACGGCACCAACACCATCACCGTCACCGGCGGGATCCCCCTGGGGGCCACCGCCACCAAGGAGTGGGTCAGCGTCTGGGAGCCGACCGGCTACGCCGCCGCCGTCTTCGCCGACGCCCTCGCCGCCCGAGGCGTACGCGTCGCCGGTCCCACCCGCCTCGGCGCGCCCACCCCAGCCGCCGCGAAGGTGCTCGCCGCGCACAGCTCCATGCCGCTCAAGGAGCTGATGCACCCCTTCATGAAGCTGTCCAACAACGCCCACGCCGAGGCCCTGACCAAGGCCATCGGCCACCGGGCGACCGGGCGCGGCACCTGGAGCGCGGGGCTGGCCGCGATCGAGGCCTACCTGCGCGAGGAGGGCGTACGGACCGCCACGGTCCGCCAGGCCGACGGATCCGGGCTGTCCCGGATGAACCTCTTCCCCGCCGAGCAGCTCGCCCGCCTCCTGCTCGCGGTCCAGGACGCCCCCTGGTACGCCGACTGGTACGCGTCCCTGCCCGTCGCCTGCGCCCCCGACCGGGCCGTCGGCGGGACCCTGCGCACCCGCATGTGCGGCACGCCCGCCGCGCTCAACACCCACGCCAAGACCGGCTCGCTGACCGGGGCGTCGGCCCTGTCGGGCTATGTCACGGACGCCGGCGGCCGGCGGCTGGTGTACTCCGTCGTCCTCAACAACTACCTCGCCCCCTCGGTGAAGAGCGTCGAGGACGCGATCGTGGTGACCCTGGCCCGGTCCGACACGGCCGAGGGTCTGATCACCCCGGCGGCACCGGGGCGCGCCCGCGGCGCCGAAGGGGCCACCGACCTCGAATGCTCCTGGCGCAAGCCCGCCCTGTGCTGAGAAACGGGACTGCCCCGGACCGTACGTCTCCGTACGGTCCGGGGCAGCCCGTCAGCGGTCCCGCGACCGCTTACGCGTCCTTCGAGAGGTTGGGGCCGGCGCCGCCGGCGGCCTGCTCGATCGGGGGGACGTCCGGCAGTGCGGACTTCTCCTCACCGCGGAAGGTGAACTTCTTCTCCTCACCCTCACCCTCGGTGTCGACGACCACGATGTGACCGGGGCGCAGCTCACCGAAGAGGATCTTCTCCGACAGGATGTCCTCGATCTCGCGCTGGATCGTCCGGCGCAGCGGCCGGGCGCCCATCACCGGGTCGTACCCGTGCTTGGCGAGGAGCTGCTTGGCGGAGCCGCTGAGCTCAAGGCCCATGTCGCGGTCCTTCAGGCGCTCGTCCACCTTGGCGATCATCAGGTCGACGATCTGGATGATGTCTTCCTGGCTGAGCTGGTGGAAGACCACCGTGTCGTCGACACGGTTGAGGAACTCGGGCCGGAAGTGCTGCTTGAGCTCTTCGTTGACCTTCGCCTTCATCCGGTCGTAACCGGTCTTGACGTCGCCCTGAGCCGCGAAGCCCAGGTTGAAGCCCTTCGAGATGTCCCGGGTCCCGAGGTTGGTCGTCATGATGATGACCGTGTTCTTGAAGTCCACGACCCGGCCCTGGGAGTCGGTCAGGCGACCGTCCTCCAGGATCTGGAGAAGGGAATTGAAGATATCGGGGTGGGCCTTCTCGACCTCGTCGAAGAGGACGACGGAGAACGGCTTCCGGCGCACCTTCTCGGTGAGCTGGCCGCCCTCCTCGTAACCCACGTATCCGGGCGGGGAACCGAAGAGACGGGAAACCGTGTGCTTCTCGCTGAACTCCGACATGTCGAGGGAGATCATCGCGTCCTCGTCGCCGAAGAGGAATTCGGCGAGCGTCTTGGACAGCTCGGTCTTACCGACACCGGACGGGCCGGCGAAGATGAACGAGCCACCCGGGCGCTTGGGGTCCTTCAGACCGGCGCGCGTACGGCGGATCGCCTGCGACAGGGCCTTGATGGCGTCCTTCTGCCCGATGACGCGCTTGTGGAGCTCGTCCTCCATGCGCAGCAGACGCGAGGACTCCTCCTCGGTCAGCTTGAAGACCGGGATGCCGGTGGCGGTCGCGAGGACCTCGGCGATCAGCTCGCCGTCGACCTCGGCGACGACGTCCATGTCGCCGGCCTTCCACTCCTTCTCCCGCTTGGCCTTCGCCGCCAGGAGCTGCTTCTCCTTGTCGCGGAGGGAGGCCGCCTTCTCGAAGTCCTGGGAGTCGATCGCGGACTCCTTGTCCCGGCGGACACCGGCGATCTTCTCGTCGAACTCGCGGAGGTCCGGCGGCGCGGTCATCCGGCGGATGCGCATCCGGGAACCGGCTTCGTCGATCAGGTCGATCGCCTTGTCCGGCAGGAAGCGGTCGGAGATGTACCGGTCGGCCAGGGTGGCGGCTTGGACCAGCGCCTCGTCCGTGATGGAGACCCGGTGGTGGGCCTCGTAGCGGTCCCGCAGGCCCTTGAGGATCTCGATCGTGTGCGGCAGCGACGGCTCCGCGACCTGGATGGGCTGGAAGCGGCGCTCCAGCGCGGCGTCCTTCTCCAGGTACTTGCGGTACTCGTCCAGCGTGGTGGCACCGATGGTCTGGAGCTCACCGCGGGCGAGCATCGGCTTCAGGATGGAGGCCGCGTCGATCGCGCCCTCGGCGGCGCCCGCACCCACCAGGGTGTGGAGCTCGTCGATGAACAGGATGATGTCGCCGCGGGTGCGGATCTCCTTGAGCACCTTCTTCAGGCGCTCCTCGAAGTCACCGCGGTACCGGGAGCCGGCGACCAGCGCGCCCAGGTCGAGGGTGTAGAGGTGCTTGTCCTTGAGGGTCTCGGGCACCTCGCCCTTGACGATGGCCTGCGCCAGGCCCTCGACGACCGCCGTCTTGCCGACGCCGGGCTCGCCGATGAGGACCGGGTTGTTCTTCGTACGGCGGGACAGCACCTGCATGACCCGCTCGATCTCCTTCTCGCGCCCGATGACCGGGTCGAGCTTGGACTCACGAGCGGCCTGGGTGAGGTTCCGGCCGAACTGGTCGAGGACCAGGGACGTCGAGGGGGTGCCCTCGGCAGGACCGCCGGCCGTGGCGGCTTCCTTGCCCTGGTAGCCGGAGAGCAGCTGGATGACCTGCTGCCGCACCCGGTTGAGATCGGCGCCCAGCTTCACGAGGACCTGGGCGGCGACGCCCTCGCCCTCGCGGATCAGGCCGAGCAGGATGTGCTCGGTGCCGATGTAGTTGTGGCCGAGCTGGAGGGCCTCGCGGAGCGACAGCTCCAGGACCTTCTTGGCACGGGGCGTGAAGGGGATGTGGCCGGACGGGGCCTGCTGGCCCTGGCCGATGATCTCCTCCACCTGCTGGCGGACCGCCTCGAGCGAAATCCCGAGGCTCTCCAGGGCCTTAGCGGCGACACCCTCACCCTCGTGGATCAGGCCCAGGAGGATGTGCTCGGTGCCGATGTAGTTGTGGTTGAGCATCCGGGCTTCTTCCTGAGCCAGGACGACAACCCGCCGCGCGCGGTCGGTGAACCTCTCGAACATCGTTAATCGCTCCTCAGAGCGGTCAGGCAGTAAGGGGTCGGTCCCCTCCCTGTCCTTCCGCAGCTTAGTCCCGCAAGCGGGGACCGCTCATTCCAACTGCCGACACCCGTGGATGGCCTCCTGACCCGAACGCCGACAAATGCTCCAACCCGATGGTGCGAGACGATGTTCCCGCAGGCCAGGCACTTACCCTCAACGGCAGTACGCCGATGGCGAACGTGAGACGTCCGCAGCCGTGAAATCGCCCCTCCCACTAGGGATGTCCTACCCGTAACGACCGACACTCCATGCGGCGCACCCCGGTTCCCTCAGCTACGGGCGAACACCCTTGCGCTTCGCCGCGCGCCCGCACGCCCCCTCTTCGGGCACTCGGCGCAGTCGGTCGGCGACCGTTCGTAACCTCGGGGCCGCCCGGGCCGTTCCCGGGGTATGGCCTTCACCGTCCCGCTCCCCCGCCTGCCGCTCGACGGCGGCAGTGCGCGGTGGTACGAGCATGAGCTGGGCTGGGCCACGGCCGACGGGCCGCCGGTCCAGTTGCTGACCGGGCTGCGCTTCGACGTGCTGGAGCTGCCGGCCGCCGCCGGGACCGCCGCGCTGCGGCGGCTGGGCGGGGAGTGGCCGGTCGCCCTGGAGGGCCACCGGATGCGCATGCTGGTGGCCGCCGGCAGCGCGGACGAGCTGCCGGGGCTGCTCGACTGGCTGGAGTGGGGTGGTGTCGCCCTCGACCTGACGGCGCTGGGCACCGGTGGCCGGACGACCGCTCCCGTTCCCCCGGGGCGGAGCGGACCCGGCGTGCCCGGCACCGCCGTGTGGCTGCGCCCTCCCCGGCCCGGGCGCGAGGTCGAGCCGACGCTTCCGGCCCTGCTGGCCACCGGGGGCAGCGGTGCCGGTGCCCCCGGCCTGGTGCGGCTGGTGGACACGGCGGCATCGGAATGCCACCGGGTCCGGCTGCTGGGTGCGGCCGGCGCGGCCACACCACTCAGCGGTTGGCGTCCTCGTAGGCCTGCTTGATGTCGGCCGGCACCCGACCGCGGTCGTTCACGTTGTAACCGTTCTCCTTGGCCCACGCGCGGATCTTCGCGGTGTCCGGGCTGCCGCCGGAGGTCGCGCGGGCCTTGCCGCGGCTGGTGGAGGTACGGCCACCGGTGCGCCGGCCGCTCTTGGTGTAGGGCTCGAGCAGGCCGCGGAGCTTGTCCGCGTTGGCGGTGGTGAGGTCGATCTCGTACGTCTTGCCGTCCAGAGCGAACGTCACCGTCTCGTCCGCCTCGCCACCGTCGAGGTCGTCGACAAGAAGGACCTGAACCTTCTGTGCCACCGGATTTCCTTTCATCGAAAATGCAGTACGCGGAAAGGAAACCGCTTTTCTCTGGAAAACACAAACCCTTGGGAGAGGTTCAGATCCTCGAGAACGCGGGAAACGTACGCGATTCGGACATAGGGATCCGACGGAGGATCGCGTTCGGCATCCGGCGGGGCATCTTGGGCATCCTCTTGGGGATGCCGTCGGCTTGTCCGCTCACAGGTGCAGAAGCATCCGGCTGTTGCCCAAGGTGTTCGGCTTCACTCGTTCGAGACCGAGGAACTCGGCGACACCCTCGTCATAGGAACGCAGGAGCTCGCTGTAGACATCTCCGTCGATCGGCGTCTCACCGATCTCGACGAAGCCGTGCTTCGCGAAGAAGTCGACTTCGAAGGTCAGGCAGAATACCCGCCGCACCCCGAGCCAGCGTGCGGTCTCCAGCAACTTGTCCAGCACGTGGTGGCCGACGCCGGCGCCCTTCATCGCGGGGTCGACCGCGAGAGTGCGCACTTCGGCGAGGTCTTCCCACATCACATGGAGTGCGCCGCAGCCGACCACGGCCGCGTCCTCGGCGCGTTCCGCCACCCAGAACTCCTGGATGTCCTCGTAAAGCGTGACGGTCGCTTTGTCGAGCAGGATGCCTCTCGAGACGTACGGATCCACGAGCCTGCGGACGGCGGCCACATCACTGGTCCGGGCCCGCCGTACGGTCACGGCTTTTGCGGCGGCATTGGTGGAGGACATGCCTGGACGCTATCGCCCCGCGTCGGCTCCGCCACCGGCACCCCGGGCACGTTCCGCGCCGCCTTCCGGAAGCACTTCGGGGGCCTGCGCCGGAACCTCTTCGGGGGTGTCCCGTTGTACGACGCGGATGGCGTCCTGGAGCGCCTCGCGCTGCTCCTGCGACATCATGCCGAAGAAGGCCACAAGGGCGGCGGCGGGGTTGTCGCTCTTCGACCAGGCCTCGTTCATCAGTGCGGCCGAGTAGGCGGCACGGGTGGAGACCGCGGTATAGCGATAGGCGCGGCCGGAGACTTCCCTGCGCACCCAGCCCTTCTGATGGAGATTGTCCATTACCGTCATGACGGTCGTGTAGGCGATGGAGCGTTCCCGCTGAAGGTCTTCGAGGACTTCACGGACCGTGACCGGGCGGTTCCATTGCCAGACGCGCGTCATGACGGCGTCTTCGAGCTCTCCCAATTGACGGGGCACATTGCCACCATAGTGGGAGATGTCAGGAGTACCGGCTATTTACCAACAAAAAGGACGTACGACGCGCGAGTCGTCGTACGTCCTCGGTGCCGCCCCCCGGCAGCGGGCCTCAGGCCCGGCCGGGGGTGGCGGAGCGGTCCGCCGGGCGGGCCGCCTCGGCGAGCGCGGCGTCCACGGCCGCGTCCTCCTTGGCCTTGTTCGGCCCGCCCTGGCTCTTGACGATCGTCACCACGAGGCCGATGAAGAAGGCGGCCATCACCACGGGGGGCAGGAGCGCGGATACGTATTCCATGGCTCCAGAGTAGCTAGCCGGCCGCCCGCTCGTCGGGCGGGGGCACGGCGGGGCGGCGGCGGGGTGGGAAGACCTCGGAGGGCTTGGGCACCGGGCGCTCGGCCGGGGGCGGGCCCGCAGGCGTGGGCGCCGGCCGGGGCCTCGGCCTGGGCTCGTCGGCCCGGTCGCCCTCGCCGCCCCGGCCACCGGGCAGGGCGAGCAGCCGGGTGCGCGGGGCCGGCGGGAACGAGGCCGCCACGGGGCGGCGGCCGGCCAGGCGGGCCCGGACGGAGCGCTCCGCGAGGACCCGGCAGCGCTCCAGGAGGGCGGCGGCGACGGGCCGGGCCCGCAGCGCGCGCAGCGCGGCCAGGTCCTCCGGGCGCGGGTCGTAGCCGCCGGCCAGGGCGTCCTGGAGCAGTTCCAGGTAGCCCGGGGCGGATCCGGGCAGCGCGTCGCGGTAGCGGGCGAGGTCGGCGAGGAGGAACGCCCGGAGGCGACCGGCCTCGCGCACCGCCTCGTCCACCGAGTCGGCCAGGCGCAGGCAGTCGCGGATGTCCTCGTCTTCGAGCGGGGTCGGGTGGAGGGCATGGCCAAGGGCGCGTCGGAGCACACGCAGCTCGTCCGCTCCGAACGCCAGGCCGCCGCGGGATCCGTAGGGCGTGGGCATGGGCCGACAATACGCGCTAATCGGACAAATTTCGTTCACCGGGTGCCGTCCGGGCGCGTTGCCCGGCGGTGGTCCGGCCCCGGGGCGCGACGGCTCCCGGGAGCACCGGACGGCACCCGGCGGCTACATGCGCGAGACGTTGCGCTCGTACACCAGGCGCAGGCCGATCAGGGTCAGCCAGGGCTCGTGCTCGTCGATCACCGACGCCTCGCCCAGCACCATGGGGGCCAGGCCGCCGGTGGCGATGACCGTCACATCGGCGGGGTCGCCGCCCGGGCCGACCAGTTCGTGCCTCATCCGCCGCACGACACCGTCGACCTGGCCCGCGAACCCGTACACGATGCCCGCCTGCATGGCCTCCACCGTGTTCTTGCCGATCACACTGCGCGGCCGGGCCAGCTCGATCTTGCGGAGCTGGGCGCCGCGCACCCCCAGTGCCTCCACCGAGATCTCGATGCCCGGTGCGATGACCCCGCCCGCGTACTCGCCGCGCGCGCTGACCGCGTCGAAGGTCGTCGCCGTGCCGAAGTCCACGACGATCGCCGGGCCGCCGTAGAGCTCGACCGCCGCCACCGCGTTGATGATGCGGTCGGCGCCGACCTCCTTGGGGTTGTCCATCAGGATGGGCACGCCGGTCTTGATGCCCGGTTCGACCAGGACGGCGGGGACGTCGCCGTAGTAGCGGCGGGTCACCTCGCGCAGCTCGTGCAGGACCGAGGGGACGGTCGAGCAGATCGCGATCCCCTCGATGCCGTCGCCCAGGTCGTCACCGAGCAGCGGGTGCATGCCCATCAGGCCCTGGAGGAGCACGGCGAGCTCGTCGGCGGTGCGGCGGGGATCGGTCGAGATCCGCCAGTGCTCGACGATGTCCTCGCCGTCGAACAGGCCGAGGACCGTGTGGGTGTTGCCGACGTCGATGGTGAGCAGCATGGTCAGCCGGCCTCGCGCAGGTCCAGGCCGATGTCCAGGATCGGCGAGGAGTGGGTGAGGGCGCCCACCGCGAGGTAGTCGACGCCGGTGGCGGCGTACGCGGCGGCGTTCTCCAGGGTCAGCCGGCCCGACGACTCCAGGGCCGCGCGCCCGGCGGTGAGCGTGACGGCCTCGGCGGTCTCGGCCGGGGTGAAGTTGTCCAGCAGGATCAGGTCGGCGCCCGCGTCCAGCACCTCGCGGACCTGGTGCAGGGTGTCCACCTCCACCTCGATCGGCAGCTCGGGGAAGGCCTCCCGTACCGCCTGGAACGCCTGCGCCACGCCACCCGCGGCGACCACGTGGTTGTCCTTGACCAGGGCGGCGTCGGACAGGGACATCCGGTGGTTGACGCCGCCGCCGCAGCGCACCGCGTACTTCTCCAGGGCCCGCAGGCCCGGCGTGGTCTTGCGGGTGTCGCGGACCTCGGCCTTGTAGCCCTCCAGCGCGTCCGCCCAGGCACGCGTGGCGGTGGCGATGCCGGAGAGCCGGCACATGATGTTCAGGGCGCTGCGCTCGGCGGTGAGCAGGTCGCGGGTGCGGGTGGTGACCGACAGCAGCTTCTGCCCCGCGGCGACCCGGTCGCCGTCCTCGGCGTGCCGCTCGACCTGGAACTCCTCGGTGCACACGATGGAGAGCACCGCCTCGGCGATGTGCAGGCCGGCCACCACGCCCGCCTCGCGCGCGGTGAAGTCTCCGGTGGCGACGGCGTCGGCCGGGACGGTGGCGGCGGTGGTGACGTCCACGCCGCCGTCCAGGTCCTCCTCGATGGCGCGGTAGGCCACGTCCTCGACGAGGACCGGGTCCAGGCCCGCGTTGACCAGGAGCGCGGCGAGCGCGGGGTCGAGCCCGCACTCGTACAGCTCCTCGCCTTCGCCGGCCCCGCATCCGCAGGCGTCACCGCAGCCGCCCGCCGGGTCGGACGGGGCGCCGATGCTGATCAGGGGTACGTCCACGGGCTGCGGACGTTCTTCGGGCGTGCTCACGGTTACGGCTCCCTGGGGGCGTCGGCGGTGGTCGGGGGGAAGTCTTGGGTGTCGGTGGGGCGCACGTCCAGGGCCCGACCGGGGCCGAGGCGCACCACCAGGTGGCGGCGCCAGGCGGCGTCGTCGCGGTCGGGGTGGTCCTCGCGCCAGTGGCAGCCGCGGGTCTCCTCGCGGCGGCGGGCGGCGGCGACCAGGACACGGGCGACGCACAGCAGGTTGGTGGTCTCCCACGACTCGACGCCGGGCTCGGCGGCCTTGCTGCCGTCGTTCAGCGCCTCGGCGTGCACCTCCTCCAGCCGCCCGGCGGCCTCCGCCAGACTGGCGGCGGAGCGCAGCACCCCGGCTCCGGTGGTCATGACGTGCTGGATGCGGGCGCGGGCGGCCGGGTCCATCAGCGGCAGGTCGCTGGGGGCGGGGTGCGGTACGGGGGCGCCGGCCCGCGCGGCGGAGGCCGCGATGTCGTCGGCGATGCGCTCGGCGAAGACCAGGCCCTCCAGGAGGGAGTTGGACGCCAGCCGGTTGGCGCCGTGCACGCCCGTGCAGGCGACCTCCCCGCAGGCGTACAGGCCCGGGACGGTGGTCCGGCCGTGCAGGTCGGTGCGGACGCCGCCGGAGGCGTAGTGCGCCGCGGGGGCGACCGGGATCGGCTCGGTCACCGGGTCGATGCCGTGCGCGCGGCAGGCGGCCAGGATCGTCGGGAAGCGGGCCGCCCACATCTCGGCGCCGAAGTGCCGGGCGTCCAGGTACATGTGCCGGGCGCCCTGCTCCCGCATCCGGCGCATGATGCCCTTGGCGACGATGTCGCGGGGGGCGAGCTCGGCCAGCTCGTGCTGCCCGACCATGAAACGGGTGCCGGCGGCGTCGACCAGGTGGGCGCCCTCGCCGCGTACCGCCTCGGAGACCAGCGGCTGCTGGCCCTCCGCGTCGGGGCCCAGGAAGAGCACCGTCGGGTGGAACTGGACGAACTCCAGGTCGCTGACCTCGGCGCCGGCCCGCAGCGCCAGGGCGACCCCGTCACCGGTGGAGACCGCCGGGTTGGTGGTGGCGGAGAAGACCTGGCCCATGCCGCCGGTGGCCAGGACCACCGCCGGGGCGTGCACCGCGCCGACGCCGTCGTGCTGGCCCTCGCCCATCACATGCAGGGTGACGCCCGCGGTACGGCCGTCGGCGTCCGTGAGGAGGTCCAGCACCAGGGCGTTCTCGATGGTGCGCACCGCGCGCCCACGGACCGCGTCGACCAGCGCCCGGGAGATCTCGGCGCCCGTGGCGTCGCCGCCGGCGTGCGCGATCCGGCGGCGGTGGTGGCCGCCCTCGCGGGTGAGCTCGATGGTGCCGGCGTCGTCGGTGTCGAACCGGGCGCCGGTCTCGATCAGGCGGCGTACCGCGTCGGGGCCCTCGGTGACCAGGGTGCGCACCGCCTCCTCGTCGCACAGGCCGGCGCCCGCGACGAGCGTGTCGTCCTCGTGCTGCTCCGGTGTGTCGCCGTCGCCGAGCGCGGCGGCGATACCGCCCTGGGCCCAGCGGGTCGAGCCGTCGTCCAGCCTGGCCTTGGTGACGACGACCGTGCGCAGCCCGGCGGCGGTGCAGCGCAGGGCGGCGGTCAGGCCCGCGACCCCCGAACCCACCACGACCACGTCGGCGTCGATGGCCCAGCCGGGGGCGGGCGCCTGGAGTCGTATGCCGGTCATGCGGGGGCTCCGAAGGTGAGAGGGAGGTTGTCGATCAGGCGGGTCGTGCCGACCTTGGCGGCGACGGCCAGGACCGCCTCGCCGGTGTGGTCGTCGGGGACCTCGGTGAAGTCGGCCGGGTCGACCAGGGCCAGGTAGTCCAGCACGAGCGGCGGACGGGCATTCGCCGCCTCGTCGAGTACCGCGCGGGCGGCGGCGCGAACCGCGTCCGCGCCGCCCGGCCCCGGGCGGGCGGCGGCCCGGGCGACGGCGTGCGCGTCGGCCGCCGCGCGGGCCTCGCCCAGCTTGGACAGGGCCTCGGCGCGGCTCTCGGAGGCGGGCAGCGTACGGGCACGCGCGCGCAGCGCCTGCTGGGCGGCGAGCCGGTCCCGGGCGGCGAACAGCGCGGCGGACAGCGCCAGGGCGGTACGGCGCTCGGGCGGCGACAGGTAGCGGTTGCGGCTGGAGAGCGCCAGCCCGTCGGGCTCCCGCACGGTCGGTACGCCGACGATCTCGGCCGGGAAGTTCAGGTCGCGGGCCATCCGGCGGATCAGGGCGAGCTGCTGGGCGTCCTTCTGCCCGAAGAACGCCAGGTCCGGGCCGGTCAGGTGGAGCAGCTTGGCGACCACGGTGAGCATGCCGTCGAAGTGGCCGGGGCGGGACGCCCCTTCCAGGCGCTCCCCCATGGGGCCCGCGCTGATCCGGACCTGCGGCTCGCCGCCCGGGTACACCTCGTCGACGGACGGGGCGAACACCGCGTCGGCGCCCGCCCGCCGGGCGGTCGTCAGGTCGGCCTCCAGGGTGCGCGGGTAGCGGTCGAGGTCCTCGCCCGCACCGAACTGGAGGGGGTTGACGAAGACGGTGACCACGACGAAGCCGTCCCGGCCCACCTGCTCGCGGGCGGTGCGGACCAGGGTGGCGTGCCCGTCGTGGAGGGCGCCCATGGTCATGACGACGGCGGTGCGGCCGGGGGCTCGGCCGAGCGCCCGGCGCAGCTCCTGGCGGGTGTGGACCAGGGCGAAGTCGCGGCTCATCGGCTGCTGTCTCCTTCCGGGCCCGGCCCGCCGGGTGCGTCGGGCGGTCCGGGGGTGCCGTCCGGCGGTCCGGGGGTGCTGTCCGGCGGTGCGGGGGTGCCGTCCGGCGGTGCGGGCGTGCCGGGCCCGCCCGGCTCCCTGGGGCCGCTCTGCGCGCCCTCCGCGAGGACGCCGAGCAGCTCCTCGGCCAGCTCCGGCTTGAGCAGGCCGTGCGCGAGGGCCCGGTCGGCGGTCGTCCGGGCCATGGCCAGGTACCCGGCGACGGTGCCCGGGGAGTGCTTGCGCAGCTCGGCGACGTGCGCGGCGACCGTGCCGGCGTCCCCGCGCGCCACCGGGCCGGTGAGGGCGGCGTCACCCGAGCGGAGCGCGTTGTCCAGGGCGGCCCCGAGCAGCGGGCCGAGCATCCGGTCGGGGGCGGCCACGCCCGCCGCGCGCAGCAGCTCCATCGACTGGGCCACCAGGGTGACCAGGTGGTTCGCGCCGAGGGCCAGGGCCGCGTGGTAGAGCGGGCGGGCCTCCTCCTCGATCCACTCGGGCTCGCCGCCCATCTCGATGACCAGCGCCTCGGCGGCCAGCCGCAGCTCGTCGGGCGCGGTGACCCCGAAGGAGCAGCCGGCCAGCCGCTGGACGTCCACGGCGGTGCCGGTGAACGTCATGGCGGGGTGCAGGGCGAGCGGGAGCGCGCCGGCGCGGCGGGCCGGGTCGAGCACCTGCGTGCCGTACCGGCCGGAGGTGTGGACCAGGAGCTGGCCGGGGCGTACCGCTCCGGTCCCGGCCAGGCCCTGGACCAGGCCGGGCAGGGCGTCGTCGGGGACGGTCAGCAGGACCAGCTCGGCCCGTTCGAGGACCTGGGCGGGCGCGACCAGCGGTACGTCGGGGAGCAGCTCGGCGGCCCGGCGGCGGGACGCGTCGGACACACCCGACACGGCGACCGGGCGGTGCCCGGCCAGTGCCAGGGCCGCGGCCAGGGCGGGACCCACCCGGCCGGCGCCGACGACGCCGACGGTGAGCCGGGCGGGGCGGGGTTCTGATGCGTTCACGCGACGACGGCCTTCCCGTTCCAGTCCGCGGGGGGTACCGGACGATTTCCCGTCATGCTACGCCAGCGTTTCGGGAGGTTTCCCGACCGTCCGCCACCCCCCGCGACGCTCCGCGACCGGCCCCGGCCGCGGTCAGCGGCGGGCGGTGCCCAGCAGGCCGTGCGACCACAGCCGCCGGAGCCGTCCGTGGCGCGCAGGCCGGCCGGCGAGCACCGCGGTGAAGCGGCGGCGCTCGCGGGCCGCCCGCAGCACCGCCCAGTCGTCGCGCCCGGGCGGCGGCGGGGCCGGCTCACCGTGCTGGGCCGCGCGGTAGGTGTCGATCATGTGCTGCTGCATCGCGTTCATGACCTCAGGCTCCGTCAGGGGGGCCGGTGGGCGGACGCCGATTGACGAGGGGCGTCAATCGGCGCGAGACCCGCCCCGCCAGCCCCCACCATGGGACCCGTGAGCGTGACCATTGACATCACCGGCCTGCCGCCCGAGCGCGTCGTCTTCGACATCTCGCCCCTCGCCGAACTGGGAGTGGCGCTGCACGCGCTGACCGAGCCGGCGCACCACCCGGGGCTGCACGGCTGGGCGACGGCGACCGCCGCCGGGCTCAAGCCGGACCTCGCCGACCGGCTGCACGAGGCGAACTTCCTGTGGACGACGACCTTCTCGGACGTGTTCCTGCCGTACGCCGGTATCCGCGGCGGCGACGGCCGCACCGGTGCCACCCTCGCCGACGAGCTCGACATGATGGACCGGCTGGACGACGAGCGGTTCCTGGCCGCCGCCCTGGAGTTCACCTGTTCGGCGTCGTACGCGAACGGCGGCCCGGTCCGCCCCGGGCGGGCACTGGAACTGGCCGCCAACCGCGGCCCCCAGCAGCTCGACTTCACCCGCCGCCTGCTGGACGACCCCTCCGGCGTACGGGCCTGGCTGCGCCGGCTCCTGGAGGACTGCGACACGGCGTTCTTCGCCGACACCTGGCGCCGGGTCCGGCCCCGGCTCGCCGCCGACGCCCGGCACAAGGCGGAGGTACTGCGCCACAAGGGCCTGGCCGAGATGCTGCGCGCCGTCTCGCCCGCGGTGACGCTCACCGAGGAGGGCGGTACCCGGCGCATCGAGGTGGACAAGCTGGCGGACGGCCGGACCACCGCGGTCGACCCGGCCGTGGGCCCCGGGGTGTCCTTCGTGCCGTCCAGCTTCGGCTGGCCGCACCTGATGGTGCTGCACGCCCCGGGCTGGCGCCCGGTCGTGCACTACCCGGTAGGCGCCCCGGAGCTGCCCGGCCCGGCCTCGGTCGAGCTGCTGCACCTGCGCATGGAGGCGCTGGCGCACCCGATGCGCATGCGGCTGTGCCGGCAACTGGCGCGGGCCGCGTACACGACGGGCGAGCTGGCCGACACCTACGGCATCACCTCGCCGGAGGTCTCCCGGCACCTGTCGGTGCTGAAGAAGGCCGAGCTGGTCACCACCCGGCGCCGCGGCCGGTACGTACTGCACCAGCTCGACGTGGCCGCGGTCGCCCGGATCGGCAGCGACTTCCTGGAGACGGTGCTGCGCTAGGTCCTGGCCGGCCGGCGTCCCGGCGGGCTCCCGCTCGGCGGGCCCCGGCGGATGCCGCGCCCGCCGGGCGGCCCGCGCCCGGTCAGTCGCGGCGGATGTGGGCGAGGCCGATCCGGATCCGCCGCAGCCGGTGGCGCAGCGGCCCGTCCGTGTTCGGCGCGAGCCGCAGCCCGGCGCTCCCGGCGACCCGGTCGGCCACCTCGGGGACGGTCAGGCCGTCCGTACGGATGTGCTCGGCGAACAGCGGCGAGCCCAGCCGTTCCAGGCACTCGTCCAGCCTGCGCACCGCGAAGCTCTCCCGCCGCGGGCCCCGGCCGAGGCCCCGCTCGGCCAGTCGCCGCAGGACCGTCTCCCGCTCGGCCAGCAGCGCCACGTGGTGGACGGCGTGGCCCGCGTCGCGCAGCCGGCCGACGGTCTCCGCGAAGTACCCGGGGTCGGTCAGCGTCATCGGCGCGATGACCGGACCGCCCCGGTACCGCCGCAGCACCAGGTCCAGCACCTCGTACACGCCCTGCCGCCAGGCCGCCAGGTCCTGGAAGTCGCCCCGCAGCGCACGCGGTGTCATCCGGTGCAGTCCGAAGCCGACGTGTTCGGGATCGCACACCACCGCGCCCGGCAGCCGCCGCCGGATCTCGTAGGCGGTCTGGGTCTTGCCGCCCCCGAACGGGCCGTTGATCCACAGCAGCACCGGATCAGCCCGCCGTACCGCCGACGCCGCCGCCCCCGGCCCGCACCAGGCCCGTCTCATAGGCCAGGACGACCACCTGCACCCGGTCGCGCAGGCCGAGCTTGGTCAGGATGCGGCCCACATGGGTCTTGACCGTGGCCTCGGACAGGACCAGGCGGGCGGCGATCTCGCCGTTCGACAGGCCCTGGGCGACCAGCATCATCACCTCGCGCTCGCGTTCGGTGAGCCGCTCCAGCTCCCTGTGCCGCGGCTCGCCGCCGGTGGCGGGCAGCATCGGGGAGAAGCGGTCCAGCAGGCGGCGGGTGGTGGAGGGGGCGACGACCGCGTCACCGCTGTGCACCGAGCGGATGGCGCTGAGCAGCTCACCGGGCGGCACGTCCTTGAGCATGAAGCCGCTCGCCCCCGCCTTCAGCCCCGAGAACGCGTACTCGTCCAGGTCGAACGTGGTCAGGATGAGCACCTTGGGGGCGTCGGGCCCGGTACAGATCCGCCGGGTCGCCTCGACACCGTCCAGCCTGGGCATCCGTACGTCCATCAGCACCACGTCCACGGCGGTGGACCGCAGCCTCTCGACGGCCTCGGCCCCGTCGCCCGCCTCCGCCACGACCTCCATGTCGGGCTGGGCGGCCAGCACCATGCGGAAACCGGTGCGCAGCAGCGCCTGGTCGTCGACGAGCATCACGCGGATGGACATGTGTCGGGGTCCTTAAGAGGAGGGGGTCCGTGGGTCCGGTCTGGAAGGCTAGTGAGCGGGCTTGAGCGGGAGCAGCGCGCTGATCCGGAATCCGCCGCCCGGCCGCGGGCCGGCGTCCAGGGTGCCACCGACCATTCCGACCCGCTCCCGCATGCCGATGAGTCCGTGGCCCCGGCCGTCGGCGCCGCCGTCCTCGTACAGCTCGTGCGCCGCGCCACGGCCGTCGTCCTCGACCAGCAGGCCGAGCCCGTCGTCGAAGTACACCAGCCGCACGCTCGCCCCGACGTCCGGGCCGCCGTGCTTGCGGGTGTTGGTCAGGGCCTCCTGGACGATGCGGTACGCGGTGAGCTCGACGCCACTGGGCAGCGGGCGGGGAGTGCCCTCGATCCTGAAGTCGACGGTCAGGCCGGCCGCGCGCACCTGCTCGACCAGGTCCTCGATCTGCTGGACGTCGGGCTGCGGCACGTAGTCCTCCGACTCCTGCGGTTCGCCGGTCCGCAGGATGCCCAGCAGCCGGCGCATCTCGGCGAGTGCCTGGCGGCCGGTGCTGGAGATGGTCTCCAGCGCCGTCCGGGCCTGCTCGGGCGAGCTGTCGAGCACGTACGCCGCGCCGTCGGCCTGCACGACCATGACGGAGACGTTGTGGGCCACCACGTCGTGCAGCTCACGGGCGATCCGGGCGCGTTCGGCGGCGACGGCGACCTTGGCCTGCGCCTCGCGTTCCCGCTCCAGCCGGGAGGCGCGCTCCTCGAGCTGGGCGAAGTACGCGCGCCGGGTGCGCATCGAGTCGCCGAGGACCCACGCCAGGACGAACGGCACGGTCATCACCACGGTGATGAAGAGTCTGCCCGGCACCGAGACGTACTCCTCCGGCCAGCGCAGCTGGGCCAGCGGCGCCGCGCACACCCCGCCGGCCAGCGCGAAGCGGGACGCCCAGCGGGAGCCGTCGTGGACCGCGATGGTGTAGATGGCGACGAGCATCGTGAAGTCCGCCGGGTTGGGCTCGACGTCCAGTACGAGCTGGGCGACCCCGAGGGCGGCGACCAGCAGCAGCGTCTTCTCCGGCGCGCGGCGGCGCAGCGCCAGCGCCAGGCAGAGCAGGACGACGATCGCGGCGGCCGGCGCACGCCCCACTCCGCTGTTCGGGAGCGACACCACCCACAGCAGGGAGAAGCCGAGCAGCATCAGTGCCCAGAAGCTGTCGACACCCGTGGGGTGCCTGCGGATGAAGTCGTAGAGACGCTGCACGTGAACCAGCGTAGGGACACCGGATAGGTGCATGGGTCAACCGGAGGTGCGATCCGGTGGCCCCGGCCCTACTCCCGAAGGTGGAGAGACGGTGGAGACTGGTGCCCGTGACGGACGCGGACACGGGTGACGAGCGGGGCTGGCCGGACTCACGGGACTCATGGGTCGCGCCGGACCCCCGGGGCCGGGAGGCCATGGAGGACCGGCGGGGCTGGCGGGGCTGGCGGGCGGCGACCGAGGCCGCCCTGTACGGGCCGGACGGCTTCTACCTGCGGCCGGAGGGCCCGGCCGGGCACTTCCGGACGTCCGTGCACGCCTCGCCGCTCTTCGCCTCCGCCGTGGCCCGGCTGCTGGAGCGGGTCGCGGAGGAACTGGGGACGGACGAGGTCACCCTGGTCGACATGGGCGCGGGCCGGGGCGAACTGGTGACCGGCGTACTGGACGCGGCGCCCGCCGGGCTCCGGGTACGGGCGTACGCCGTCGAGCGCGCCCCCCGGCCCGCCGGCCAAGACCCGCGCGTGGTGTGGACCGGGCGGCCCCCGGCCGGGGTGCGCGGGCTGCTGTTCGCCAACGAGTGGCTGGACAACGTCCCGGTGGACGTCGCCGAGGCCGACGAGTCGGGCACCGCCCGGTACGTGGAGGTGGCGCCGGACGGCACGGAGCGGCTGGGCGCCCCGGTGACCGGGGCCGACGCCCGGTGGCTGGCCCGCTGGTGGCCGCTGCGGGAGCCGGGTGAGCGGGGTGAGATCGGGCGCCCCCGGGACGAGGCGTGGGCTCGGGCGGTCGGCACCCTGTCGGCCGGCCTGGCGGTGGCGGTGGACTACGCCCACCTGGCGGGCGCCCGGCCGCCGTTCGGCACGCTGACCGGCTTCCGGGCGGGGCGCGAGGTGCCCCCGGTGCCGGACGGGACCTGCGACATCACGGCGCACGTGGCCCTGGACGCCTGTGCCCGGTCGGGCGCCGCGGCGGCCGGGGCGGGGACGGGTACGGGCGGGCCCGTGCCAGGGCCCGGCGGGGTGGGCGGCGGCGCGGCCGGCGGGGGTACGGGTGCCGGGTGCTCGCCGGCCGATGGGCCGGCCGGGGCGGAGCTGGTCGCGCAGCGGGAGGCGCTGCGCCGGCTCGGGGTGTCCGGGCAGCGGCCCCCGCTCTCGCTGGCGTCCCGGGACGCCGCCGGGTACCTCCGGGCGCTCGCCGCCGCCGGAGAGGCCGCCGAGCTGACCGCGCGGGGCGGCCTGGGGGACTTCACCTGGCTGCTCCAGCGGGTCCCCACCGGGGGATACTGTCCGGCATGACGGAGACGAGGCAGCCCATGGAGACCACGGTCGGCGTCGGCGGGGCCGCGGAGAGCACCGACATGGTGCTGAACATCGGCCCCCAGCACCCGTCCACGCACGGTGTGCTCCGTCTCCGCCTGGTGCTGGACGGCGAGGTCATCCAGCACGCCGAACCGGTCATCGGCTACATGCACCGGGGCGCCGAGAAGCTGTTCGAGGCCCGTGACTACCGCCAGATCATCATGCTGGCCAACCGCCACGACTGGCTGTCCGCCTTCTCCAACGAGCTGGGCGTCGTCATGGCCGTCGAGCGGATGCTCGGCATGGAGGTCCCCCAGCGCGCGGTGTGGACCCGCACGCTGCTCGCCGAGCTGAACCGGGTCCTCAACCACCTGATGTTCCTCGGCTCGTACCCGCTGGAGCTGGGCGGCATCACCCCCGTCTTCCACGCCTTCCGGGAGCGCGAGGAGCTCCAGGCCGTGATGGAGGAGGTCTCCGGCGGCCGGATCCACTACATGTTCAACCGGGTGGGCGGCCTCAAGGAGGACCTGCCGGCCGGCTGGCCCGGCCGGGCCCGGCACGCCGTGTCCGAGGTCCGCTCCCGGATGGACGTGTACGACCGGCTGGTCCTCGGCAACGAGATCTTCCGCGGCCGGACGCGCGGCGTCGGCGTCCTGGCGCCCGAGACGGTCCACGCGTACGGGGTCAGCGGCCCGGTCGCCCGCGCCTCGGGGGTCGACTTCGACCTGCGCCGCGACGAGCCGTACCTGGCGTACGGGGAGCTCGGGGACACCCTGCGGGTGGTGACCCGCGAGGAGGGTGACTGCCTGGCCCGCTTCGAGGTGCTGCTGGAGCAGACGCACAACGCGCTGGAGCTCGCCGACGCCTGTCTGGACCGGCTCGCGGAGCTGCCGCCCGGCCCGATCAACCAGCGGCTGCCGAAGGTGCTCAAGGCGCCGGAGGGGCACACCTACGCCTGGACCGAGAACCCGCTCGGCATCAACGGTTACTACCTGGTCTCCAAGGGCGACAAGACGCCCTACCGGCTCAAGCTCCGCTCGGCGTCGTACAACAACATCCAGGCCCTGATCGAGCTGCTGCCGGGCACCCTGGTCGCGGACATGGTGGCGATCCTGGGCTCGCTCTTCTTCGTCGTCGGGGACATCGACAAGTAGACCGGTGGCCCGGCCGGGGCGCGGCTCGCGTCAGGAGGCCGCGTCGCGCAGTTCCACCACGTCGAGCCGCTCCGTCTCGTCGTGCGCTGTGAGGTCGATGACCTTGCCGACCGCCCCTCGCCGCTCGTCGGCCGGCCGGGTGGTGTCGTGCGCGGCCAGGGCCTCTTCGCCGACGACGTCCGCCAGGTCCTCGTTCTGCACGGCTTCGATGGCGGCCGCCGCCTTCCTGCGCTGCGTGCCGAAGAAGTCGAAGCCGCCCTCCTGGCGCCGTACCGGACGGCGCCGGGCGGTGGCCGGCCCGGTCGCGGCGGCGGCCGGCACGTGCCGCATCGCGGAGGCGGCGGACGCGGGCTTCTCCCGGGGACGGCCGGCGTCCGCCGCGTGCTTCCCCCGCGGCTGCTCCGCCTCCCGGGCCGGCTCGGGCGCGCCGGCGTGTCGCGCCGCCGCCCCGGCGGTGCGGCGAGCCTCCTGCGCGGCGGCGTTGCGGGCCAGCTCCTCCAGCGCCCGGGCGGCCCCGAGGTAGGCGGCCGGGGTGGGCGCGGAGCCGGCGCGGCCGGGCCTCCCCGCCGGGGCCGCCTCCAGGGCGAGCTGCCGGCGGCCCTCCAGGGCGCTGGCGCGCTCGGTCTCGGCAGTGGCGTACCGCCGCAGGAGCGCCGCGTGTTCACCGCGCAGCCCGGCCAGTTCGACCCGCTTGGCGCGCAGCTTGGCGTCCAGCTTGGCGCGCAGCTCCCGGGACTCCTCCAGGTCGGTCTCCAGTTCGGCGATCCGTTCCTCGGTGCGCCACTGGTCGCCGGCCCGGGCACGGGTCAGCTCGGCGACGCGCCGGCCGGCCGCGCGGTCCCAACTCCGCATCAGCACCGCGCCGGTGACGGCCGAGGCCGCCGCGGCGGCGGCCAGGAGGCGCAGGACCAGCGGGTCCGCGAGGAGCCAGGCGCCTCCGGCACAGAGCACGGCCGCTCCGGCGACCGCTGAGGGCGGCAGCAGCCTGTGCAGGGGCGGGGAATGGCGGTGGCGTCCACGTGGCATGGCCTGAAATTTACCGTGCGTGGACACGTTATGGGGTGTCCGCCCGGCAATGTTTTGCGCCTGTGATGGAAGGCCGGGCCGAACCGCGCCGAACTCCGCCTCTTCGCCGGTTACTTCCCGATCAGGCCCTTGCTCAACAGGTAAGCCCTCGCCGCGTCCGCCGGCTTTGCGCGTTCGGCGTCGACCTTCCTGTTCAACTCGACGAGATCGGCGGTGGTCAGGGCCCGGGTGACCTTGCCGAGCGCGGCGGCGATCTCCGCCGAACCGGCGTCCTTCGCATTGACCACCGGCAGCACATTGTCGGCGTTCTGCAGCTTCTTGTCGTCCTCCAGCAGGACCAGCCCGAAGTTGCCGAGAGTGGCGTCGGTCGTCGTGGTCAGCACGAGCTGGTCGACGCCGTCCTTGACGGCCTGCTTGGCCTGCGGCGTACCGACTCCCTTGGGGTCGATGCCCGCCACATCGATCCCGTACGTCTTCTTCAGACCCGGCGCGCAGAACGGTCGGATCTCGCACTCGTCACCCGCCGCGATCCGTACCCTCAGCTTCGCGGCACCGAGATCGGAAAGCGTCTTGAGCTTGTTCTTCGCGGCGAATTCCGCGGTCACGGCGAAGGCGTTCTGATCGACCGCCGCACCGGCCGGCAACACCTTCAGTCCGCGCGGTCCGGCGAGCTTCTCCAGGGCGGCGACGGTGGCCGTGACATCGCTGGAGGCGACCGGCCGCCGGGCGGCGCGCTCGGCGCCGTTCACCTTCGCGTTGAGGAATTCCGCAAGCGTAGCCGCGTATTCCGGTACGACGTCGATCTCGCCCTTCTCCAGGGAGGGTGCGTACAGTTCGCGGTTCTCCACCGTCTTGACGGAGGTGGTGTGTCCGGCGTCCCTCAGCACCTGCGCGTACAGCTCCGCCAGCACATTGGCCTCGGTGAAGCCGGCCGAGCCGACGACCAGCGCGCCCTTGCCGCCGGCCGGCGTCCGGCCGCCGTCGCCGCTGCGCTCCTCCAGGCTCTCACCACCGCACGCGGCGAGAGCACCGGTCAGCACCAGCGCGCCCAGTGCCGCACCCGCCATTCGCGAGGTCCTGCTCATCACGGTCTCCGTCCGGGTAGAGAGGGTTCGGTCCGTCGCCGCGTCGGGTCCAGGGCGCGGCCGGCCAGCGCCAGCGCGCCCTCGGCCAGCAGGGCCAGCGCTCCGACGATCAGCGCCCCCGCGACCACCTGCGGGGTGTCGTACGTGTTGAAGCCGGCGGTGATGATCCGGCCGAGGCCGCCCTGGCCGGCCATCGCGGCGAGTGTCGCCGTGGCGATCACCTGGACGGTGGCCGTGCGCAGACCGGCCATCACCATCGGGTGCGCGAGCGGCAGTTCGACCCGCAGGAACAGCTGCCCGCCCGACATGCCCATGCCCCGGGCCGCCTCCACCACCGCGCGGTCCACGCCGCGCATACCGATGTACGCGTTGGTGAGCAGCGGCGGTACGGCGAACAGCACCAGTGCCACGATCGCCGGCAGGTCACCGTGCCGGCCGAGGGGTGTGAGCGTCAGCAGCACCAGGACCGCGAGCGTGGGCACGGCCCGCCCGGCGTTGGAGATGTTGACGGCCAGCGCGCCGCCTCTGCCGATGTGCCCGAGCCACAGCGCCAGGGGCAGTGCGATCAGGCACGACAGCACCAGGCACACCCCGCTGAGCCACAGGTGCTCACCGAGCCGGGCCCACACCCCGCTCTCGCCCTGCCAGTTGGCCCCGGTGGTCAGCCACGTCCACGCCCCGGTCACCTCACCCACCGCTCACCCCTTCCCGCCCGCGCGCACCGCGCCCGCGCGGGTCCAGGGCGTCAGCAGCCGCTGCAGCCCGAGCAGCAGCACGTCGGCGACGACCGCCAGCAGCACGCACAGCACCGAGGCGGTGAGCACCTGCGCCTTGAAGAAGCTCTTGAGCCCGGAGGTGATGAGTGTGCCCAGGCCGCCGTGGTCCACCAGGGCGCCCACGGTCGTCAGCGCGATCGTGGACACCGTGGCCATCCGCACGCCGGCCAGCACGGCGGGCAGCGCGAGCGGCAGTTCGACCTCCCACAGCAGCCGTCCCCGCCCGTACCCCATGCCGCGCGCCGCCTCCCGCGCCTCGGCGGGCACCGCGGCCAGTCCGGCCAGGATGTTCCGTACCAGAACGGTCAGCGAGTACAGCACCAGACCGGTCACCACCAGGGCGGCCGACAGCCCGAACAGCGGCAGCAGCAGCGAGAACATCGCCAGCGAGGGAATCGCGTAGAGCACGGTCGTCAGCCCGAGGACCGGGCCCGCCAGCCGTGGCCGGGCACGCACCAGCAGCGCCAGCGGGAGGGCCACGGCCAGTCCGAGCAGGACCGAGACGGTGGTGATCCAGACGTGCTGGACCGTGGCGTCCGTCAGTTCCCGGGCACGGGAGGCGACGTACTCCGCGCAGATCCAGTCGTTGGCCGCCAGACAGCCTTGAGCGCTCACCCGCCACCCCCGTTCCCGTCTCCGGCGCCGCGGCCGAACCCCTGTCCGGTTACGCGTTCGAGCTCGGGAACGACCCTAACCCCCGCCACCGACGATCGCCGAGGACGGCCACACCACGGCAACATGGCCTTCACACGCCTCCGGCCACAATGGGGAACCATGATCCGATTCGAGCACGTCACGAAGCGGTACCCGGACGGCACCACGGCCGTCGACGACCTGTCGTTCGAGGTGGCGCGGGGGGAGCTGGTCACGCTCGTCGGGCCGTCCGGCTGCGGCAAGACCACCACCATGAAGATGGTCAACCGGCTCGTCGAACCCACCGGGGGCCGGGTCCTCGTGGACGGCCAGGACGTCTCCACCGTCGACCCGGTCCGGCTCCGCCGCCGCATCGGATACGTCATCCAGCAGGTCGGCCTCTTCCCGCACCGGACGGTGCTGGAGAACACCGCGACCGTCCCGCACCTGCTGGGCGTCAAACGCGCCCGGGCCCGCGCGCGCGCCGCCGAACTCCTGGACCTGGTCGGCCTCGACCCGGCCACCTACGGCGACCGCTACCCCGAGCAGCTCTCCGGCGGCCAGCGCCAGCGCGTCGGCGTGGCCCGGGCCCTGGCCGCCGACCCGCCGGTGCTGCTGATGGACGAACCGTTCGGCGCGGTCGACCCGGTGGTGCGCGAGCGCCTGCAGAGCGAGTTCCTCAAACTCCAGGCCGAGGTCCGCAAGACCGTGCTGTTCGTCACCCACGACCTCGAGGAGGCGGTCCGGCTCGGGGACCGCATCGCCGTCTACGGGCAGGGCCGGATCGAACAACTGGACGCCCCGGCCACCGTGCTGGGCGCCCCCGCCACCCCGTACGTCGCCGACTTCGTCGGCGCGGACCGCGGCCTGAAGCGGCTGTCGGTCACGCCCGTCCAGGAGGGTGACCTGGAGCAGCCGCCGGTGGTCCACCTGGACGACCCGCTCCCCCGTGAGCTGGGCGCGCGCTGGGCCGTGGTGCTGGACCGGGAGGACAACCTGCACGGCTGGATCTCCGCCGAACACGCCGCCCGCGCCGGCGGCACGGTGCGCGACCACGCCCGCCGCATGGACGCGTGGCTGCCGCTGGGCGCCGACCTCAAACAGGCGTTCGCCACGATGCTCCAGCACGACGCGGGCTGGATCGCCGTCATCGACCGGGCCCAGCGGGGCCGTTTCCTCGGTGTACTGACGCCGGCCCGGCTGCACGAGGCGCTGCGCCGTTCGATCGACGCGGACGCCCAGGACGTCCCCCGTGCCCAGGTCGACGTGGAGACGGTGGGCTAGCGACGCCCGTCAGGCGGCACTGAGCCGCCCGCTCATCCACACCAGCGCGGGCGGGATCTCACGGTTCCAGGTGGTGAAGTTGTGCCCGCCGCTGTCGAGGGTGATCGAGGAGACACGCGCGGGCGCCTTCACCTTCTTGATGAAGGCGAGCGTCGCCCCGAGGTTCCCCTCGCCCTGCCTGGAGGTGGTGACCAGGAAGGACGAGGCCCCCCGCGGCAGGTGGTCCAGGCTCCACAGCAGATCGGCCCGGTTCCGCAACCGCTGGTCGCCGTGGAAGAGGTCACCGGTCGTCACGTCCTCGGCGGCCTTGTAGTACGCCGAGAGGCCGGCGCCCGCCGCGAACCGCTCCGGGTGGTGCATGGCGATCTTCAGCGCGCAGTAGCCGCCGGTCGAGTTGCCGATGAAGCCCCAGTTGCGGGGCGCCCTGCCGACCCGGTAGGTCTCCGAGATCGCCTTGGGCAGGTCCTCGGCGAAGAACGTCTCGCTCTGCGGGCCGCCCGGGACGTCGACGCACTCGGTGTCCCTGGGCGGCGCGACGGTCGGCCGCAGCATCACCAGGACCATCGGCTGCATCTTCTTGTTCTTGGCCTGCTCATAGGCGGTACGCGGGTACTTCAGCCCCTTGAGCAGGTTCTCCGCGGTGCCCGGGTAGCCGGTCAGCACCACCGCGGCGGGGAAGGTCTTCCCGGCGTACTGGGGCTGGAAGTACTCCGGAGGGAGGTACACGTACGCCGGGCTGTCGATCCGCGACTTCTCGCCGGCGACTACCACCTTCTGGATCTGGCCGCCCACCGCCGGTCTGCCGCCGGGCACCCCCTCCAGCTTCTGCTTGCCGACGACCTTGACGTCCTTGCTCCCCGCCGAGTGGTCGACGACCACGCCCATGTCCTGCTCCTGTCCGAACAGGTCGGCCCAGGAGCCGTAGAACAGGAAGTAGTTGTTGGCCGCCAGGCCGACCGAGGCGAACAGCGTCACCTGGGTCGCCAGCAGCAGGCCGATCCTGCCCAGCACCGGCCGCCAGCCGCGGCGGGACAGCCGCGGCCACAGCCAGACGGTGGCCGCGAACAGCGCCACGGCCACCAGGGTGGCCAGCGCCAGGACTTTGTTGCTGGTGAGACCCATCAGTCGTTTAGCCTTCTTCGTAGAGAATTTCCCCGGAGCGAGTGAACCGGCGTCCCACAAGCGCCGTCCTAGAGGGCGCACCTTGTCCGGGCCGAGTCACTTCCGGCCGACGGGGACACACCACATCTCTCGCAGAGCTACGGGAAGCGATGTCTGTCACGGTAGATGGCGATAAGTCGGAATCGGTTCCGAGTCGCGTACGACGGGTCCTGCGGGGCCCGCGCGCGGAGAAGGTACCCACCCTGGTCGGTACGGCCTGCACGCTCATCGGCCTGATCGACATCGCTGCCGGGGTCTTCCCGCGCTTCCGGGCCAGCAGAGTGCACGCCGTCGCCGAGGTGCTGCCCGGCACCCTCGGGCCGCTCTCCGCCGCCCTGTCCCTGAGCGTCGGCATCCTGCTGCTGCTCCTCGCCCACGGCCTCAAGCGCCACAAGCGGCGCGCCTGGCGGGCCGCGGTGATACTGCTGCCGGTGGGTGCGGTGGCGCAGTTCGTCTACCGGCACTCCGTCGTCGGCGTAATCCTGTCACTCGTCCTGCTGGCGCTGCTGCTGCGTCATCGGGCCGAATTCGCCGCACTGCCCGACCCGCGCAGCCGCTGGAAGGCGCTGGCCAACTTCGTCCTGATGGGCGCCGGTTCGATCGCGCTCGGCCTGGTCATCGTCAGCGCCCACCCGGGCCGGGTGATCGGCAGCCCCAGCCTCAGCGACCGGCTGTCGCACGTCCTGCTCGGACTCTTCGGCGTCGAGGGCCCCGTCGCCTACGGCGGCGGCGTCGACTGGACCGTCGGCTACTCGCTCGGCGCGCTCGGCTGGCTGACCGCCATCACCACGGCCTACCTCGCCTTCCGTCCCGAACACCCGGTGGCCCGGCTCACCGAGGACGACGAGGAGCGGCTGCGGGCACTGCTCGCCAAGCACGGCGGGCGGGACTCGCTCGGCCACTTCGCGCTCCGCCGCGACAAGGCCGTCGTCTTCTCGCCCAGCGGCAAGGCCGCCGTCTGCTACCGGGTCGTCTCCGGCGTGATGCTGGCCAGCGGCGACCCGATCGGTGACGTCGAGGCCTGGCCCGGCGCCATCGAGCGCTTCATGGACGAGGCCAAGGCGCACTCCTGGACCCCCGCCGTGATGGGCTGCTCGGAGACGGGCGGCGAGGTGTGGACCCGGGAGACCGGCCTGGACGCGCTGGAACTGGGCGACGAGGCGGTGGTGGACGTCGCGGATTTCTCGCTGGCCGGGCGGGCCATGCGCAATGTGCGCCAGATGGTCAAGCGCATCGAACGCAATGGCTACGAGACCCGGGTGCGGCGCGCCCGTGACCTCTCGGCCGGCGAGCTGGAGCGGATACGGCAGGCCGCGGCGGACTGGCGCGGCACCGACACCGAGCGGGGCTTCTCCATGGCCCTGGGCCGGATCGGTGACCCGGCGGACGGTGACGCCGTCATCGCCACCGCCCACAAGGAGGACGCCGACTCCCCGTACGGGGACCTGAAGGCGATCATCCACTTCGTTCCGTGGGGCAAGGACGGCATGTCGCTGGAGCTGATGCGCCGCGACCGCTCCGCCGACCCGGGCATGAACGAGCTGCTCATCGTCGCCGCGCTCCAGGCCTCGCCCAAGCTGGGCATCGAGCGGGTGTCGCTGAACTTCGCCATGTTCCGCTCGGCGCTGGCGCGCGGCGAGAAGCTGGGCGCCGGGCCGGTCCTGCGGGTCTGGCGCGGTCTGCTGGTCTTCCTCTCCCGCTGGTTCCAGATCGAGTCCCTGTACAAGTTCAACGCCAAGTTCCAGCCCCGCTGGGAGCCGCGTTTCGTCGTCTACCGCAACGCCCGGGACCTGCCCCGCATCGGTTTCGCCGCGATGCAGGCGGAGGGCTTCGTGAACGTCTCGCTGCCCCGTCCGTTCGCCCGCCGGGGCGCGCAGCGCCAGGCCCGCCCCTGCGCGCACATCACCCCGTCCTCCAGCGAGCGCGAGGTGCGCGCGGCCTGACCGCGCGACCGGGCCCGCCGGACCGCCGCCCCGGGCGGCCGCCCGGCGGGCCCCCGGTGTTCCCCGGGCCGGGCGGGCGGCGACCGGGCCGGGACCGGCGGCGGAAGGGACCGGAGCCCGCCGGGCCCGCGCGGATCGCCGGGCCCGCGCGGATCGCCGGGTGCACCCGGACCGCCGGGCCCGCGCCCTTCCCGCCGGGCCCGCCCATGGCGTGCGGGCCCGGCAAGATCCGTAAGGCACCCCCTAGGCTGGACGCATGAGTACCTTGCGCGGACGGGGCACGGCCCGGGGGCTGCCCACGTTCGACCGCTGCGCGGTCATGGGGGTCGTCAATGTGACGCCCGACTCCTTCTCCGACGGCGGCCGCTGGTTCGACACCACGGCCGCCGTCAAACACGGCATCGAGCTGGTCGCCCAGGGCGCCGACCTGGTGGACGTCGGCGGCGAGTCCACCCGCCCGGGCGCCACCCGGGTGGACGAGGACGAGGAGCTGCGGCGGGTCGTGCCCGTCGTGCGCAGCCTCGCCGCCGAAGGGGTCACCGTCTCCGTGGACACCATGCGCGCCTCGGTCGCCCGCCGGGCGGTGGAGGCCGGCGCGGTCCTGGTCAACGACGTCAGCGGCGGCCTGGCCGATCCCGCGATGGTCCCCTCGGTCGCCGCCGCCGAGGTGCCCTTCGTCGTCATGCACTGGCGCGGCTTCAGCGAGAACATGAACAGTCTCGCCGTCTACGACGACGTGGTCCGCGAGGTCGCCACCGAGCTGCGCGCACGCGTGGACGCGGTGGTCGGGGGCGGCGTCGACCCGGAGCGGATCGTCGTCGACCCCGGCCTGGGATTCGCCAAGCAGGCCGCGCACGACCTGGCCCTGGTGGCCCACCTGGCCGACCTGCGCGCCCTGGGCCGCCCGCTGCTGGTCGCCGCCTCGCGCAAGCGGTTCCTGGGCCACGTCCTGGCCGGCGAGGGCGCCGCCCCGCCGCCCGCCAGGGAACGGGACGCCGCCACCGCCGCCGTCTCCGCGATCGCCGCGTACGAGGGCGCCTGGGCGGTCCGGGTGCACGAGGTACGGGCCACGGCCGACGCCGTCCGGGTGGCTCGCGCCGTCGAGGGCGCCGCCTCGTGAGCGACGCCCGCACCGACACCGAGGCCGTGGAGCTGGCCAACACCGCCTTCTACGAGGCGATGGAACGCGGCGACTTCGACGCCGTCTCCGACCTGTGGCTGGACGACGCCCACGGCGAGATCTCCTGCGTCCACCCGGGGTGGCCGGTGCTCTCCGGCCGCGGCGAGGTGCTCCGCTCGTACGCCCTGATCATGGCGAACACCGAGTACATCCAGTTCTTCCTGACCGATGTGAAGGTGTCCGTCGCCGCCGACACCGCTCTGGTGACCTGCACCGAGAACATCCTCAGCGGCGGCCCGCCCGAGGACGGCGCCGAGCTGGGCCCGCTCGTGGGACAGCTCGTCGTCGCCACCAACGTGTTCCGCCGCACGGTCGACGGCTGGCGGATCTGGTCGCACCACGGTTCACCCGTACTCGCCGAATCCGATGACGACGAGGACGACGAGAACGCCGCCTGAGCGGGTAGGCGGGACCATGAGCCGGCACTGTCGGTACCCGCAGGTAGATTCGACTGGTGGCACCGCGCCGGCCGCACCCGGCCGCGGGCCCGCAAGACCAACGACAGCAGGAGTGATTCGCGTGGATCGTGTCGCGCTGCGCGGCCTCAAGGCCCGCGGGCACCATGGCGTCTTCCCCCGGGAGCGCGAGGAGGGTCAGACCTTCATCGTGGACCTGGTGCTCGGCCTCGACACCCGCCCCGCGGCGGCCGACGACGACCTGGCGAAGACCGTGCACTACGGGGTCGTGGCGGAAGAGGTCGTGGACGTGGTGCAGGGAGAGCCGGTCGACCTGATCGAGACCCTCGCCGAGCGCATCGCCCAGCAGTGCCTGAAGCACACCGGCGTCCAGGAGGTCGAGGTGGTCGTGCACAAGCCCGACGCCCCGATCACCGTCCCGTTCGACGACGTGACCATCACCATCACCCGGAGCCGCGCATGAACAGCACGCCCAGCGACCCGACGGTACAGCCGGTGCCCGCCTCCGTGACGGAGCAGGTCGACGCCGCCGACATCACCCTGTCCAACCCCAAATGGGCCGTCATCTCCCTCGGTGCCAACCTGGGCAACCGGCTGGAGACCCTCCAGGGCGCCATCGACGCCCTGGAGGACACCCCCGGCGTCCGGGTCAAGGCCGTCTCCCCCGTGTACGAGACGGAGCCCTGGGGCGTCGACCCCGCTTCCCAGCCGGCCTACTTCAACGCGGTCGTCCTGGTGAAGACGACCCTGCCGCCCGACTCCCTGCTGGAGCGGGCGCACGCCGTCGAGGAGGCCTTCCACCGGGTCCGCGACGAGCGCTGGGGCTCGCGCACCATCGACGTCGACATCGTGTCGTACGCGGACGTGGTCTCCGACGACCCCGTCCTCACCCTGCCCCACCCCCGCGCGCACCAGCGGGCCTTCGTCCTGGTCCCGTGGCACGACGTGGACCCCGAGGCCCGGCTGCCCGGGCTCGGCCCGGTCGCCGAGCTGCTGGGCTCCGTCGGCCGTGAGGGCGTAGCGCCCCGCGCCGACCTGGAACTGCGGCTGCCCGAGTAGGCGTTGTTCCCGCGGCAACCGTACGACGACACGAAGGGCACCCGGTGAAGCAACTGCGGGTCAAGGTACTGGCCGGTCTGTTCGCCGTGGCCGCGATCCTCTCGTGGGGCGGCGCCCGGCTCTGGGAGTCCCTGGGCACGCTGCCGAGCGTGCCGCTGGCCGCGCCCGTGGTCCTCGCGGTGATCGCCGTCGTGCTCACCGCGACGGCGCTCTCGCTGCGGGCCCGGCTGCGCGCCCAGCGCGAGCGGCGGCCCGGCGCGAAGGGCGTCGAGCCGCTGATGGCCGCCCGCGCGGTGGTCTTCGGCCAGGCGAGTGCCCTGGTCACCGCTCTGGTGAGCGGCATGTACGGCGGCACCGGCGTCTTCCTGCTCGGCTCCCTCGACGTCCCGGCCCGCCGCGACCAGGCCATCTACGCGGGCCTCTCGGTGGCGGCCGGCATCGCGGTGATCGCGGCGGCCTTCTTCCTGGAGCGGGTCTGCAAGCTCCCGGAGGACGACGACGAGGGCACCGCGCCGGCGGCCTAGCCCCCGTACCGGAAGCGGGCCGCCCGGACACCTGTGACCAGGTGCCCGGGCGGCCCGCTCCGTTCGCCGTCGCCGGGACGGCTGAGGAAACCCCGGCCTAATTCGCCATGATCAGGCTCATCGCCTCGGCGCGGGTCGCCGCGTCCCGGAGCTGGCCGCGCACGGCGGAGGTGATGGTCTTCGCGCCCGGCTTGCGGATGCCCCGCATCGACATGCACATGTGCTCGCACTCGATCACCACGATCACCCCGCGCGGCTCCAGGATGTGCATCAGCGAGTCGGCGACCTGGGTCGTCAGCCGCTCCTGCACCTGCGGGCGGCGGGCGTAGACGTCCACCAGCCGGGCCAGCTTCGACAGTCCGGTTATCTTGCCGCTGGTCGACGGAATGTAGCCGACGTGGGCCACACCCCGGAACGGAACCAGGTGGTGCTCACAGGTCGAGAACACCTCGATGTCCTTGACCAGGACCATCTCGTCGTGACCGAGGTCGAACGTGGTCGTCAGCACGTCCTCGGGCTCCTGCCACAGGCCCGCGAATATCTCCCGGTACGCCCGTGCCACCCGGGCCGGCGTCTCGCGCAGGCCCTCGCGGTCCGGGTCCTCGCCGACCGCGATGAGGAGTTCGCGTACGGCGTTCTCGGCGCGCTTCTCGTCGAACTCGCCGATCCTGCCCTCGCCGTCCAGCGTCACCGGGTCGGTCATGTGTGCCTCGTTCCGTGTCCCTTGAGTACGCGCGTGTCCGCGCACGCGAAAGCCGCGCCCCCACAGGCTAGAACCTGGGGGGCGCGGCGTTCATTCCGGGGGCGAGGGGGCCGGTGGGGCGCCCTCAGGCCTCGGGTCGCTCCTCGGGAGCGATCTCCTTGACCGGGCCGGACGGGGCTGCTTCCACCGAGGGGGAGGCATGGACCCCCGCCGCGCCGTTCGCCGCGCCGTTGGTCAGCGCCAGCTCCTTGGGGGAGAGCACCGGCGGACGCGTGGAGGGCGTACGCCGCGAGGAGCCGGTCCAGGCCGGACGGGGCGGGCGCTTCACGATCGGGGCGAAGATCTCGGCGATCTCCTCCTTGCCCAGGGTCTCCTTCTCCAGCAGCCGCAGGACCAGGTTGTCCAGGACGTCCCGGTTCTCGACCAGGATCTCCCAGGCCTCGTTGTGCGCGGTCTCGATGAGCTTCTTGACCTCTTCGTCGACCAGCGCGGCGACCTCTTCGGAGTAGTCCCGCTGGTGCGCCATCTCCCGGCCCAGGAAGGGCTCGGTGTTGTCGCCGCCGAACTTGATCGCCCCGAGCCGCTCGGTCATGCCGTACTGCGTGACCATCGCGCGGGCCGTGGCCGTGGCCTTCTCGATGTCGTTGGCCGCGCCCGTGGTCGGGTCGTGGAAGACCAGTTCCTCGGCGGCGCGCCCGCCCAGCATGTACGCCAGCTGGTCGAGCATCTCGTTGCGCGTGGTCGAGTACTTGTCCTCGTCCGGGAGCACCATGGTGTAACCCAGGGCCCGGCCGCGGGACAGGATCGTGATCTTGTGGACCGGGTCGGAGTTCGGGGACGCCGCCGCGACCAGGGCGTGACCGCCCTCGTGGTACGCGGTGATCTTCTTCTCCTTGTCCGACATGATCCGGGTCCGCTTCTGCGGGCCCGCGACCACGCGGTCGATCGCCTCGTCCAGCATGTGGTTGTCGATGAGCTTCTTGTTGCTGCGCGCGGTGAGCAGCGCCGCCTCGTTGAGCACGTTCGACAGGTCGGCACCGGTGAAGCCGGGCGTACGGCGGGCCACGGCGGCCAGGTCGACGTCCGGGGCGACCGGCTTGCCCTTCTGGTGGACCTTGAGGATCTCCAGCCGGCCCTGCATGTCCGGGCGGTCGACGGCGATCTGCCGGTCGAAGCGGCCGGGGCGCAGCAGCGCCGGGTCGAGGATGTCGGGGCGGTTCGTGGCGGCGATCAGGATGACGCCGCCCTTCACGTCGAAGCCGTCCATCTCGACCAGGAGCTGGTTGAGGGTCTGCTCGCGCTCGTCGTGGCCGCCGCCGAGGCCCGCGCCGCGGTGCCGGCCGACGGCGTCGATCTCGTCGACGAAGACGATCGCCGGGGCGTTCGCCTTGGCCTGCTCGAACAGGTCACGCACCCGGGAGGCGCCGACACCGACGAACATCTCGACGAAGTCGGAACCCGAGATCGAGTAGAAGGGGACGCCCGCCTCGCCCGCGACGGCACGCGCGAGCAGGGTCTTGCCCGTACCGGGCGGGCCGTAGAGCAGCACACCCTTCGGGATCTTGGCGCCGACCGCCTGGAACTTCGCCGGTTCCTGCAGGAACTCCTTGATCTCGTGGAGTTCCTCGACGGCCTCGTCGGACCCGGCCACATCGGCGAAGGTCGTCTTGGGGGTGTCCTTGGTGATGAGCTTGGCCTTGGACTTCCCGAAGTTCATGACTCGGGAGCCGCCGCCCTGCATCTGGTTCATCAGGAACAGGAAGACCACGACGATGAGCACGAAGGGCAGCAGAGACAGGAGCACCGAGACGAAGGGGCTCTGCTTCGAGGGCGAGACCGTGTAGCTCTTGTCGATCTCACCGGCTTCGAACTTCTGCTGCAGCTTGGTGGCCAGGTCGGAGCCCTGCGTGCCGATGTAGCTCGCCTGGACCTTGTCCGAGCCGTCGACCTTGAAGTCACCCTTCAGGTCGATCTTGATCATCTGTTCGTCGCCGGTCGTCAGCTTGGCCTGCTCGACCTGGTTCTTGTCGATCGCCTGGACGACCTTGCCGGTGTCCACCGTCTTGTAGCCGCCCGACGAGCCGACGACCTGCATCAACACGACCACGGCGAGGACGGCCAGCACGATCCACATGACCGGCCCACGGAAGTATCGCTTCACGTCCATCCATACGGAGCGATGACGCCCCGTCCCTCCTGCCCGTAGGTAAATGCTGCTATGAGTTAAGACTGTTCTTCGGACGGTACCCCAGCATTGTCACCCGCGACCGCCTTCCCATGCCTCCAACGGCGGGAAGGCGGTATGGGTTCCCGTACCGCGCCGGGGCTTCAGCTGTTCAGCCGCCGTAGACGTGCGGCGCCAGCGTGCCGACGAAGGGCAGGTTGCGGTACTTCTCCGCGTAATCCAGCCCGTACCCGACGACGAACTCGTTCGGGATGTCGAAACCGATCCACTTCACATCGATCGCGACCTTGGCCGCCTCGGGCTTCCGCAGCAGCGTGCAGACCTCCAGGGAGGCCGGCTCGCGCGAGCCGAGGTTCGACAGCAGCCAGGACAGGGTCAGCCCGGAGTCGATGATGTCCTCGACGATCAGGACGTGCTTGCCCTTGATGTCGGTGTCCAGGTCCTTGAGGATCCGGACCACGCCGGAGGACTGGGTGCCCGCGCCGTACGACGAGACGGCCATCCAGTCCATGGTGACGGGGGTGGACAGCGAGCGCGCCAGGTCCGCCATCACCATGACGGCGCCCTTGAGGACCCCCACGATGAGCAGGTCCTTGCCCGCGTACTCAGCGTCGATCTTCGCGGCCAGCTCCGCCAGTTTCGCGTCGATCTCTTCCTTGGTGATGAGCACCGACTTGAGGTCGGTGCCCATGTCTTTCTCGTTCACCCGGGTCACTTTCGTTGCAGCCTGCGTCAGCCTTGCCGGATGACCAGTCTGCCACCCTGCCGCCGGGCGACGACGCGGCCGGGCAGATTGATGGCCCCCTGACCGCGCCAGCCGGTGATCAGGCGGTCCAGTTCCTCGATGTGACGGGCGAAGAGGGAGCCGGCGGGGGCGCCCTCGGCGATGGCCGCCCGGCGCAGCACCCGGCGGCGCACGGCGGGCGGCAGGGCGTACAGCTTGGCGCAGACGAGCCGGCCGGCCTCGTCGCGCACGGTCGCCTCGGCGTCGGCCGCCCAGGCGTCCAGCGCGTCCGCGTCGTCCCGGCAGAGCTGCGCCGTACGGGCGAGGGCCTCCACGACGCCCTTGCCGAGCGACTTCTCCAGGGCGGGCAGGCCCTCGTGGCGCAGCCGGGACCGGGTGTAGGCCGGGTCGGCGTTCATCGGGTCGTCCCAGACGGGCAGCGACTGGACCATGCAGGCCTTGCGGGCCGTCTGCCGGTCGAGCTGGAGGAAGGGGCGGCGGTAGCGGTCGCCGGTGCCGGAGACGGCCGCCATGCCGGACAGGGAGCGGATGCCGGAGCCGCGGGCGAGGCCGAGGAGCACCGTCTCGGCCTGGTCGTCGCGGGTGTGGCCGAGCAGGACGGCGGTGGCGCCGAGCCGTTCGGCGGCCTCGTCCAGCGCGGCGTACCGGGCGTCGCGGGCCGCGGCCTCGGGTCCGCCGGCGCGGCCGACGGTCACGGTGACGGCCTCGACGGGGTCGAGGCCCATCGCGGTCAGCCGGACGGCGACCTCGGCGGCGCGGAGGTCGGAGCCGGGCTGGAGGCCGTGGTCGACGGTGACGGCCCCGGCGCGCACGGAGAGCTTGCGGGCCTCGAAGGCGAGGGCGGAGGCGAGCGCCATGGAGTCGGCGCCGCCGGAGACGGCGGCCAGGACGAGCGGGGGCTCGTCGGCGCCGGTGCGGGGATGCCCGGCCGGGGGATGTCCGCCGCGGCCGTTGCCGGTCGTGGCGTACTGCTCGGTCTGGGTGAGTACGTCGTGGAGGACGCGGCGGACCGCCAGGCGTATCGCCGCGACCGCAGGATGGGGACCCATGTCCGGTGCCCTTCGTGTGAAGTTTGGGGGGTGCCTCGGTCGGAGTCTTAACGGCCGGAACGGGAGGTTCGGTCACTCAGCGTGCGTCGATGGTGACAGAACCTCGCCGTTCCCCGAGCATTGCACGCCTACCCACCGCCCACGGTCCCTCGGATGGGTGATTGGAGGGGCGTGCTTGTGCCCTCGGCCGGATCCGGATCATCACTCTGCTCTACGGTGCACCCGCTGTTCGCCGGGTTACCGGTGGACCCTGGTGACCCAGTCCGCCGGGGCGGCGATCTCCGCCTTGGTGGGAAGTGTGTTCGGGGACGTCCAGACCCGGTTGAAGCCGTCCATGCCGACCTCATCGACCACCGCCCGTACGAACCGCTCGCCGTCGCGGTACTGGCGCAGCTTGGCGTCCAGGCCCAGCAGCTTGCGCAGCGCCTGGTCGAGCCGGGAGGCGCCGCGCGCCCTGCGCTGCTGGAACTTCTCGCGGATCTCGGCCACCGACGGCACGACCTGCGGTCCCACGCCGTCCATCACGAAGTCGGCGTGCCCTTCGAGCAGGGACATCACGGCGGTGAGGCGGCCGAGGATCTCGCGCTGCTCGGGCGTCTGGACCAGCTCCACGATCGAGCGGCCCTCGTCCTCCTCGCCCTCGGGGCGGGCGCCGACGAGGGTCTGGGCGGCCTCGCGCAGCCGTTCCAGGACGGTCATCGGGTCCACGTCGGTCGCGGCGAGGAATGACTGGATCTCGCCGCGCAGGTGGTCGCGCAGCCAGGGCACACCGGTGAACTGGGTGCGGTGGGTCTCCTCGTGCAGGGACACCCAGAGCCGGAAGTCGTGCGGGTCGACGTCCAGTTCCCGCTCGACGTGGACGATGTTCGGCGCGACCAGCAGCAGCCGGCCGCCGCCGTCCTCACCGGCGGGCAGCTCGCGGGTGGCGGGGGCGAACGTCTCGTACTGGCCCAGGACCCTGGAGGCCAGGAACGACAGCAGCATGCCCAGCTCGACGCCGGTCACCTTGCCGCCGACCGCGCCGAACACGGCGCCCCCGGGCGTGCCCGCGCGGCGTTCGCTCATCCTCGCCAGCAGCGGCTTCAGCAGTTCGCGGAAGCCGGCGACGTTGGCCCTGATCCAGCCGGCGCGGTCGACCACCAGGACCGGGGTGTCCTCCGGTTCGTGTCCCTCGGGGATCATCCGGGTGAATCCGCGGACGTGCTCCTCGGACGCCTTGGCGTGCCGGCGCAGCTCGGCCACGACCGCGCGGGCCTCCTCGCGGCTCACCTCGGGCCCGGGGCGTACCAGTCGGGTCGCGGTCGCGACCGCGAGGTTCCAGTCGACCATCTCGGCACCACCGATGCTCGTCATGCGTCAACCGTACGTGCTCGGCGCCGCGGAGGGTGAGGGTGCGGTGGCAGGCGGGTGGGCGCGCGGTTCTCCGGCGCGGGACTCCGGACGCGGAATCCCGGGCGCGGTGAGGCTGGTCGGGCGCGGTCGGGCAGGGAGTCTCAGGCGCGGGGGGCGAGGGCGGCGGCGAGGGCGTCGAGGGCGGACTGGGCGTCGTACGGGGAGGGGGTCCGCCCGGCGAGGAAGGCGAACGCCAGCAGCCGGCCGTCGGCGGTGACGACCGTGCCGGCCAGGGTGTTCACGCCGCTCAGGGTGCCGGTCTTGGCCCGGACCAGGCCGGCGCCCGGGGAGGTGGCGGCGTACCGGTCCTTGAGGGTGCCGCTGAAGCCGCCCACGGGCAGGCCGGTGAGGACGGGGCGCAGCGCGGGGCGGTCGGGGGCGGCGGCGCGGGCGAGCAGCGCGGTGAGGGTGGCCGCCGAGATCCGGTCGCGCCGGTCCAGTCCGCTGGCGTCGGCGAGGCGGACGCCGGTGAGCGGGACGCCGAGCTCGCCGAGGCGGGTGCGGATCGCCTCGGCGGCACCGGTGAAGCTGGCGGGACGGCCGGTGGCGATCGCGGTGTGACGGGCGAGGGCCTCGGCGAGGTCGTTGTCGCTGTTGGTGAGGGTGCGTTCGACCAGGGCGGAGAGCGGCTGGGAGTACGTCCTGGCGATGCCGGTGGCCTTCTCGGGGGCGCGGCCGGGGGCGGGCGCGCCCCGGGTGGCGATGCCGTGGCCGGCGAGCAGTGCGCCGAAGGCACGCGCGGTGTCCGCGGCGGGGTCGGCGGAGCGGGGCGCGGGGCCGCTGGTCGAGGAGTCCAGCCGGCCCTCGTCGGTCATCAGGGCGCTGACCGGGGCGATGTTGTCGTTGACGCCGATGGGGTGGCGGGCGGGGCCGGAGTAGAGCGAGGTGTCGTAGGAGAGCTGAATCGTTTCGACACCGCGTCCGCGCAGGGCCCGGGCGGTGTCGGCGGCCAGCGCGCGCAGCCGGGGCCGGTCGAGGGTGGGATCGCCGCCGCCGACCAGGGTGACGCGGCGGGCGTCGGGGGCGGCCACGACCGTGGTGCGCAGGCGGTGGGCGGGGCCCAGCGCGGTGAGCGCGGCGGCGGCAGTGGCGATCTTGATGGTGGAGGCGGGCGTCATCGGGGAGTCGGCGCCGCTCCCGTACAGCCGCTGCCCGGTCCGGGCGTCCACGACGGCCGCGGTGCGCACGGGGCCCAGGCCGGGGGCGGCGAGCAGCGGGGTGAGGGTGCCCGCGAGACTCCTGGCCGGCGGCGCGGGGGCCTCGCCGAGGGCGGCGAGCACTCCGGGCGCGCTGGGGGCGGGCGCGGGTGCCTGGCGGCCCGGTCCGTCCGGCTGCCCGGCCCGGTCGCTCCCGGACCCGTCCCCTCCCGGTCCCGGGCGCGCCCCGCCGTGATGTGCGCCACCTGTGGCGTGAGGGGCGGCGGCGAGGGCGCGCTCCGCCGTACGCTGACCCCCGTCCCAGGGACCCGCCGCGGCCGCCGCCCCGCCCGCGAGGAGCAGGCCGAGCACGGCGGAGCCCGCGGTGAGCCGCAGCAGCTTCGGCTCCCCCACGCTGACCAGCCCCTTTCGCGAGCACACATTGGCGTGAGGGACACTTAACCACTGAGCTGTGCCCCGAGCACGGCACCCCCGGTGAGCGCGGCGGTCCGATCCCGCCGGGGGGCGCATGACACCCGACATTTTGTGTTGATCTTGGAGGAGCCACCCGTGGAGTTCGACGTCACCATCGAGATCCCGAAGGGGTCGCGGAACAAGTACGAGGTGGACCACGAGACCGGTCGGATCCGCCTGGACCGTCGCCTCTTCACCTCGACCAGCTACCCGGCCGACTACGGCTTCGTCGAGAACACCCTCGGCGAGGACGGCGACCCGCTGGACGCGCTGGTCATCCTGGACGAGCCGACCTTCCCCGGCTGCCTGATCAAGTGCCGCGCCATCGGCATGTTCCGGATGACGGACGAGGCGGGCGGCGACGACAAGCTGCTGTGCGTCCCGGCCTCCGACCCGCGGGTGGAGCACCTGCGCGACATCCACCACGTGTCCGAGTTCGACCGCCTGGAGATCCAGCACTTCTTCGAGGTCTACAAGGACCTGGAGCCCGGCAAGTCCGTCGAGGGCGCCAACTGGGTGGGCCGCGCCGAGGCCGAGGCCGAGATCGAGGCCTCCTACAAGCGCCTGGAGGCGCAGGGCGGCGCCCACTGAGCGGCTCTTCCGGCACGACGGCGGGCGGTGCACCCCACGGGTGCGCCGCCCGCCGCGCGTGGCGCCCCTTGCTCATGTTCATACTGGGCAGACGGGTCGGATGGGAGTGAGGACGAGCACAGTGGCGCCGGAGACGGACGGTCCCGGTCCTGAGGACCGCAAGCCTCAGTCGGACGAGGCACACAGCGCCTTCGCACCGCCGCCGGGAGTGGAGCAGCCGCCGCCCCCCGAGGAGGACCACCCCACATCGGAGTTCGCCCTGCCGGAGGGGCTGGCGCCGGAGACCTCGGCCGAGCCCGGGGGTTCGGCGTTCGCGACTCCGTCGACGTACGCGGCGAAGCAGTCGCCGCCCGCGTTCACGCCCTCCCACGGGATGCCGGCCATACGGCTGTCGGAGGACGCGCCGTGGCAGGACCGGATGCGCACCATGCTGCGGATGCCGGTGAGCGAACGGCCGGTGCCCGAGCCGGTGCAGCGGCAGGGCGACTCGGCTCCCGCCGTGCCGCGCGTGCTGGACCTGACGCTGCGTATCGGCGAGCTGCTGCTGGCGGGCGGCGAGGGCGCCGAGGACGTGGAGGCGGCGATGTTCGCCATCTGCCGTTCGTACGGCCTGGACCGCTGCGAGCCGACGGTCACCTTCACGCTGCTGTCCATCACGTACCAGCCCTCGCTGGTGGACGACCCGGTCACGGCGAACCGGACCGTGCGGCGGCGCGGCACCGACTACACCCGGCTGGCCGCCGTGTACACCCTGGTGGCCGACATCAACGCCGACGACTACGAGGTCACCCTGGAGGAGGCCTACCGGCGCCTGGCGGAGATCCGGCGCAACCGGCACCCCTACCCGGGCTGGGTGCTGACGGTGTCGGCCGGCGGGCTGGCCGGTGCGGCCTCGATGCTGCTGGGCGGTGATCTCCGGGTGTTCCTGATCGCGGCGGCCGGAGCGATGCTGGGCGACCGGCTCGCGTGGTTCTGCGCCGGGCGCGGGCTGCCGGAGTTCTACCAGTTCGCGGTGGCGGCGGTGCCGCCGGCCGCGATGGGCGTGGTGGTGAGCCTGCTGCACGCCGGGCTCCAGCCGAACGCGGTGATCACGGGTGGGCTGTTCGCGCTGATCCCGGGGCGGGCCCTGGTGGCGGCCGTCCAGGACGGCCTGACCGGCTTCTACATCACCGCGTCGGCGCGGCTGCTGGAGGTCGGGTACTTCTTCGTCGCCATCGTGGTGGGCGTGCTGTCCGTCCTGTACGGGGGTGTGCAGCTGGGCGCCAAGCTCAACCCGGAGGGGGTGCTGGGCGCGGTCGAACGGCCCGCCCTGCAGATCCTGGCCGCGGTGGTGCTGTCGGTGACCTTCGCGGTCCTGCTCCAGCAGGAACGTTCCACCGTGCTGTTCGCCGCGCTCAACGGCGCGGTGGCGTGGGTGATCTACGCGTCGATAGCGGTGACGGCCGAGGGTTCCACGGTGATGGCCACGGCGGTCGCGGCCGGTGTGGTGGGCCTGTTCGGACAGCTCATGGCCAGGTACGAGCACACCTCGTCGCTGCCGTACGTCACGGCCGCCATCGGGCCGCTGCTGCCGGGTAGCGCCACCTACCTCGGGGTGCTGAACATCGCCCAGAACAACATGGACGCCGGTTTCACCTCACTGGCGCGGGCCGCGGCGCTGGCGCTGGCCATCGCGATCGGGGTGAACCTGGGCGGCGAGATGGCCCGGATGTTCATCCGGGCGCCGGGCTCGGCGGCGTCCCGCCGCGCGGCCAAGCGGACGCGCGGCTTCTGACGTACGGGGACGCCGCCCGGCCCGCCCGGCGGCGGGGCGGGGCGGGGCGGGAACGCGGCCCCGGCATCCGTGCCCGCTGCCCGCTGCCCGCTGCCCGCTGCCCGCTGCCCGAAGGACGGTGCGGGCCGGGGCGCCCGGGCCGGGACCCGGGCGGGCCGGGGTCAGCGCTTGGCGTGGCGGCCGCGCTGGGCCGGGGGCAGGCCGTCGGGGCCCTGCACCGCCGCGGCCTCCTTCTTGCCCTGGGACCGGGCGCGCAGGAACTCGATGACGATGGGGACGACCGAGATGAGCACGATGCCGATGAGGATCGTCTCGATGTGGTCGTGCACGAACTGCACCTTGCCGAGGGAGGCACCGAGCAGGGTGACACCGGCACCCCACAGCACGCCGCCGATGATGTTGAAGGTGATGAACGAGCGGTAGTTCATCCGGCTGACGCCCGCGATGATCGGCGTGAACGTCCGGACGATGGGAACGAAACGGGCCAGGATCAGCGACTTGGGGCCGTGCTTCTCGAAGAAGGCGTGCGCCTTCTCCACGTTCTCCTGCTTGAACAGCCGGGAGTCCGGGCGCTTGAAGAGAGCGGGACCCACCTTGCGGCCGAAGAGGTAGCCGACCTGGTCACCGATGATCGCGGCCAGCACCACCAGGGTGCACACCAGCCACAGCGGGTGGTGCAGCTTGCCGGTGGTGACCAGCAGGCCCGTGGTGAACAGCAGCGAGTCTCCGGGCAGGAAGAATCCGATGAGCAGGCCGGACTCGGCGAAGACAATGACCAGGACGCCGATCAGGCCGAAGTTCTGGATCAGATGGTCCGGGTCCAGCCAGCTCGGTCCGAGCGCAAGCGTATTCACGGGTTCCGGGGCTCCTGGGTCGGTGGGCGGGGACGGCTGCCCAAAGCTATCAACGCTTTCCGCGGACCCCCGGTTCCACGGCCCTCCGGCCTGCGCGGAGGGGGTTTTCGGTATCAAGCCGTGTCCGTACGGACCGGGGTCCCCGCCCCGGCGGGGCCGTCGGCCGTCCGTGCCCGCCCGGCGAAGCGGGCCGGCACGCGTCCCCGGGACGGGGTGTTCCCGTGGCGTACGGGTTCCGCTCGCCCTCCGCCAGCACACCGACCGACCAGGTCACGCGCCCTGTGCCAGCACCAGATCGAGGGCGGTCCGGCCGTCCAGCGACTCACGGACGACATCGGCGTGCCCGGCGTGCCGGGCGATCTCCTCGATCAGATGGAGCGCCAGCCAGCGCATCGAGACCCGCCCCTCCTTCGGGAACCACGGCGCGTCGGGCAGCGCGAACGTGTCGTCCAGGCTCGGCACCGACCGGATCAGCTCCTCGGTCCGCCGCGCCACGCCGTCCCAGTAGTCCAGCACCCCCTGGATCGTCTCGCCCTCCATCAGACGGAAGCCGTCCGCCCGGTCCTCCGCGGAGCGCGCGGTCTCGTCCGGCTCACCCCGCGCCATCAGCAGCCAGCCGTGCTCGGTCTCGGCGACATGCTTGAGCAGCCCCGACAGCGACAGTTCGCTGGCGCTGGGCCGGGACGCCGCCTGCTCCTCGGTCAGTCCGAGGACCGAACGGCGGACGGCGCCGCGCTGCGCCTCGATGAAGGAGAGCAGCGCGCCGCGCTCGTCGCCGGGGGCCTCCGCGGGAACGTGAGTGACCATGATGTGTCCGCCTTCTTCAGCAGTGCCTTCCTGACACCACCCAAACTACGGACCCTTGCGGTCAGGTACTGTCCTCAACTCCCGGCGTCAGAACGGGAAAACGGTCCGGCCGTGCTGGATCGAGATCCACTTCTGGGTGGTGAAGGCGTCCACCGTGGCGTCGCCGTTCAGCCGGCCGACGCCCGAGTGCTTCTCGCCGCCGAACGGCACGATCGGCTCGTCGTGCACGGTGCCGTCATTGATGTGGATCATGCCGGTGCGGACCCGCCGGGCGAGCCGTACCCCCCGCTCGACGTCACCGGTGTGAACGGCGCCGCTCAGCCCGTACGGGGTGTCGTTGGCGATCCGGACCGCCTCGTCCTCCCCGTCGAAGGGCACGATCAGCGCCACCGGGCCGAAGATCTCCTGGGACAGCACCGGCGAACCCGCGGGCAGGCCGGTCAGGACGGACGGTGTCACCACATTGCCCTCCAGGCCACCGCGGACCAGCGCCGTGGCGCCGGCCGCGACCGTCTGCTCCACCAGCGTGGCGACGGCCTCCGCCTGCGTGGCGTTGATCAGCGGGCCGATGTGCGTCTCCGGGTCGGCCGGGTCGCCGGCCCTGAGCGTGCGCACCTTGGCGACGAACTTCTCGGTGAACTCCCGCTCCACCGACCGGTCCACCAGGATCCGGTTGGCGGCCATGCAGACCTGCCCCTGGTGCACGAACCGGCTGAAGACGGCCGCGTCCACCGCGTAGTCGAGATCGGCGTCGTCCAGCACGACGAGCGCGCTGTTGCCGCCCAGTTCCAGGACGGCCCGCTTGAAGTTGGCGGCGCACACCGTGGCCACGTGCCGGCCCACCCGGTCGGAGCCCGTGAACGAGATGACCTGGGGCACCGGGTGCTCGATCAGCGCGTCACCGATCTCCGCGATGTCGGTGATCACGACATTGAGCAGGCCGGCCGGCAGACCGGCGTCCTCGAAGAGCTTGGCGACCAGGCTGCCACCGAGGATGGGCGTGTTCTGGTGCGGCTTGAGGACGACCGCGTTGCCCAGGGCCAGCGCGGGGGCGACGGACTTGATCGACAGCAGGAAGGGGAAGTTGAACGGGCTGATGACACCGACGACACCGACCGGGACCCGGTAGAGGCGGTTCTCCTTGCCGTCGACCGGCGAGGGCAGGATACGGCCCTCGGGGCGCAGGGCCAGGTGGACGGACTCGCGGAGGAACTCCTTGGCCAGGTGCAGCTCGAAGGCCGCCTTGGTCCGGGTGCCGCCGAGTTCGGCGATGATCGTCTCGGTGATCTCGGCCTCGCGCTCCTCGACCAGCCGCAGGGCCCGCTCGAAGACGGCTCGGCGCGCGTACGGGTTGGTCTCCGCCCAGGCGCGCTGGGCCCGCTCGGCCGCCCGGTAGGCCTGGTCGATCTCGTCGACCGTGGCCACCGTGATGGAGGCGAGCTTCTCCTCGTTGTACGGGTTGAAGTCGATGATGTCCCACGAGCCGCCGCCGGCCCGCCACTCACCGTCTATGTACTGCAGGGCCAGATCTGTGAAGTAGGACATGCCATCCCTTCCCGGGGGCGCGCGCACATCGGTTTGACGAGACGTCATCCTACTGGCGGGTCAGATGAGTTGGAGGAGTCCCCGGAGCACGTCCCGGCTCTCCTCGGGGCCCGGGCTGTCCTGATGCAGCCGCTCCATCACCCGTTCGTACTGGGCCACCTCCTCGCGCTTGTCCAGGTACAGCGCGCTGGTGAGCTGCTCCAGGTAGACCAGGTCGGAGAGGTCGGACTCCGGGAAGCGCAGCATGGTGAAGGCGCCGCTCTCACCCGCGTGCCCGCCGAAGCTGAACGGCATCACCTGGAGGGTGACGTTGGGGCGCTCGGAGACCTCGATGAGGTGCTTGAGCTGCTCGCGCATCACTTCCCGGTCGCCGTAGGGGCGGCGCAGGGCGGCCTCGTCGAGAACGGCGTGAAAGCGCGGCGCCCGCTCGGACACGAGCACCTTCTGGCGCTCCAGGCGCAGCGCCACCCGCCGTTCGATCTCGGCGCGCGGGGCGTCGGGCATACCGCGACGGACCACGGCGTGCGCGTACGCCTCGGTCTGCAACAGGCCGTGGACGAACTGCACTTCGTGGATGCGGATGAGCGAGGCGGCGCCCTCCAGGCCGATGTAGGTCTGGAACCAGCCCGGCAGCACGTCGCCGTAACTGTGCCACCAGCCCGCGACATTGGCCTCGCGGGCCAGCCCGAGCAGGGACGCGCGCTCGGTCTCGTCGGTCACCCCGTAGAGGGTGAGCAGGTCCTCGACGTCCCGCGCCTTGAAGCTCACCCTGCCCAGCTCCATGCGGCTGATCTTGGATTCCGAGGCCCGGATCGAGTAACCGGCCGCCTCCCGGGTGATGCCGCGCGACTCACGGAGCCTGCGCAGCTGCGAGCCCAGCAGGATGCGTCGCACCACCGAGCCGCTCGATTCACTTGGGGTCACGTCTTCCACCCTCCCCATCGCTGATGTGTACGACGGAGCCCCCCCGAGCCCCGAGGTGCCGGATTCTGCCACCAAAAAGCTTCACCCCGTACTCGTGCGGTTACACAAGGGGAAGGCTTGGCCGAACGCCGTGAAAGTCGTCGGCGGAAGATATGGCCAGGAACCGACACGCGGGGGAACACTTCGGGCGCGTGCACGTGCATCTGCCCTTGCATCCGGTGGTCGCATTGGGAACCATGGTGCCCGCGCACCTGCGTACTCGTTCGTGTTGTAGCGCCACAGCCGCGAATCCCGGGAGTGCCTCGCATGGGGACGAATGGATCGACCATGCTCGAGCCGTTAAGGCAGGGGCTTCCTCCGATCGATGCCGCCTCCGTCTCCAGCTCCGCCTCCTGCGCGCTGCCCGCGCAGTACGAAGCGGTGCGCGGGGCACGGCAGTTCACCAGCGTGACGCTCGCCCAGTGGGAGCTGAGCGACCGGTTCGACGACGTGGCCCTGGTCGTGTCGGAGCTCGTCACCAACGCCCTGCGGCACGCGCTGCCCGAGGACCCCCGGCCGGACGGCCGCACGGGTGCGGGGCGGCCCGCGGGGCACGATCCGTACGACCCGCCCGTGCGGCTGCACCTGATGCGCTGGGCGAGCCGGCTGGTGTGCGCCGTACGCGACCCGAGCCCGCAGAGCCCGGCGACGCGCGAGGCCGAGGAGGACTTCTCGGCGGAGTCGGGCCGGGGGCTGTTCCTCGTGGAGTCCTTCAGCGACGGCTGGGGCTGGCACCCGCTGGCCGGGACGCTGCGCGGCAAGGTGGTCTGGGCGCTGTTCCGCCTGACCGACTCGCCGGCACCGTAGCGGCGCGGGCGGCCGCCCGGCCGCGTACGGCCCACGGCCGTTCGCCGGGCCGGCGTGGCCGGGCGAACGGTCAGCCGCTCACCAGGTGGTCGAACTCGCCGTCCTTCACGCCCAGCAGCAGGGCCTCTATCTCGGCGGGCGTGTACACCAGGGCGGGACCTTCGGGGTGCCGGGAATTGCGTACGGCGACGTCCCCGCCCGGCAGTTTGGCGAACTCGACACAGGAACCCTGCGAGTTGCTGTGCCTGCTCTTCTGCCAGACGACCCCGTGCAGCTCCGTGGCCGCCATGCCGTTGTACACGTGGTGCACAGGACGCTCCCGAGATACATGGTGCAGGTGTCAACTATGTCGGATCATAGCTGTGTTCATTTGCAACTGCATGAGCAGATGCACGTGCACGCCGGGTGGCTCCCTGATTACAGCGCAAAAACGCCCCGTTCACGAGTACAGACGCACATCCGGCCGGTCCGGATGCCTCACGTCGCCCATGAGTGAAGCCCCCCGTGGCACCGTCGGGTGCCACGGGGGCTTCGAGCGCCCGCGGGGGGCGGCGGGGAGGGGCCGCCCTCGCGGGCCGGAACGCCGGCGGGGAGACCGGCGCGGGTGGTCCCGGGCCGGCGCGCGGGCCGGCGGGGGCCGGCGCGGGCGCGGGCCGGCGCGGGCCGGCGCGGGTCAGCGCGGGGAGGACGCGTACGGCAGCAGCGCCATCTCGCGGGCGCTCTTGATCGCGCGGGCCAGCGCGCGCTGCTGCTGCGCCGACACCCGCGTCACCCGGCGGCTGCGGATCTTGCCCCGGTCGGAGATGAACCTCCGCAGCAGGGCGGTGTCCTTGTAGTCGATGTACGTGATGCCGTCGCGTTCCAGCGGGTTGGGACGGGACGTGGCCGGCTTGCGCTCCGGGGCGCGGCGCGGGGACATGGGTCAGACCTCCAGGAGGGCGTCGAAGGCGTGCGGGAGCCGCTGCCAGGCCTCGCGGCCGGCGGCGTACTCCGCGTCGGTGAGCAGGCAGGAGTCGAGGAGCTCGGTCAGCCCCTCGCGGTCCAGGCCGGGCGAGGTGAAGACGAGGTGCTGGCAGCGGTCCCCGTACTCCGGGTCCCAGTCCAGCGCGGCAGCCGCCCGGCGCTCCGGCGGGACCATCTCCCAGGCGGCGTCCGGGAGCGAGGCCAGCCAGGGGCCGGCGCTCTCCACGCACAGGGCGCCGCCCGCCGCGTCCCAGCCCAGCAGCGTGTCGGGCCGGTCGGCCAGCCAGAACCGGCCGCGGCTGCGGGCGGCGGCGCAGGACAGGTCCTCCAGCGCGGCGTACAGCCGCTCCGGGTGGAAGGGCCGGCGCCGGTGCCACACGTACGTGGCCACCCCGCTCGCGTCCGCCTCCTGCGGCAGCCGCGCGCAGGACGGGTGCTGGGCGGCCGCCGCGGCCTCCACGTCGAACCCGGCGAGCGCGGCCGCCGCCAGGTCACCGTCCGCCAGCGGCACCCGCCGGGCCGTCGGGTGGAGCTGGTCCAGCAGCGCGCGGTCCTCGTCGTCGGCCCCGGGGCCGTCGGCCACGGCGAGCACGGTGGCGTACTCCAGCTGGCGCGCCCAGGTGTCGGCGACCGTGCGCTGGTCGGTGGTGGCCGCCGCGAGACCCGCGTCCATCAGGTCCTCGCCGTTGCCGAGGAAGGGCAGCAGCAGGGCGGGGTCGACGGCGGTGATCACCGAGGTGACGGTGAGCCCGGCCGCCGCGACGACCTCGGCCATCGCCTTCGGCTCGACCGAGTCCCACAGTTCGACCACCGCGAGCCGGGTGAGTCCGGCGTCGGCCAGCCGCTCCAGCTCGGGGACCAGGTCCTCGCGGAGCGCGCAGCACGCGCAGTCGTTGACCAGCGGGGCCTCACCCGTGGCCAGGACGCCGGTGGCGTCGCGCACGGTGCGCCGGACGGTGCCCGTGGTGGCGGTGGACAGGTCGTGGTGGAGCGCCACACTGCCGGGGACGGAGGCCAGCAGGCGCTCCACGGCGGCGGCCCGGGCCTCGGCGTGCAGCCCGCCGACGAGGGCGACGGACAGCATCAGCGGGCCTCGCGTCGCCGGCCGTACCGCTGCTCGAACCGCTCCACGCGCCCGGCCGTGTCGAGCACGCGGGCCTGCCCCGTGTAGAAGGGGTGGCTCGCGGAGGAGATCTCGACGTCGATGACGGGGTAGGTGTTGCCGTCCTCCCACTCGACCGTCCTGTCGCTGGTCGCGGTGGAGCGGGTGAGGAAGGCGAAGCCGCCGGCCTTGTCACGGAAGACGACGGGCTCGTACGGGGGGTGGATGCCGGGCTTCATGGCGCTCAGCGCTCCTCTCGGAAGTCGACGTGGCGGCCGACGACCGGGTCGTACTTGCGCAGCGTCATGCGGTCGGGGTCGTTACGGCGGTTCTTGCGGGTGACGTAGGTGTAGCCGGTGCCGGCGGTGGACCGGAGTTTGATGATCGGTCGGAGTTCGTTGCGGGCCATGGGGTTAGAGTAGATGGAAATGGTTTCCATTTCCAAGACAGTGTCCCGAGAGGTAGGTCACCCTTGTCCGCCCACTGCCAGCTGACCGGCGCCCAGCCGGGCTTCGGCAACCGCGTCTCCCACTCGCACCGGCGCACCTCGCGCCGCTTCGACCCCAACGTCCAGCGCAAGCGCTACTGGCTGCCGAGTGAGGGCCGGCACGTGCGGCTCACCCTCAGCACCAAGGCGATCAAGACCGTCGACAGCATCGGCGTCGAGGCCGCCGTGGCGCGGATCCGCGCCCGGGGGGTGAAGGTCTGATGGCCAAGAAGAGCAAGATCGCGCGCAACGAGCGGCGCAGGGCCGTGGTCGAGCGGTACGCCGGGCGCCGTGCGGAGCTGAAGGAGCTCATCCGCCGCCCGGGCACTCCGGAGGCCGAACGGCTGGCCGCGCAGGCCGAGTTGCGGCGCCAGCCCCGCGACGCCAGCGCCACCCGGGTACGCAACCGGGACAGCGTGGACGGCCGGCCCCGGGGGCATCTGCGGAAGTTCGGGCTGTCGCGCGTGCGGATGCGCGAGCAGGCGCACGCCGGATTCCTGCCCGGGGTGACCAAGTCGTCCTGGTGAAACCGGGGAGACCGCCTGATAGCTCGGCGCGGTCCTGACACCGGCAAGGGGGACTGGAACGTGCGTGAGCCCGTACGGACCTGGACCGTCGCGGTGGCCGGCCTCGCCGCCGCCCTGACCCTGACCGGCTGCGGCGGCGGCCACGACGACAGGGGCGGCGGCGGTGGCGGGCGCGCAGCGCCGGGCGGGGGCGGCCCGGCCACCCCCGGCGGCGCCGGCCGGCTGGAGGGTTCCTGGCCGGGCGTCACCGACGGCGGACCGGTCAGCCCGACCGTCCAGGAGGGCCGTGCCGTGCTCCTCGCCGGCTCCCGCCTGTGCCAGGGCACGGCCCGGGGCGCCGACACCATGGCCCTCTCGCTCACCCAACGACGACGACGGCACCGACCGCGTCAAGGGCTCCGGCGACGGCCGGCAGGCCGTCGTCACCTGGGCGAGCGGCACCAGGGAGACCCTGCGCAGGTCGCCCCTGAACCTCGCCCCGGCGGTGCCCACGAGCCCGCCGGGGCCGTCCCCGAGGCCCTGACCGGCCAGTCCCGCACGCCCGCACCGGGCCGGGCCCGCCGCCGCCCGGTCGCGGGCCGCCGCCAGCCGCCTCCGGACCGTCGTCGGCCAGGGCCCGGGCCAGCGCGTCCAGGTTCTCCGGCGGCAGCCGCGCCCGGTGGCGTACGCCGCAGGGGCGGCGGCCCGGTCCGGGAGGTGTGCCTCCGATCCCGGCCGCCGCCGTACGCGACGCACGGCGCGAGGGCCGGCCCGGACACGCCCCCGCGTCGCCCGGGCCAGCGCCCCGACGGCCCCGGCCCGTCACCGTGCCCCGCCGGGCGCACCCGCGCCCGCACCCGCGCCAGGTCCAGCCTCGTGGCCGTCAGCGGCCGATGCGGTCCCGGCCGGCCCGGACCTCGGCGCGGTCCGCGGCGGCCGTGCCCTGCTCCCAGCCCGCCCGGTCGGTCGCGCCGCGGACCCGGGTGGTGGTCGTCTCGGGGAACATCCGCTCCGTCCGCGACGTGACGGCCACGTCCCGCGCGGCCAGCACCGGCAGCAGGGTCGGCTCCTCGGCGTTCACGCGCCGCGTGGTGGCCGCCAACCGGTCGCCCAGGCGCTGGGCGTAGGCGAGCAGGAAGGATTGGCGGAACGTCTTCGTCCGCTTCCGGCCGCCCCGCTGCTGCTCCGCCTCCGCGCCGGTCATCGCGCTCGTCCCCTGGACCAGCAGCGAGGTGTAGAGCAGCTCCACCACCTCCAGGTCCGGCTCGAACCCGACGACGGTGGAGAAGCCGAACGCCTCGTTCCACACCGCGCGGCACCGGTTGGCGCCCGCGACCGCGTCGAGCAGGATCGCCTTGGTCGTCTCGTACGGGGCGTCGATCCCGATCCGTACCGCGGCGGGCTCGTCCGGGCTGTGGGTGCGCGCCGCCAGGGCCGCCTCGTCCAGGCTGTACCGGGCCATCAGCTCCTGCGCCTTCGCGGTGAGCGCCTCCGCCTCCTCGGGGTAGCCGGTCCCCTCCGCCTTGGCCAGCAGCGCCCTGATCCGGGCGAGCACGCGCGGCTCGCCGTGCGCCGGCGGGGCGTGCAGGGGCGAGCCCGGAACCGGGCCGGCCGGTTCCAGGGCGGGCAGCCGGGCCAGCAGCCGGTACAGCTCCAGCACGGCCGTGGCGTACGAGAAGCGGTCGGCGCGCCAGGGCCCGGCCGGCAGCTCGGCGAGCTGGGCGGCCCACCGGGGCGGCAGCCGGTCGTAGGCCCGTACCTGCCCGGTGATCAGGCCGGCGGCCAGCCGCACGTGGTGGTCCTCCAGCTCCCGCCGGACCAGCCGGGCCACATCGGCCGGCTGCCAGCCCCGCTCCCACGCCCGGCGCACCAGCTCCTCGCCCCGCCGGGCCAGCTCGGCGTCCGCGCCGGGGTCGGCGGCGAGCAGCGAGGCACCCGCGTCGAGGGCGGTGTCGTCCTGGGCGTACAGCGCGGCCGCCAGCGCCCGCTCGACGGTCGTCCCCGCGCCGCCCACCGAGTCGTGCACCGGCATGAGAAGCCTCCCTCGTCCGTACGGAACCACCACCCCCGAGTGTGTCAGTGGCCGCTGTGAGCGTGCGCGCACACCTGTACGCCAACGACAGGTACCGGCACCCGCCCCGCAGGCGTGGTCCGCCCACGCCGCCGTCCCGTCCGCGCACGCCGCTGTCAGTGCCGGGTGCCAGACTCGCGGGTGTGAACGGAAGGTGGGCTCTGCACGGTACCGAGGGCGGTGGCGCGCGGCTCGTCCCCCTCGGGCGGGACGGGCTGCCCGCCGGTCCGGTGCTGAGCGAGCCGGACCTCGTCGAGGCCGTGCGGGCGCGGCCCGGCGTGGGCCGGGGGGTGTGGCGGTCCACGGCCGAGGTCTATCCGCGGCTGCTGGCCGCGGGAGTGCGGGTCGAGCGGTGTTACGACATCGAGGACGCCGAGCAGCTCCTGCTGGGACACGAGGGGCGGCTGGGCGAGCCGCGCTCGGCGGCCGCCGCCTGGGCGCGGCTGCACCACCGCCCGGTGCCGCCCGACCCGCCGGCCAGGGCCGCCGAGCCCGGCTCGCAGTCCTCGCTGTTCGAGCCCCGCCCGATGGCCGTCCCCTTCGAGGGCCTGCTGGAGGTGTACGCCGACCAGCGCCGGAGGCACGACGCCGCCGAGCACCCCGACCGGATGCGGCTGCTGACCGCGGCCGAGTCGGCGGGGATGCTGGTGGCCGAGGAGATGCGGCGGGCCGGCCTGCCGTGGCGTGCCGATGTGCACCGGGCGCTGCTGACCGAGCTGCTGGGCGAACGGTACGCGGGCGTCGGCGAGCCGCGCCGGCTGGCGCGGCTCGCCGACGAGGTGTCGGCCGCCTTCGGGCACCGGGTGCGGCCCGACCTGCCCGCCGAGGTGGTGAAGGCGTTCGCCCGGGCCGGCATCACGGTGCGTTCCACCCGGCGCTGGGAGCTGGCCCGGATCGACCACCCGGCCGTGGAGCCGCTGCTGGAGTACAAGACGCTGTACCGGATCTGGACGGCGCACGGCTGGAGCTGGCTGCAGGACTGGGTGCGCGAGGGGCGGCTGCGGCCGGAGTACGTGCCGGGCGGCACCGTCAGCGGGCGCTGGACGGCCAATGGCGGGGGCGCCCTGCAGATCCCCAAGGTGATCCGGCGGGCGGTGATCGCCGACGACGGCTGGCGGCTCGTCGTCGCGGACGCCGACCAGATGGAACCCCGGGTGCTGGCCGCGATCTCCCGCGACCCGGGCCTGATGGAGGTCGCGGGCCATCCGGACGACCTGTACGCGCGGCTGTCGGACCGGGCGTTCTCCGGTGACCGCGCGCACGCCAAGCTCGCGCTGCTCGGCGCGATCTACGGGCAGACCAGCGGTGACGGCCTGAAGAACCTGGCGGCGCTGCGCCGCCGCTTCCCGCTCGCGGTGGCGTATGTGGACGACGCGGCGAAGGCCGGCGAGGAGGGCCGGCTGGTGCGCACCTGGCTGGGCCGGACCAGTCCCCGCGCGCCGGCCGCCGGCGAGGCGGAGGAGGCCGGCATCCCCCAGGAGGGGGCCGATGCCGACGACGGCCCCGCCCCGGGGTACGCGTCGGTGGACGCCCGCGCCCGCGGCCGGTTCACCCGGAACTTCGTGGTCCAGGGCAGCGCCGCCGACTGGGCGCTGTTGATGCTGGCCGCACTGCGCCGGGCGCTCGCCGGGATGCGGGCGGAGCTGGTGTTCTTCCAGCACGACGAGGTGATCGTGCACTGCCCGGCCGAGGAGGCGGCGGCCGTCACCGAGGCGATCCGCGCGGCCGGGGACACGGCCGGGCGGATCACCTTCGGGGACACGCCGGTGCGCTTCCCGTTCACCGTGGCGACGGTGGAGCGGTACTCCGACGCCAAGTGACCCGGGGCGGAGAGCGGGCTTCATCGCGGTCAGCCAGGAGGGGTCCGGCGCCACGGCCCCGAGCTGGGCAGTCGTCGCGGATGGCGTCGCGCGGCCGGCCGCGCGACGCGGGTAGTGCGCGTTGTACGAGGTGCTGGTGGCGCGCGGTCCGTTCGGCCGCAGCGCGTCGACCCGCCACTCGGTGACGCCCTTGCCCCGGGCGGGCCGCCGCGAGATGGCCACCTTGGTGCCGTCCGGCAGTGTCCCGCTCCACTCCGGCTGCCCGCCGGCCTCCCCGCGCGGCGTCGGGGTGGCCCGCATGAAGCCGAGCGTCTCGGTCCCGACGTCGTAGGCGGTCAGGTACCCGGTGGCGCCGTCGCCGCCGAGATGCCGCACAGGGGGCGGGCACACAGCGGCGGGCCCCGCGTCCGTGTTCCGGATGCGGGGCCCGCCGCTGCGGTCGCTCCACGCGGCTCGCCCGTCAGTCGACGGAGAGGGCGGCGTTCTCGGAGATGACGTCCTCCAGGACGTGGGAGAGGAAGGCGTCACCCTTGACCGCGGTGGAGTTCTCCACGCACTGCTGGTCCTGCGTGTCGTTGATGAGGTCCTGAACACCGACGTTGACCAGGGCCACGATGTTCTGGACGTCGGCCTGGATCGGCAGACCGACACAGGGCTTGTTGAGCGTGCCCTGCACCAGCCCGGCCTGCGGGCTCATGTAGCCACCGGTGACGGTGTTGCCGTAGGCCTGCCCGGAGAAGTTGCCGTTCTGCGTGTCGACTCCCCGGTCGCCCACCGCCGCGGCCATCGGCGCGGACGCGCCCAGCACGGCCGCGGCCACGCCGGCGGTAGCCAGAACCTTCTTGATCATGGTCCATCCTTCTCGTCGAGAGACCCGGCGCTCGGGTCGTCCTGCCGCGCCCGACCGATGGGCGCGCCACTCGGTCCTCATGGGGGTGTACGAGAAACCGGCCCGCATGACACCGCGGTCATGCGGGCCGGCCGCTTCGTGATCAGTTGTCGATGGCAGCTGCGCCGTTCTCGGAGAGGACGTCCTCCAGGAGGTGCGACAGGGCGCTGTCGCCCTTGACCGCGGTGGAGTTCTCCGCGCACTGCTGGTTCTGCGTGTCGTTCAGGATGTCCTGAACACCGACGTTGACCAGGGCCACGATGTTCTGGACGTCGGCCTGGACGGGCAGACCGATGCAGGGCTTGTTGAGCGAGCCCTGGATGAGCCCGATCTGCGGGCTCATGTAGCCACCGGTGACGGTGTTTCCGTACGCCTGCGAAGCGAAGTTGCCGTTCTGCGTGTCGACTCCCCGGTCGCCCACCGCCGCGGCCATCGGCGCGGACGCGCCAAGGACGGCCGCAGCCACGCCGGCGGTAGCCAGAACCTTCTTGATCATGGTCCATCCTTCTCGTCGAGAGACCCGGTGCTCGGGGTCGGTCTGATCAACAGCGCAGCGCCGTTTAGGTTGCGCCAGGTCACCCGAAGAGCTCAATCCGTAAAAGACGGATTCATCTTTTTTATGATGGTCGTTTTGGCATTGCCCGGGAATGCGGGGACCCCGGATCCTCGTGGGCGCCGGGCGGGCGGCGGAGGGTGTCTGACGGGGGCGAACGCGGGTACACGCCTCGTATGAACTCTCTCATCACGGAAACCGGTGAATTGGCAGCGAAAGACCATGTTGTCGGCATTGGTCCGCTGGTCGCGGGAATCCTCGTCGTCGGGTTCCTGATCGGCGCTTTCCTGCTCGGCCGGCGCATCAGGAACCGGGAGCCCGCACCTCCCTCCCCGGAGGAGCAGCCGCACCGGCCGGCGGACGCCGGACTGCCCGGCGAGGTGGAGGGGCACCGCAGGCCCGCGGAGATCACCGAGCGGGAGGACCGGATGATGCCCTACGAGCTGCGGCACGAGAACACCGAGCCGGACACCTCCCCGCGCACCGAGAAGGACGACAAGTGGCGCGGCGCTCCCAGCGGCGGTTTCGGCAGCGGCGGCCCCACCACCGGCAGCTGACGCGCCCCGGCCGGCCGCGCCGCTCCGGGACCCCGCGCCCCGTTTCGCGCACCACCCCATGGGCACTCGGGCGCCATGACCGGTACGGACGCGGTGACGCACACTCCCGCGCGACTCTCCGCGCCGGACGCGGCCCGGGTGGCCGTCCAGGTCCTCGCCCCCGCCCTCGCACCGGGCCCGGCCACCCACCGCCGCCCCGGCCGGGCCCCCGCCGGGTGCGCGGGCGACCGGCGTGCCACCGGGCTGCTCACCGAGCTGCGTGACCGCTACGGCCCCGGACCCCTGCGCCTGGACCTGGCCGGGCGCCGGTTCGCGGTGGTCCTGGACGCGGGCGACGCGGCGCACGTCCTGGCCGGCACACCCGACCCGTACTCCCCGGCGGCCCGGGACGACCACGCCGCGCCGGACCGCTTCCGGCCGCACGGGGTACTGGCCCCGTCCGGTGGACGGCGGGACGAACGGCGCGCGTTCAACGAGGCGGTGCTGGAGTACGGTTACCAGTTGCACAGCTCGGCCCCCCGGCTGGTGCGCACGGTGCGCGAGGAGGCCGGCCGGCTCCTCGGGGCGACGGCCGGCGGCGACGGCGAGCTCGACTGGGCCGCCTTCTCCGCCGCCTGGGACCGCGCCGTGCGCCGCGTCGTGCTGGGCGACACCGCCCGCGACGACACCGCGCTCACCGCGATGCTCGGGCGGCTGCGCTCCGCCGCCGACCGGTCCGCCGCCGGACCCCGCCGCGCCGGGCCCCGCCGGCGGTTCGACCGCCGACTGCGCGCGCACCTGGCCCGGGGCGGGCCGGGCAGCCTCGCCGCCGCCCTCGCCACCACTCCGGCGCGGCCCGGCACCGACCCGGCGGGGCAGGTACCGCACTGGCTGGCCGCCTTCGACGCGGCCGGCGTCGCCGCGTTCCGCACCCTGGCGCTGCTGGCCACGCACCCGGCGAAGGAGACCCAGGTACGCAACGAGCTGGCGGTCACCGACCTCACCGAACCGCGGCTGCTGCCCTACACCCGTGCCTGCGTCCTGGAGTCGGTACGCCTCTGGCCCACCACCCCCTTCCTGCTGCGCGAGTCGGTCCGGGCCACCACCTGGGGCGAGGAGGTCCTGCCGGGCGGTACCGCGATCCTGATCCACGCCCCGCTCTTCCACCGGGACGCGGAACTGCCGTACGCCGACCGGTTCGTACCGGAGATCTGGCTCGACGGCACGGCCCAGGACACCGAGGCGCTGATGCCGTTCAGCGCCGGCCCGGCGGAGTGCCCGGGCGAGGACCTGGTGCTCCTGGTCACCTCGACGGCGCTCGCCGCGCTGCTGGAGCGCCACACCTACCTGCCCGGCGACCCCGCCCGGCTCCGGCCCGACCGGCCCCTGCCACCCACCCTCGACCACTTCCGGCTGCGCTTCACGGCGCTTTCCCGCTGACGCCGCCGGTCGCTGTGTCATGATGCGAGAGCCTCGCCAAGGCCGTGAACGGAAAGGTTTGGCATGGCTCCTCGCTCCGGAAAATGGCAGCGCGTGCCCCTCATCCCGCAGAGCAGACAGGAGACGGGGGCCGTCGACCCCTCACCCGTTCATTCCGCGCTGATGCGCGAGTGGAAGGCACTGGGCCGAACAGTACCGGGAGTGCCGGACCACGAATGGGACGTGCTGATGTCCCGTCCGGTTTGGCCGTACCGCTGAACCGTCCGCACCGCCCGACCTCTCCGCGTTCGAGTGAAAGACGGGCAACAAATCCCTCGACGGTGTCCTTTCGCTTTCGTGTTCGTTGGGATTTTCCCAGCGGAAGCCGGGCCGCCTCCCAGGGGCCCGTTCGCCACGAAACACGTGGCAGGACTTCCTCTGCGGAAAGGAAGCCGAGGCGATGGCGGACGCCGAGGCGAACGGGGCCGCTGTCGGCTCCCGGGCGTCCTGTCCGGCAATGTCGTCCAGGTGCCGATTCATGTTCCGGTCAACCTGTGCGGCACCACTGTCAACGTGATCGGCCTGCTGAACCCGGCCTTCGGCAACGTGTGCCTCAACAAGTGATCTGACATGTGAAGGCCTCGGCCACCCACGAGCCGGCCCCTGGGATCCTCCGGGGCCGGCTCTTCGCGTTCCGTGCCGGATTCCCGGCGGTACGTCGGCCCGCACCGCCCGCACCGTGCGCATCGTGCGCCAAGCGGGCGACACATTTCCCCGATGGCCCAACAAAAGCCGGGCCGGAATTCCCGATCGGACCATTAAGAATACTTTCGAGCCAGGTGACGGGCACTGCCGGAGCGTGGCGAAGGAGTCGAGATGGCCGACCGGAAACGGCACAGGACCAGCGCCTGGTTGGGGGCCCTCACCGCCGGGCTGCTGGTCGCGGGCGCCGCCGCCCCGCCCCTGGCCGGCGCCGCCGCCCGCCCGGCGGCCGGTGAGCCCGCGCCCACCGGCCACCCGTCGGTGGCGGCCGAAGAGCCGGCCCCGGCCGGGGAGACCGTCCCGTCGCGGCCCACCGCGCTGGGCGCCTACCTGCACTACGGCCCGCCCGGGATCAGCCGCATGGCGGAGCTGCAGGCCTGGCTCGGCGGCACCGAGCTGCGCGCCGGCCACACCTACCTCCCCGGTGACGTGTGGAGCAACATCGAGGGCAGGCCGGGCTTCCTGGAGGACTGGGCGGCCTGGCGACGCGCCGACGCCGACCGGCTGTTCGTCCTGAACGTCCCCATGCTGGAGGCCAATGAGAGCCACCTGCCGGACGGCGTCGTGCGCCAGCTCCTGCGGCTGGGCGCCGACGGGCGCTTCGACCACCACTTCCGGGCCCTCGCCGAACGCCTCGTGGGGCTGGAGGTGCCCGACACGGTGGTCGTCCTGGGCTGGGAGATGAACGGCACCACCTACACGCACCGATGCGGACCGGACCCGGAGGCGTGGAAGACGTACTGGCGCCGCATCGTCACCACCATGCGGTCCGTGCCCGGCCAGCGGTTCCGCTTCGACTTCGCGCCCAACCGGGGGCGGGACGCCGTCCCGTGGACGGAGTGCTACCCGGGTGACGACGTGGTCGACATCGTGGGCATGGACTCGTACGACCAGCCGCCGGGCGAGAGCTTCGACGAGCAGGTGGAGCAGCCCTACGGGCTGCGCGCGCACGTGGAGTTCGCCGCCGCGCACGGCAAGCCCGTCTCGTACCCGGAGTGGGGCCTGTTCCGCAACGGCGACAACCCCGAGTACATGCGGCGGATGCTGGAGTGGATGGACCGGCACAAGCCGCTGTACCAGACCATCACCGACTACTGCCCGCACGGGGTGTGGCAGTGCGCCGGGAACCCGAGGTCGTCCGAGGTGTTCCGCGCCATGCTGTCCGGCCGGAACACCCCGCCGGCACCCCCGCGGGACGTCCCCGGGCGGCCCACTCCGGAGCCGGAACCGGAACCCGAACCGGAACCCGAGCCGGAACCCGAGCCGGAGCCGGAGCCGGAGCCGGAGCCGGGTGAGGGTACGGAACCGGGTGGGGAACCCGGCGCCGGGCAGGTGTGCCGGCCGCTCCAGCTCGGCGCCTGGGTGGAGCGCTGGCTGGGCGGCGCCCTGTGCGTCCGGTCCGACGGGTGGACCCGTCAGCGCCGGTGAGCCGCCGCGAGGGCGTGGCGCAGCCGCCGCGCCCACGGCCGGTCCCGCAGCCGCCGGGCCGCCCACTGGCGCCCGCCGGCGTACGCCGCGCGCAGCCACAGCGCCACCGCCAGCCGGCGCCGGGCCAGCAGCAGCCGCTGGTTGGTGACCGGCTCGGGGCGCCAGTGGTGCTTGTACGCCTCGTCGCCGCGCAGCAGGCTCAGCGTGCCGCGCCCGTTCGCGCCGCACTCCCGCACCCCGCTGCGCATCAGCAGGGTGGCCACGTCCGCCTTGCGGGCGCGCAGCACCGGGTCGGCCCCGTACAGGTAACCGCCCGACAGCCGCGGTGACATCAGCCGCAGGTCGGTGGCGACCACGTCACCGGCCATCGTGAACTCCGTCAGCCGCGCCTCCCCGGACTCCACCATGGACCGCACCGACCGCTCCAGGTGCTCGGCGAACCGCTCGCTGAGGTGTTCCGCCGTGACGGGCCGCCCGGCCCACTGGCGCCGGTGCAGGTCGAGCAGCCGGCGCAGCGCCCCGGGCACCTCCGGGGCGGGGACGGCGTGTTCCTCGATGCCCAGCCGGTCCAGTCGGCGCAGCCCGGCGCGCACCTTCTGGGCCCGTGCCGACGGCAGGCGGGCGACCAGCTCGTCCAGGGGGCGGACGGGCAGTTCCAGGCAGGTGGAGTCCGCCAGCCGGCGGCGCGGGCCGCGCCAGTGCGCGTACACCCGTTCCACGGCGGCGCCCCGGCGCACCTCGCGCAGGTCGATCAGGGCGGTACGGGCCAGCTCGCGCAGCGCGCCGGCCAGCGCGGACGCGGCCTCGTCGGCGCGGGTGTCGTCCAGCAGGACGTCGCAGAAGTCGGTGATGGCCCCGCCCAGGGGGGCCAGTACCGGTACCGCCCCGCGCACCCGGCGCAGCGGGGCGGCCGCGACGAGCGTGCCGGTACGGCGCACCAGGACGACCCGCAGGTCGCCGGGGGTGCCGTAGGAGAGCCACCAGGAGTGCAGCCAGGAGTGGGACTGGAACGGGGTGGCCGTCCGGCACCGGCGGTACAGGTCCGTCCACTCGGCGGCCAGCCGGCCGAACTCCGCGCCGTCCTGGCAGAGCGTGACGTCCACGCCCGGGTCGCCGGCCGGGGCGGGCCCGCCGGTCACACCCGCTCCCGCTGGGGCGTGGCGCAGGCGGCCGGGCCGGGCACGGCGGCGTACCGCTCCGGTGGCTCGCGCCGGGGGCGGACCAGCAGCGCGAGCCCGCCCAGCAGTCCGCCCCCGCTGCCGCCGACGAGCACGGCGAGCGGCAGCGACGGGGAGACCGGGCTGGTGGGCTCGCCGGCCCGGGAGAACGGCAGGACCTTCACGCCCGTGCTCCGCTGGGTGTGCGCGCCCTTCAGCACCAGGGCCCTGGCCACGCTGTCGGCCATGTCCGCCGCGGTCCCCGGGCGCGGCGCCCGGGCGGTGACGGCGATCATCGGGGCGTCCGGCGAGGTGGCGGCCCGTACGCCCGCGCGCAGGGCGGCGGTGGAGACGCCGGCCGCCACCTGGGCGTCGCCGGTGACCGCGATGTCGGTGGCGACCCGCCCGTACGCCTGGGCCAGGCCCATCGCGGCGGCCGGGTCGGCCTTCCCCGCGGGCACCACGATGACGTAACTGGTCGCCGCGTACTGGGGGGTGACCGACAGTCCGTACGCGGCGCCGCCCAGCGCGCCCGCCAGCGCGGCCAGCGGGACGAACCACCCGCGGGGCAGCCGTTTCAGCCGGGTCAGGGGCGACGTGAGGCGGGTGAACAGGACGCCGGTGAGGCGCAGGGCGATCCGCGGCGTCGTCAGCGGGGCGTTCATCGGGCACTCGCTTCGTGGTAGAGGGACAGCAGTTCCTGGGCGCTGCGGGCGATGTCGTACCGGCGTGCGGCGGGGGGCACCGGGAGCCGTTCGGGCCGTCCGCCGCGGCACACCTCGCGCAGCGCCGACACCACGTCGTGGACGGAGCCGCCGATCCGCCGCGCCCCCGGGGCCTCGCCGGGCGGCAGGTCCTCCAGCGCGGGACAGGCGGCGTACCGCACGGGCAGCCCGGCGGCCAGCGCCTCGACGATCGCGAGCCCGAACGCCTCGTCCGCCGACGGCGAGACGAACACGTCCATCGCCGACAGCAGGGCCGGCAGCCCCTCGTCGACCGCCCCGGCCCACACCACCCGGTCCGCGACCCGGCACTCGGCGGCCACCCGCGCCAGCCGCCCGCGCGCCTCCCCCTCACCGACCAGGAGCAGCCGGGTCCCGGGCAGCCCGGCCACCGCGCGGATCAGCGTGTCGAACCGCTTGCCGGCCGCCAGCCGCCCCACCCCGCCCACCACGACGTCGTCCGGCGCCAGCCCCAGCCGCCGCCGCGCCGCCCGGCCCGCCTCCGGGTCGTGGGCGAAGCGCGCCACGTCGATGCCGTTGGGCACCATCCGGATCCGCGCGGGCGGCACTCCCCACCCGGTCAGCCGCCGGGCCACCGTGCCGGACACGGCGACCGTCGCCGTGCCCAGCCGTTCCGTGGCCAGGTACAGGGCGCGGGCCCCCGGGCTCAGCGGCCTGCCCTCGATCTGCGCGGCCCCCAGCGAGTGCTCGGTGGCGATCACGGTGCGCGTCCCGGCCAGCCGGGCGGCGAGCCGCCCGTACACGCACGCCCGGTACAGGTGGGTGTGGACGACGTCGTAGCCGCCGTGCCGGATGAGCCGGGTCAGCCGGGGCAGCGCGGAGAGGTCGCGGTTGCCGCGCATGCCCAGGTGGGCGACCGGGACGCCGTCGGCGCGCAGACCGTCGGCGACGGCGCCCGGGTTGGTGAGCGTGACCACGGCGCTGCTGACCGGCAGGTGGCGCAGGAGCAGCCGGAGCTGCTGTTCGGCGCCGCCGATGCCGAGCCCGGTGATGACGTGCAGGACCTTCACGCGACCGGCTCCGGCCGTGGCTCCAGGTCGGCACCGGGGCGCCGCAGCAGGTGCAGCCGGCGCTTGGCGTACAGCCGCCAGCCGGTGTCCCGCTGCCCGATGTGCGCCCGCGGCAGCGCGAACTCGCCGCTCAGCGGCCCGGGGTCGATGGCGCAGCCGTAGGTGTAGCCCGCCTCGCGCACGGCCGCCACCACCCGGGCGTCGAGATGGCCGTAGGGGTAGCAGAAACCGGCCGGGGCGGTCCCGGTGATGCCGCGCAGCAGCTCCCGGCTGTGCCGGGTCTCCTCGCGCAGGACGTGGTCGTCGGCGGGCGGCAGGGAGACGTGCCGCAGCCCGTGGGAGGCGACCTCCATCCCGGCGGCGGCGCAGCGGCGGACGCCGTCCTCGGTCAGCAGCGGCTTGACCGGCCCGGGCCGGTCCCACGCGTTGGTCCCGCCGAGCAGGCCGGGCAGGACGAAGACGGTGGCCGTGCAGTCGTGGCGGCGCAGCAGGGGGACCGCGTGGTCGAGGAAGTCGGCGTACCCGTCGTCGAAGGTCAGGCCGACCAGCCCGCGCGCCCCGCCCCGGCGGGCGGCGTCCAGGAGCCGGCCCACACCGACGCCGCGCAGCCCGCGCGCCCGGAGCCAGCGCAGTTGCCGGTCGAGACGGGCGGGGTCCACGGTCACCCGGTACGGGTCATCCGCGGGGTCGTCGATCGAGTGGTACATCGCCACCCACAGGGGCGGTTTCGGCAGGGGCATGGGCGCGCCTTCGGACAGCGGATCGGAACAGGGAGCGGAGCAGGGAGGGCACCACCGGCGCCCGCAGCGCGCACGCGGTGGCGGGGAAGACGACGGCCACCGCGGCGAGGACCGCGAGGACGGCGAGGAGCGGTGGGCCGGCCGCGCACAGCAGGCCGGCGGCGGTGGCGGCGGCGGTGGCGGCGGTGGCCGCCGCGGTCAGCCGGGCCAGGCCCGCGGCCACCTCGCCGACGCGCAGCGGGACGCTCTGTCCCCGTACGCCGGCCAGCAGCAGGCCCGCTGTGAGCGTGATGCCGAGCGCGTTGGCGGCGGCGATGCCGGGGGCGCCCCACCGCCCGGCCCACAGCGAGCCGGCCAGGGCGGTCACGGCCACGCCGCAGGTCATGGCGGCGGCCGGGTACCACAGTGGGCGGGAGGCGGCGAAGTAGCAGCGGACCAGGGCACCCACCAGGGTCTGGCCGAGCAGTCCCAGCGCGTACACCCGCATGACGGCGGCGGTGGCGGCGGTGTCGGCCCGGTCGAACGCGCCGCGCTGGAAGAGCAGTTCCACCAGTCGCGGAGCGGCGGCGACCACGACGGCGGCGCCGGCCAGGACGACGACGGCGGCCAGCAGCAGATCGCGCCCGGCGCGGTGCCGGGCGGCGGCGGTGTCGCCCGCCGCGAGGGCCCGGGCCACGGCCGGGAAGCTCACCGTGCAGAGCATCAGGGAGAGCACCATCGGCAACTGCGCGACCTTCTGCGCGTAGTTGAGGTGCGAGATGGCACCGGCCGGCAGGGGCGCGGCGAGGAACCGTTCGACCAGGACCTGGGACTGGCGGCTCACCGCGAACACGATCACGGGGGCCAGCAGTCCGATGAGCAGCGCCGGCCGGGCCCCGGCCGCCCCGGCCGCCGTGCCGCCGCCCGGCCGCCGCAGCCGCCGCCACAGGGACGGCGCCTGGACCAGCACCATCAGCACACCGCCCGCCGCCACCCCGGCCGCCGCCGCGCGCACGCCCCAGCCGGGCCCGAGCAGCACGACCGCCGAGATGATGCCGGTGTTGTACGCCACGTAGACCGCGGCCGGCGCCAGGAACCGTCCATGGGCGCGCAGCGCGGCGGAGCAGTACCCGGCGAGCGCGAAGGAGAGCACGCAGGTCGCGGCGAGCCGGGTGCAGTCGACCGCGAGCCGCTGCCGGGGCAGCCCGGGGGCCAGCGCCGGTACCAGCCAGGGCGCGGCGAGCGCGAGCAGGCCCGCGGCCAGGGCGGCGGCCACCGCCATCCTGGGCAGCGTGGCCCGCACCAGCGCGCGTACCGGGTCGCCGGCCGGGGTGCGCCGGGCGAGCGCGGCGCTGAACGCGGGCACCAGGATGAGCGCCATCGCGTCCTCGATGAGCAGAGTGGCCGCGAACTCGGGCACCGTCCAGGCGACCAGGAACGCGTCCGTCTCGCCGCCGGCCCCGAAGGAGTGGGCGAGCAACTGGTCGCGGAGCAGGCCCAGGAAGGCGCCCGCCGCCGTCAGGGCGGCCGTGACCAGGGCGGCCCGGGCCAGGAAGCGCCCCGGCGGGGCGCCGGCCGCCGGGCCGGGAAGGCCGGTGGCGGAGCCGGCGGGCCGCCGGGCGAGCAGCGGGGTGTCAGCCATGGGCGGGGCTCGCCGCCCTTCCGGCCCCGGCGCGGGCGGCGCCCCCGGACACGGCCCCGGCGGTGTGGTCCGGCGCCAGCGCCCACCAGGCTGCCAGGCCCATCACCAGCGCGGTCAGCACCGTCGCGGGGCCGCCGATGTCCGCGTACACGAAGTCGGTGAGCTGCCAGACCAGCAGTCCGACCGCGACCAGCGCGCAGTCGGCGCCCGGGGCGGTGCGGCGGACGCGGGGCAGCCGGCCGAGCGCGCACACCAGCAGGGCCAGCCAGCCGCCGACGACGGTCAGCGCGCCCAGCAGTCCCTGCTCGCCCAGGACCAGCAGGTACATGTTGTGCGGGGAGAGCAGCGGCTGCCGCTGGAAGCCCTGTCCGGCTCCGGCGGTGTCGCTGCCGGAGGAGAGCGCCAGCGAGGCGTTGCCGTCCCGGTGCCGAGGGAAGCCCTTGAGCCCGACGCCGGTCACCGGCTCGGCCCGCCACATGGCGACCGCCGCGGCCCACATGGCGTACCGGTCGGTGACCGACCGGTCCGGGGCGGCCGTGACCCGCGAGATGCTGGCCACCCGCTCCTGGACGGGTTGCGAACCGATGCCGAGTCCCGCGACCAGGACGACCCCGAGCGCCCCGGTGGCCAGCGCCACCCGCAGCGCCCGGCGCGGCCCGGACAGCGCCAGTTGCAGGCCGCAGGCCAGCAGGGTGGCGATCCAGGCGCCACGGCTGAAGGACACCACCAGCGGCACCGCCAGCAGCGCGGCGCAGCCGGCGGCCGCGCTCCTGGCCCTGCCCGTGGCGGTGAGCGCGATGCCCACCGCTCCCACCAGCCCGTACGCGACGACCGTCGCCATGCCCATCACGTCGCCGGCCCCGAACGTGCCGACCGCGCGGACGTCCTCGCCCATGTACGAGGCGCCGGTGCCGGTCGCGTACTGGACGACCCCGATCGCGCCCTGCACCAGGGCCAGGCCGATCACCGCCCAGGTGACCAGGGCGAAGTCCCGCCGGTCGCGCACCAGCAGCACCACGGCCGCGGGCACCAGGACGAAGGTCTGGAGGTGGCGCACCACGCCGGGCAGGCCGGCGGCCGGGTCCTGGGCCGCCACGGCCGAGGCGCAGACGCCGAGCACCGGCAGGCCCAGCACCACGGCCGCCGTCCGGCTCAGCGGCCGGGCACCGTCCCGCAGCAGCCGCGCCAGGCAGCACACGACGAGCACGGCGGACGCCGCGTCCGCCGGTGTGCCCGTGCCGGCGGCCCCCCGGGCCGGCACGGCGAGCAGCGCGACCACGGCCAGCACCGGCACCAGGGGCAGCAGGGGCCGCAGCGGGGCGAGCGGGGACGGGGCGGTCGCGGCGGCCGGCCCGGGGCCGGGCGCGGGCACGCGCGAGGGGCCCGGCGCGAGGGCCGGCGCGGGCAGCCACCCGGGGACCGCCATCAGCTGCCCGCCGGGCGGACCAGCGAGACCGCCGTGCGCAGCAGGATGCACACGTCCTGCCAGAGGGACCAGTGGTCGATGTAGTGGTTGTCGAAGCGGCAGCGGTCCTCGATGGAGGTGTCCCCGCGCAGCCCGTGCACCTGTGCCAGCCCGGTCAGCCCCACCGGCATCCGGTGGCGCGCCGCGTACCCGGGGTGCGCCCGGCTGAACTGCGCGACGAAGTAGGGCCGTTCGGGCCGTGGGCCGACCAGGCTCATGTCGCCGCGCAGGACGTTCCAGAGCTGCGGCAGCTCGTCCAGCGAGGTGCGGCGCAGGAAGGTGCCGACCCGGCTCATCCGGTCGTCGTGGGCGACGCTCCAGCGGGTGGCCGCCTCCCGGTCGTCGGCCGGGCGCAGGGTGCGGAACTTCAGCAGCGTGAACAGCCGGCCGTCCTGGCCCACGCGCTCCTGGCGGAACAGCACGCCGGGCCCGTCGGAGAGCCGGACGGCCAGGGCGCACAGCAGCAGCAGCGGGGAGGCCGCCGCGAGCAGCAGCCCGGCGGCGGTGAGGTCGAACAGCCGCTTGGCCGGGCGCCGGCGCGGCACGTCCGGCGGGTCCAGCCGCCGGCAGCCGTACCCCCACAGGTGCCGGCCCGCCGGTCCGGGCCCGGGCTCGGTGGTGACGAGCCAGCTCGCGCAGCCGTAGTGGCCGAGGAGCGTGACCAGGTCGGGCCGGTCGGTGCCGGTGAAGACCGCCTCGGTCACGCTGTTCTGGACCACCGCCCGGTGGATCTCCTCGGTGGTCGTCAGCACCGGCAGCGCGGGTCCGGCCGCGGCCGGCCGGGGCCCGCCGGGCCGGGCGCCGACGATCCCGACCGGCCGGACGCCGTACTCGGGGTGCTGGGCCAGCGTGCCGGCCAGCCGCTGCGCGGCCGGGGCGGGGCCGACGACGAGCGCGGAGCGCGGCCGGCCGCGCAGGGCCGCGCGCCGCAGGTGGTGCAGGGCACCCCGGCCGCAGCAGACGAGGGCGAGGTGCACGGCGAACGCGGTGGCCAGCGTCGCCGGCCCGAGGGCCCGGTGCGGTGTCTGGGCGGCCAGCAGGGCGGCGGCGGCGCACCAGGCGATCGCGGCGCGGGAGGCGATCCGGGGCAGTTCGTCCAGGACGGAGGCCGGTACCGAGGCGGGCCCGGGGGCGGGGCCGCCGGGCCGGTAGAGACCGGCGTACGCGTCGAGGGCCGCCAGCAGTGCGCTGAGCTGGAGGAGCAGGGCGGCGGAGCGCTGCTCGCCGTCGAGCACCAGGGCGGCGAGCAGCACCGCGACGCAGTCGACGGCGACCAGGGAGGAGACGAACGGCGGCCCGGGCGCCGGCCGGCGCGGCGCCAGGGCCGTCCGGCCGGCGGAGCCGCGCGGCGGCGCCACACAGGGCACGGCGCTGGGCGCGGGGCCGGACGCGGTGGCGGGGGAGGCGGTCCGGTCCGCCGCCGGGACGGACCCGGGGGCCGGGACGGACCCGGGCGCCGGACGGGCGCTGGTGCTTTCCGTGGTCACTGGGCGATCGGCTCCTTGACGTCCCGGCCCCGAGGGGCGGCCACCTGGCGGTACACGTCCGCGAGGGCCTCCTGGGTGTGCCGGACGTCGAATCGGCTGCGTACGTGGTGATGGGCCCGCTGGCCCAGGGCCCACCGCAGGACCGGCCGCCGCAGCAGCCGGACGAGGGCGGCGGCCAGCGCGTCCGGGTCGTCGGGCGGGACCAGGCAGTGCGCCTCGTGCCCCGGGGGCAGGCTCTCCCGGGCGCCGTCCACGTCACTGAGCAGGACGGGGCGCCCACTGGCCATGGCCTCCAGCGGGGCCAGCGCCATCCCCTCCCAGCGGGAGGGGAGCACCACCAGGTCGGCGGCCCGGTACCAGGGCGCGGTGTCCTCGACGGCGCCGGCGAACACCACCGACGGGGGCGCGGCGGCGCGCAGGGCGGCGGCCGACGGTCCGTCACCGACCAGCACCAGCCGGGCGAGCGGCACCCGGGCGACCACCGAGGGCCAGGCCCGCAGCAGGGTGTCCTGCCCCTTCTGCGGGCACAGCCGCCCCACGCACAGGACGACCGGCGCGGACACCGGCGCCGCCGCCGTCGCTGTCTCCGCCGCCGTACCCGGCGCCGGGACCCGGGCCGGCGGCAGCGCCCGGGGCGGGCCCGGGACCCGGGTGGCGGAACGATCCGCCTCGGCGCGGAAGCGGGTGGTGTCGACGCCGTTGCGGACCACGGACCAGCGCGCCCGTACGCCCGCGCGCTCACCCCGCAGCCGTTCCGCCTCGCTGACGCAGACGATCCGGTCGGTCCAACGGGCGCCGGCCCAGCGCTCCCAGCTCCGGGCGAGCACGGCGGTCACCCCGCCCACCGCCTCGAACGACCAGGCGTGCGGCTGGTACACCGTCGGGACCCGCCCGCGCACCGCGAGCCTGACGGCCAGTCCGGCCTTGGCGCTGTGGGCGTGCACCAGGTCGGGGCCCACCAGCCGGACCAGCTCCACGACACGGCGGGTCTCCGCCGCGAGCCGCGGGCCCGGTTGGCGTCCGGCCCGCCAGGGGTGGACCTCGCCGCCCCGCTCCCGGACGGCCGCCGCCAGGGGGGTACCGGGCGGGCACGCCACGGCCACCCGCGCGCCCTGCGCCACCTGCGCGCCGACCATGTCGGCGACGACCCGGGCGACCCCGCCGTCACCCGGCTGGACCACATGCAACGCGGTGAATGGGAAGCGCACACGCACCCTTTCCACGGGGTTTCACGGGGCTTGCTGCGGAGCGAGTCGCCGGCCCGGCGATACGGAACAGAACGTGACCGGCAGAGGCGGGACAACCCGACTTAACCGACAGAAACGTTATAACGGACAACTACGGCATGAAGCAGATGAAACACCGTCAGAGCAACGTCCTTGTCCGTCTGCCGTGTTCGCCCGCGACATGTCGCGGGTCCGCCACCGGCCCGGTTCACCCATTCGATGCGCAACCGGGGAATAGGTGCGGCGTTCTTCATGTAGCCGGCCACGCAGGCCCGCAGCGCACCATCGAACTAGGAGCTCTTCACCATGTCCCGTATCGCGAAGGCCGTCGTCCTGACCTCAGCCGTTGCCGCGTCCGTCGTTGGTGCCACCGGTGTGGCCGTCGCCGACGCGACCGCCGACGCCGCCGCCGTCGGCTCCCCCGGTGTCCTGTCCGGCAACGTGCTGCAGGTGCCGGTCCACATCCCGGTCAACCTCTGCGGCAACTCCATCAACGTCGTCGGCCTGCTGAACCCGACCTTCGGCAACGTCTGCATCAACGACTGACGCAGCGCGAGCCGGACCTCCAGCCGCCGCACGGTGCGCCATCCCCCGGGGGTGGCGCACCGCGTCGCGTCCGGGCGTGGCGCACCGCGTCGCGTCCGGGCGCCGTACGGGGCGCCGCCCGGGGCGGGCGCGCCACCCTATCGGCGGCGGGCCGGCACATCCCGCCGAGGGGCGCACGGGATGCCTCCGGCCCAGGTCAGAGCGGTTGTTTCACTCGCCGGAAGCAGTCACTCCGCGTAGCGGAAACGTTTGCGCCCTGCGACCGGCCGACACACGGTGATGTCACACATCCCCCGACGCAGCACCGAAAGGAAAGACATGCGTCTCCTGACATCCCGCCGTGTGGCGGCGAGCATGGTCTGTGCCGCCCTCGCCCTCGGAACGGCGGGCACCGCCGCCGCCCACACCCACGACGACCCGCGCGAGACCGCCGCCAGCCGCGCCCACGCGCCGCTGCCCCAGGCCGCGGCCATGCTCCAGCAGGTCAAGGACGTGGACGGCGTGGCCGGCGTCCTCTCCTCGGTCACCGACATGCTCGGTGCCGTCCTGAGCGCGGACAGCGGAAGGCTGGCCGAGGCCGACGCCGCGAAGTACGCCAAGGAGATCGCGGCCGCGATGGAAGCGGCGCGGCAGTTCACGGCGCAGTCGCCCATGACCCCCGGCAGCACCGGCAGCGGCACAGCCCGGAACGACGCCGGGATGGAGCAGGCCCTCGACGCCCTCGACACGTCGGTCGACGCGCTGGCCCAGGCCTCCACCAAGGGCGACGCCGCCACCGTCGGCCCGCAGGTGCAGGCGACGCTGAAGTCCGTGGCCGACCTGATGACGGCCAGCGCCGAGGCCGTGAACAGGCCCGCCACGAGCCTGCCGCCGGCCGGTTCGGCCGAGTCGCCCGCCAGGCCGCAGACTCCGACGATGCCACAGGCGCCGGCCGTGCCGCAGACGCCGGTCACCGTCCCCCAGATGCCGGCCTCCGAGCTCTGACGGACGCGCGCCACCCGAAGGCCGTGCCGGCCCCCCGCCGGTACGGCCTTCCGCGCGCTCCCGCCATTCCCCGGGAGAGAGCGGGACCGGAAGGGGGAGCGGGAGCGGTCCGTTCGTCGGAGGATACGACCGCCCGGCCTCATCGTTCGGGTGCAGTGGTGAGAATTCCCGCCGTCCGGGGTTTCCGCCGCGCGGAGGGCTCGTTACCAAGGGGAGGGCACCGCACGGGACCGTCAAGTGTCCGGTACGGGTCGCCAGTTGCACGGATGACGTATGTCGAGGAAGGACCCACTCCCCATGAAGCCCACCAAGGTCGCCGCGGTCATTGCCGGTTCTGTGATGGCTCTGGGTGTGGCTGCCCCGGCCTTTGCCGCCGGCAGCCTCACCCCCTCCAGCCTCAACGGCGGGCTCGACACGCTGGGCAAGCGCGGCCTGGCCGAGGCGGTCCCCTCCGACGCGGTGAGCAGGACCACCGACAACGTCGGCAAGGTGAAGGACACCGCGACCGGGCTGAAGAAGGAGGGCCCCGCCCAGCTGCTCGGCGGGCTTCCGCTCGGCAAGTAACGCGCGGTACGCGCCGGGCACCGTCCCGGGGCCCGGCGGGGAACGACGACACGTTCCCCGCCGGGCCTTCTCCTTTTCCTCTCCCAGGGTCACGCCATGGGCTCCCCCATTGCCACGCGCTGCTGCATTCGGGCGAATTCTGACGCTCTTCCCGGCGCGTGGTCGTTCAGCCAGACGGCAACACCCCACAAGCCCCGGAAGGCATACGCAGCAATGAACCTGAAATCTCAGGCCGGTATCGGGATTTTCGCCACGTGCCTCGCCTCCGCGGCGATGGCGTCCTCCGCGTCGGCCATGGAGGCCCCCGTGGAGCTGCCGCTGCGGACCCTGGGAACCGTACTCCCCATGGAGCCCCCGACGGTACGCACGGGGGTGCCCCTCCCGATGCCGGGGACGCCCGTCGTCGAGGCGCCCGCGAGCGGCCGGGTGCAGGAGGCGTCCCTGCCTCAGGTCCCGTTCACCACCGAGTTCCCGGAGACCCGGGTGGCCGCTCCGCTGCCGGACCTCCTCGGGGGACGGCCCCTGGGGCAGGCGCTGCTCACCGCGCCGGGCTCGGACCTGGCCGCCGTCACGCCCGGCGCCTCCCTGGGCGCCCCGATCACCCTGCCGCGCGCCGAGGCACAGGGCGTGCCCGACGTGGTGCCCCCGGAGGTCGCCGTCCTGGCCCCGAAGGCGTCCGGAGGCATGAAATCGCACCTCGGTCTCGACGAGTCCGAAAAATGAATTACCGAATTACCGCGTCCGAATGAGCGACAATAGGCGTTCGACACTCCCGGACAAAGAGGATGCCCGTTACCCCGCGTGAATAACCGCGTTATAGGGGAGTGACGACCGCAGGTCCGCGGTCGAGTTTCCAGGCACAAGGAGTTATTGATGTCTCGCATCGCGAAGGCAGTCGTCCTGACCTCAGCCGTTGCCGCGTCCGTCGTTGGTGCCAGCGGTGTGGCCGTCGCCGACGCGACGGCAGACGCCGTCGCCGCCAACTCCCCCGGCGTCCTGTCCGGCAACATCGTCCAGGTGCCGATCCACATCCCGGTCAACATCTGCGGCAACACCGTCGACATCATCGGTGTGCTCAACCCGGCGTTCGGCAACTACTGCGCCAACATCGGCGGCGAGAAGGACAAGGACCACAAGGACAAGGGCCACAAGTCGGACGACGGCCACAAGGACGACGGCCGCAACGACGACAAGGGGCACAAGGACGACGGTCACAACGGCGGCAAGGACAACGGCAGCGGTTACGGCGGCTGACGCCCCCGCCCGTACGGCCCCAGCCCACGGCCCCCCGGTTCTCCGCCGGGGGGCCGCGCCGCGTCCGGACGCCGGTCAGGCGTAGCGGTAGATGTGGTGGTGAGCGGCGACATCGGCCGGGGTGACGTTCCACGGGGGCATGCGCTCCCGGCGGGCCACCACCCGGCCGGTCCCCGCCGTGCCCGGCTTGGGCGGGGTGGCCGGCAGATAGGCCGACTTGGGGTTCTTGGCCTGCCAGCGTGACCAGACCAGGTCGACGAAGGCGTGGTGCAGCCAGAAGACCGGGTCGTTGACGGCGGCGCCGCCCAGCATCAGGCCGCCCACCCACCGGTGGACCCGGTTGTGGTTGAGCCACCGCCCGTTGCCGGAGGCGCGCGTCCAGCCCTCCAGCTTGTTGCGGAAACCGGTGCGGCTGGTGGAGTTCCAGGGCGCGGAGTCGTACACCCGGTCGTTGGTCGCCCAGGCCAGTTCCTTCTTCGTCGGCAGGGCGATGGGGTTGGCGGGGTTGCCGAAGTTCCGGGTGAGGAAGGGCCGGTCGGTGACGCCCACCCGAATGGTCCAGTTGCCCGTGGCGTAGGCGAACGGGCCGGTCATGACCCGCAGGTCGCCGCGGCGTCCGTTGCCGCCCATGAAGTCCTCGCCCCACAGGGACGCGGCGGGCGTGTTGTCGCGGGTCCAGTCCCAGTAGGGAACGGTCACCGTCGGGTCGACCTCTCGCAGGGACCGCTCGAACTCCAGCAGGTACTGGCGGTGCCAGGGCAGGAAGGACGGCGCCATGTGGGCGACCCGCAGACCGGCGTCGCCGTCCGCGCTGTAGTAGTCGATGTGGGTCCGTACGAAGTCGTCGTAGACCCCGCCCCTCTTCAGTTCGAGGACGGCGCCGACGAACTTCCTGCGCTCGGCCCTGGTCAGGTCCCGCTGGTTCTTACGCGTGTACGCCATGCTTTCCTCGCAGCTCTCGCAGTCCGGCGGTGCCCACCTCGTCCACGGCCGCGCGAGTGGCCGCGAGAGGGGTGGGTTGGGACTGGTAGTGGTCCACGACACTGAGGTAGCCGCCGTCGGCGCACCGCATCAGGTGCAGCGGCCGGCCGTCGACCAGGACCTCGACACCGGCGCCGGACGCGGGCGCGGGGCGGCCCTGGATCCGGCGCCCCCGGTACATCTCGTCGAAGGCGTCCGGCCCGGCGGCGGACGGGCGTTCACCGGACGCGGTGGTGATACGGGCGAGCGCGCCGCCGGTGAACGTGGCGACCGACAGCGTGAACAGCGCCCGCAGGACTGCGCGGCGCGGGCGGCGCCGCCTCTCGGCGATCATCGATCGATCTCCCTGCTGGTGGTGGACCGGTACGCGGTGGACTCCCGCCGGGCACAACGCCCCGATGGGGGAAGCGTCGTGAAGGGCGACGCCTCATGCATTACCCGGCCAGGTGAATCACGGCACGCACCACTGGGCCGAACGGGTGGAAAGGGGCCGGTCGGCCCAGTGCGGCGCCAGTAGCATCCGGCGCCATGACCTCTTCCACCGTGGCGTCCCCGGGCCAGCAGAGCTCCCCCCTGGGCACCCTCTCCGTCCTGCCCTGGTCCAGCGAGGCCTCCTCCGGCTCCCCGGGGACGCCGTTCCTGCTGATGTACTCGCTCGGGGACGGCCGCGAGGGCCCGGAGGCCGGGGAAGCGGCGCTGCGCGCCGAGCTGGAGAGGCTGGGCCTGTCCGTCGGCGACAGACTGATCGACCTGGGGCGCGAGCCGCAGGTGCCGGTCAAGCTGCTGGTCGAGGCCCAGCAGGTGGTGCTGAACACGCCGTTCGTGAAGGTGCAGGGCCAGGTCCCGGTGGAGTGGGAGAAGGCCGCCCAGGAGAGCGGGCAGGTCTACCTGATCTGCGCGCTGCGGCCGTGGCCGGAGGCGGTGCCGGGCAGGGAGATCGACCCGGACCGGCTGCGCGCGTTCGTCTCGGACGAGGAACTGCTGGCCTCCAGCGTCCACTGTCTGCTGCCGGTGATGAGGGTGCGCGGCTGACCGCCATGACGACGACACGCGTGGAGAACGAGGTGCTCCCGGAGGTACCGGCCGGGGGCACCGCCGACGACCCGGCCGCGGGCGGGGGCCGGGCCCTGGCCTGGACGCTGGTGGTCACCGGGGCCGCGGGGCTGCTGGCCGCGTGGGTGATCACGCTGGACAAGTTCAAGCTGCTGGCCGACCCGGACTTCCAGCCGGGCTGCAGCCTCAACCCGGTCGTCAGCTGCGGCAGCATCATGAAGAGCGAGCAGGCCTCGGTCTTCGGCTTCCCCAACCCGATGCTGGGCCTGGTCGCCTACGGCATGGTGATCGCCATCGGCCTGGCGCTGCTGTCGGGGGCGCGCTTCCGGCGCTGGTACTGGCTGGGCCTGAACGCGGGCACCCTGTTCGGGGTGGGCTTCTGCACCTGGCTGACGCACCAGTCGCTGTACCGCATCAACGCGCTGTGCCTCTGGTGCTGCCTGGCCTGGGCCGCCACCATCGTCATGTTCTGGTACGTGACCTCGCACAACGTGCGCACCGGGCTGCTGCCCGCACCGGCCGGGACGCGGGCGTTCCTCGCGGAGTTCACCTGGGTGGCGCCGGTGGCGCACATCGGGATCATCGGCATGCTGGTCCTGACCCGCTGGTGGGACTTCTGGATGAGCTGACCCGTCAGCGCGCCGGCTGCCCGGGCGGTTCGCCGGCCGGGAAGTGCGGCAGCAGGTACTCGGCGATCTCCGCCATGACCTCGGCCGCCGGGCGGGTGTTGTGGCGGAGGTTGACCATGAGCTGGTCCACCCCGGCCTCCTCGTACGTCTTGAACAGTTCGAGCAGCGGCTCGCGCCCCATGGACCAGCCCTGGGGCAGTGGGCGGGGCGCCGAGCCGGGGTCGTCGTGCAGGACGAGGTAGCCCGCCTGCGCGTACGGCTTGTACCCGGGGGCGCCCGGCTCGCCCGTCAGGCGCCGCCAGCGGGCCGTGTTCATCCGCTGCTGCTCGGGCGCGAGCGCGGTGTAGAGCCAGCCGTCGGCGTGCTCGGCGGTCCACTCCAGGGGCTGCCCGCCACGGCCGGTCATCAGCACGGGCAGCCGGCCGTGGGGCGGCCGGGGTACGAGCGAGACGCCCGGGGCCAGTTCCCCGAGCGGTGAGGTGAACCCGGTGGTGGCGGGCCCGGTGAGGTGCCGGAGGTACTCCCAGCTGTCCCGCAGCCGGGCGCCGAGGTCCGCCCCGGCCAGCCCGAAGGCGGGGACCTCGCCCGGCCGGTCCCCGGCGGCCACGCCGAGCAGCATCCGGCCCTCCGAGAGCCGGTCGGCGGAGAGGGCGGCCTTGGCGACATGGACGGGGTGGCGCAGTGGCAGGACGGTACTGGCCGTGCCGAGCGTGATCCGCCGGGTGACGGCCGCCAGCGCCCCGAGGTAGACCCACGGGTCGAAGAGCTGGCCGCCGTCGCCCTGGCCCGGCACCAGGAGCGGGACGTCGCGCAGCCACAGCGAGGCGAACCCCGCGTCCTCGGCGGCCCGGGCCAGCTCCAGGTGGCCGGCCATGGTGGGCACGTCCCCGCTGAACGACTCCAGCGGGGCGATCAGTCCGAGGGTGGCCCGGCCCCCGGGGAAGGCCCGCGCCATCCCCGGGTGCGCGCCGAGGCCGGCCGGACGGGGTGCCGGACCGGTGGTCGGCCCAGCCCTCACGCCGGTTCCCGGCCCACCTGGAGGGCGGCCTTGAGCCGGGCGTTCTCCTGCTCCAGTTCGGTGATGCGCCGGCGGATCGGGCCGAGCGCCTCCTCCAGTTCGGCCGGCGTGTAGCGGGGCTGGATGTGCTGGGGACAGTTCCAGTCGTACGCCTCCACGTCGATCAGGACGACCCGCTCGACGGTGGCGCGGTAGCCGCCCGGCACCAGGTCGCCGGCCGACTCCGGCCACTGCTCCACGCCGGCGGTGCGGGCGCGGCCCAGGATCTTCAGCCGGGTGCGGGTCGGGTAGTCCATGAGGAACAGCGAGACCCGGTTGTCGGTGTCGAGGTTCCCGGTGGTGATGTACTGCTTGTTGCCCCGGTAGTCGGCGAAGGCCAGGGTCCTGTCGTCGAGGACCCGCAGGAAACCTTCGGGGCCGCCCCGGTGCTGGACGTAGGGCCAGCCGGTCGAGCCGGTGCTCGCCAGGTAGAAGCTGGTGCGGGTGGCGGCGAACTCGGCCTCGCTCGCGGTGAGCCGGTCGGCGTCGGCCGGGCCGGCGGTCATGGCGGCGTAGTTGGGCCGGCTGCCGTGCTCACGCTGGTGGTGCTGGACCGGTGGGGTGAAGAGCAGTTGCCCGTATCGGCTGGTCATGGCTGGGGCCTACCACCAGTAGGTGGGGTAGCGGGCGGTCTTGCCGCTGCGCCCGGCCACGATGCCGACCCCGACGATCACCAGCGTGGCCAGTGCCAGGAGCATCAGGAACATGGCCGTCGAGGGCTGGGTGAGGACCACGATGACCGCGGTGGCGGCGGCCGGCGAGTGCGGCGTGCGGGCCAGCGCCATCGCGCCGATGGCCAGGCCGCCGGCGACGGCCGCGGTCCAGATCGAGCTGCCGCCCACCGCGAGCGACAGGAAGCCGACGACGGCGGAGACCAGCTGGCCGCCGATGACGCTGCGGGGCTGGGCCAGCGGGAGGGCCGGGGCGGCGAAGACGAGGGCGGCGCTGGCGGCCAGCGGCGGGATCAGCACCGTCTGGTGGAGCAGCGTGCCGATGGCCACCAGCAGGACGAGTGCCGCCACCCCGCCGAGGGTGGCCACCGAGATGAACGAGGTCGCCGCGCGGGCCGGGGCTTTGCCGGACAGGACGGTGGCGAGTCGACTGGCGGGGGTGAGCTCGGGCGCCGAGGTGTCGGACACAGGCGTTCCTTCCACAGAGGCTTAGCTAATGGGAGAATCATAGCCACATGCATTAGTTGTGTGCACGGCCTTCTGGCGCGGCAGGATGGGACGATGGGCGAGAGCACGAACCAGGAGCACGGCCGGTCGGCCGTCGACCAGCTCCCTCTGTCCGGTGAGCCGCTGCCACTGGAGCTGGTCAACACGACGTACATCAAGGGAGGGGTGCGCGGTCACCTGGTGGACGCGCTCGCCGGACCGGCCGATCTCGACGCCTGGCTGGGAGCGCACGGGGCCCAGTTCTCGCCCGCGCTGGCGGAGGCGCTGGAGTCGGCCGCCGCGGCCCGGCCGGAGCACGTCGAGGCGTACCTGGAGCTGCGGGGGGCGCTGCGGCACCTGGCCGCGGCACGGACCGGGGGCCGGGTTCCCGAACCGGCGCACCTGGCGGTGGTGAACGCGGCGGCCGGGCTGGCCGCGCAGTGGCAGGAGCTGGCCCCCGGCACGTCCTTCGCGGCCGTCCCGCGCTGGCTGGAGGCCGACCCGCTGCGGGTGGCCCTCGGGGAGGTCGCCGCCGCGGCGGTGGCGCTGTTCAGCGGCGCCCGGGCGGAGCGGCTGCGGGCCTGCGCCGCGCCGGGCTGCATCCTCTACTTCGTCAAAAGCCACGCCCGCCGCGAATGGTGCACGGCGGGCTGCGGAAACCGGGTGCGGGTGGCGCGGCACAGCCGCCGCGCCCGCGGCGACTGACCGGCCTCCCGCACCCGGTTCCGGGGGGTCAGTTCAGGATGCCGAGGTGGACCTGGTCGGCGACCTTGTAGCCGAGCGTCAGGGCGGCGGCGTTGTCCCACTCGAAGTGCACGCCGATGTACTTGCGGCTGTCCGCCTTCTCCTTCGCGGCGGCGCTCAGCGTGGTGAACGAACGGGTGACGCCCTTGGCCAGCGGGTCGTCGGTGCCGGCGGTGAAGGACAGGTTGTCGGTGCCGAAGTAGTGGCGCACGATGCCGGCCCAGGCGGCGGCGACACCGGAGTGGCCGGAGACGTAGGTCGGGAAGTTCGGGCTGAAGCTGTTGCCCGCCAGGTCCTGCTCCTGCGGCTGCCAGGTCGGGTCCGGGACGATGTTCGGGTTCGGGACCTCACCGGCGCGGGTGATCGCGTCCGCCGGGCGCCACACGTCCCAGTTGGTGTTGTACTTGGAGTCCCAGATCGCGATGGCCGCGTCGGCCAGGGCCACCGAGGTCAGGCCGAAGAGCTTGGCGCTCTCGAAGGAGCTGGCGGTGGGCCGGTACTTGCGGAAGATCACCGAGGTGTGGTCGTACTGCTGGCCGACCGGCTTGTACGTGCCGTCCAGGTCGTTGGCCCAGTAGTGGGCGAGCTGGGTCTGGTCGGCGGTGCGGGCGGTGGAGTTCTTGCCGCCGATCCGCTTGATCTCGTTGACCTGCTGGGCGTACTCGGGGCTCTTCAGGAGCGCCTCGGGCGAGGTGAAGCCGCCTATCGTGCCGGGGCGGAACTGCGCGCCGGAGGTCAGCGCGAAGGGCTTGACCTTGCCCCAGTTGGGGGCGCCGGCCGGCTTGCCGACGGCGGGCTTCCAGTGGCCCGGCGCGTCGGTCACCACGTACGGGGTGGTGTCGTTCGAACCGTCGTTGGCACGGTTGGCCAGGTGCGCCTCGGCGGTCTTGGTGCCGAGCAGCCGGCCGCGGTCGCGCTGGGCGACGGTGCCGCGGTCGGGCAGGGCGAGCGCGGTCTTCAGCTTCGCGTCCAGGTCGGCGACCGGGTAGTTCGGGAACGCGCCGCGCAGCGCGGTGTAGGCGGCGTAGTCGACGGCCGAGTTCACCGAGCCGTAGGAGCCGGCCACCGTGGTGTCCTTGGTGAGGTACGGCTTGCCGATCGTACGGATCGAGTTGAGCGAGTCGTAGATCGCCAGGTTCATGATCGCGCCGCCGCGGGAGAGCGGGCCGGGCGTGCCGCCGGTCTTGCGGAACACGTCCAGGATCGCGTTGTTCCAGTACAGCACGTGGTCGTTGGAGCCACGCGCGGTCGCGGGAACCGTCTCGTAGTCGGGGGCCTCTTCGGCGGTGGCGGCGGTGGCGGGGGCCAGGGTGGCGATTCCCGCGAGGGCGAGGCCGACCACGGCGGCCTGCAAGGCGGTCCTGCCCTGACGTGCGGAGCGGAGCATGAGGTGATCCCTGTCTGTCGGGGCCTGGCGACTCGCCTGTCGGGGTGTCCGACGAGTCGTCGCCACGGCGGTGCGTTCTCGCCAAGGAACGTATGGCGGCGTCGCACCCCGTCACCGGTGTCTTCGCAGATGGCAGGGATCGGCAATTCCGATGGCCCCCTGTTTCGGCCCCGCGCCTCGGGTCCGCGCTCGGGTCCCGCTGGAGGCGCGCTCGGGCGCCGCTCGGACCGCGCTCGGACCCGGGGATCCGGGGCGTGTCCTCACCCGTGGGGCGCCGTGGGGATCGCGGCGCGGCTCACGCGGCCGCGGGCGCCGTCCCGTGGGTTCACTGGGCGGACACGCTTGTCTAACGCCATGTCCACCGGAAGTGCGTTAGAAGGTGCCAGCGTTCTAGGCGCTGTGGTGATGGCGCGCGTAGTGCCGGGCCGCCCGGGCGCGGTTGCCGCAGCCGGCCGAGCACCACTCCCGCCGGGAGCGGGCGTGGTCGAAGAAGAACACGCACCCCGGTGCCGGACAGCGCCGGGCCTCCGTACCGGACCTGCCCGTCAGGAGGTCGATCAGCGCATGGGCGATCTCGGCCTGGGCGGCGACGACGGGCGGGGCCGTGCTGATCTCCAGGGCCACCGGACGCCCGCCCGTGTCCCAGCGCAGCAGCGGCCAGGAACGGCCGACCCCCGCGACCCGGTTGACCTGCGCCACGTCCCAGGGATCCGGGTCGCGCTGGTGCACCAGGGCGTCGACCAGCCTTCGACCCGCGTCCCGCAGCATGACGAAGCACTGCGCGTCGGCGTTGTCGACCTCGTCCAGCGCGCTGTCGGAGAGGGGCGTGGCCAGGCGGCCGCGGCAGGAGCGCAGCCACCACACCAGGTGCTCGGGGGTGCGCAGACCGTCGCGGAGGGCGCCGCGCACCGGGAAGACGGTGTTGACGAACTCGAGCGGCAAGGGCTCGCCGTGCAGGGGCGGCACATCCGCGGGTGGAGAAACCGGGGCGTCGAAGGGCATGTCGGTCCTTAACGGGGTGTACATGAACAAGGCTTGTCGGAGGAGCGCGCGTCATGGCAGGATCTAAACCTAACGCAATATCGCTCACCGAACCGTTAGTCTTTGAGTGACCCCCCATGGGACGGCGTCAGGGGAAGACGCCGTTCCGGCCGGGGGGCAGCCGAACCCCAGGGCACCCGTCGCGCGGCTTCCCAGTGCCCGCCTCTGGCCCGGGTCCGGCTGCACACCACAGGGGGAGCCATGTTCATGGGGGGAAACGTGACGTTAGATCTTGCGCTCTACCAGCTGAGAACCTTCCGGGAGGTAGCCCGGCTCGGCAGTTTCACCAAAGCCGCCCGCAGCCTCGGCTACGCCCAGTCGAGTGTCACCTCACATATTCGCTCACTGGAGTCCCGCATCGGCATGCCGCTGGTTCAGCGACTGCCGCACGGCGTACGCCTGACGGCCTCCGGAGAAATATTCCACGAATACGCGAAGCGAATATTTCACATCGTCGACGAAATGGCAGGCGCGCTTAATCCGTCGGGCGAGATGGAGGGGCGTACGACGATCGGCGCCTCCGCGCTCCTGCTGGAGACCCGGGTCGGCGAACTGATCCGGGACTGCCGCTACCGATATCCCAAGGTCCAGGTCTCGCCCAGGCAGCTCGCCATCAGCGACGCCCAGGAGGCGGTGCGCGCCGGCGAGGTGGACCTGGCCCTGGTCCACGGCGACTTCACCCGCGCCGGGGCGGCGCCCACCGGGCTCGTGGTGGAGGAGCTCCCCGACCTGGAGGTCGTCCCGGTCGGCTCGGCGGCGCTGGCCATGGCCACCGACCGCGCGGCGGCGCTCGCCTCGGTCCGGGTGCTGGCCGTCGACCCCGACTGCGCCTCGCACCAGCTCCTGGTCACCGCCCTGCGCACCCGGTACGGCATCGACCCGCAGGTCATCGAGGCCGGGTCGACGGGCGGCGCCAGGGAGCTGGCCCGCGCCGGCTACGGCATCGCGATGCTCCCGTGCGAGTCCATCCGCCCGTCCGAGGAGAGCGGCGGCCTCACGGTGCTCCCGGACCTGCCCCGTGTCCGGCTCGGCGTGAGGGCCCTGTGGGTCGGCAGGGAACTCGCCATGTCGGCCGTGGCGGCGGTGTGCGACGTGGCCATCCGCGTCGGGCGGGAAAAGGTGAACCAAATGGCGTGACGGCGCCAATTCCAGCATGGCAGGCAGGACACCGGACGGACCTCACCGGTCCGGTGTCCTTGCCTGCCTTCTTTTTGTTCCGGCACAACACCGAAGGCCCCCATCGGGAATCGTGATACCGCCCATCGACGGAAGCACACAACTACCCCCGACGGATCCGCATAGCCTTCTCAAGGCATTCCAAGAATTCCCTGAGAGGCAAATACGTGTCCGACATCGCTTATATCCCGAACGCGTTCCGCAGTGGGTTCGAGCTCGACAACCTCGACTGGGTGACCTGGGCCGAGCCCGGACGGGTCGGGGTCGAGCACCACGTCCTGTGGGCGCCGGACGAGTCGAAGGGCGAGGACTCGGTCGGTCTGCTGCTGCGCTTCCCCCCGGGCGCGCACGGCGACTTCCACGAGCACCTCGGCTACGAGCTGATGCTGGTCCTCGACGGCGTCCTGGACCACAGCGACGGCATCTCTTACGTGAAGGGCGACCTGGTCGTCGAGGGGCCGGGCACCGAGCACCAGATGTCCAGCCGCACCGGCTGCACCGTGCTCGCCATCCGCACCCGGCCGGCCTCCGCCCGGACGCCGCAGAAGGAGATCCGCCCCGTCGGCGTCACCGCCGCCCCCTGACCGGACGGGGCAGAGCGGCCCTTCATGCCCTGACCGGCCGCCCTGCCCCGCTCCCTCCGGCGCCCGCTCCCGGCACCGCTGCCGTGCCGAGTCCCGCGCCACCCCGCCGCTCCTCACGCACCCCGCGCCACCGGCACCCCGCACCGGCGAAGTCCCCCACCACTCGCACCCGGCACCACCGGCACCCCCCACCAGCCGTGCTCCCCGAACCGCCCCGGCTGCGCCCCCTTCACCCTTCCCGGGCACCCACACACCCGCCGATCGAAAGAGCCAGCCTTGTCTTCGTACAGCGTCCAGACTCCCCACGACCACCGGCGGGAAGCGCCGGAGGGGACCACCGGGGCCTCCGCCGAGCGCCGCGGCCGCCGTGTCCTCGTCTCCAGCGTCTCCTCCGACTCCCACACCTGGAACCTCGTCTTCCTTCAGCTCCTGTTGGAGGAGATGGGCCACGAGGTGACCAACATCGGCTCCTGCGTCCCCGACGAACTGCTCGTCGAGGAGTGCCGGCGGGTCCGGCCCGAGCTGGTCGTCATCAGCAGCGTCAACGGGCACGGGGCCCTGGACGGCGCCCGCGCGGTGCGGCACCTGCGCGACCAGCCGGACCTGCGCGACCTGCGTATCGTCATCGGCGGCAAGCTCGGGGTGCGCGGTGCCGAGGCGGGCACCTACGGGCCCGAGCTGATGGCCGCCGGGTTCGACGCCGTGTTCGAGGACGCGGCGGGCGTCACGGAGTTCCGCCGCTACCTCGCCCAGTCGACGCAGCCCGCGCTCGCCGCTTCGGGTGTGCGGTGACCGCCTCGGACACCGCCCCGGCCGGCCTTCCCGTGACGGCGGCGCCCGACGTCGCGCTGGGGTCGTTCGCCGCCGCGGTCGCCGCCGCCGGCCGGGCCGGGGAACTGGTCGTACAGCCGCGGATGGGATTCGCCGACATACCCCGGATGCGCGAGGGGCTGCACGCCGTCAGGAAAGCCCGTGCCCGCACCGTCGGCACCCTGACGATCGACAGCTACACCCGCGTCGGCGACAACGAGTCGGCGCGCCTCGCACTCGCCGAGGGCACCGACCTCAACGGCTACCCCATCGTCGCCCACGGCGCCGACACCACCCGCGACCTCGTCGCGGGGCTCACCGGTGACGGCTTCGCCGTCCAGGTGCGGCACGGCTCGGCCAATCCGGCCGGCATCATCCGCGCCCTGCTGGACGCCGGGCTCGACGCCACCGAGGGCGGCCCCGTCTCGTACTGCCTGCCCTACAGCAGGACGCCGATCCACGACTCGGTCGACGCCTGGGCGCGCAGCTGCGAACTGCTCGCGTCCCGCCCCGGCACGCACCTGGAGAGCTTCGGCGGCTGCATGCTCGGCCAGCTCTGCCCGCCCAGCCTGCTGGTCGCGCTGTCGGTACTGGAGGGGATCTTCTTCAAGCAGCACGGGCTGCGCAGCGTCTCCCTCAGCTACGCCCAGCAGACCCACCACGGACAGGACGTCGAGGCCCTGCTGGCGCTGCGCACCCTCGCCGGTGAGCACCTGGCGGGACTCGACTGGCACGTCGTGCTCTACACGTACATGGGCGTCTTCCCGCGCACCACCGGCGGCGCGCTCGCGCTGCTGCGGGACAGCGCCCGGCTGGCGGCGCTCACCGGAACCGAGCGCATGATCGTCAAGACCCCGGCCGAGGCGCACCGCATCCCCACCATCCAGGACAACATCCACGCCCTGGAGGAGGCCGCGCTGGCCGCGGCCGCCCACCGGGGCGAGCAGCCGCCGGCCGGCGACGAGTTCGGGGTGCTGGCCGAGGCGCGGACGCTCGTCGACACCGTCCTGGAGCTTCACCCGGACACGGGCCGGGCGCTGACGGAGGCGTTCCGGCGGGGCCTGCTGGACGTTCCGTACTGTCTCCACGCCGACAACGCCAACCGCTCGCGCAGTTACATCGACTCGCGCGGCTCCCTGCAGTGGCACTCCACCGGCGCCATGCCGATCCGCGCCGTGCCGGCGGCGGGCCGCGAGCGGCTGCGCGCCGACGACCTGCTCGGCATGCTCTCGCACACCCAGGAGTCCTTCGACCGGGCCGCCCTGGTCCAGGGCGGCGAACCGGGCGACCACGCCCCCGGCCTGACCGCCTGACCGCGCCCGCCACCCGATTCCCGCGCTGTGCGCCCTCCCTTTCGCGCGTTCCTCCTCACCACCTAGGAAGCTCCTGTGTCCGGATACTCATCCGATACGCGCCCACTCGTCCTCGTCATCATCGGCAGCGGCCCGCGCGGCATCTCCGTCCTGGAACGGCTCGCCGTCCACGCGACGGCCGAGGCCGCGGCCGGGCAGGCGGCCGGCGGCGCACCCCGCCCGGTGCGCGTCCACCTCATCGACGCGACGGAGGTCGGCGCCGGCCGGGTGTGGCGCACCGACCAGGACGACTGGTTCACCATGAACACCGTCATCAGCCAGGTGACCATGTACTCCGGGGACCCGGACGGCGGCCCCGCCCGCCCCGGCGCCGGTCCGTCACTCGGCCAGTGGATCGCCCAGCGCGCCGCCGAGTCGGGCGAGGAGCCCCTGGGCCCCGACGACTACGCCCCGCGGGTGCGCTACGGCGAGTACCTCGCCGACGTGTACCGGACCATCGCCGACAGCCTGCCGCCGCACGTCGAACTCGTCCCGGTCACCGGCCGTGTGACGGCGCTGCGCACCGGCTCCGGCAGCGGGTACCTGCTCACCCTGGACACGGCTCCGTACCTGCTGGAGGCCGACCGCGTCGTCCTCGCCACCGGCCACCCCCGCAACGCGCCGGACGACTTCGAGCGCGACATGCTCGACTTCACCGCGCGCACCCCCGGCACCCGTTACCTGTGCGGTGACTCGGCGGCCGACATGCCGCTCGGCGAGGACACCATCCCGGCCGGCAGCGCGGTCGGCATCCGGGGCCTCGGCCTGTCCTTCTACGACGTGATGCTGTCGCTGACCGTCGGCCGCGGCGGCGAGTTCCACACCGGCGAGGACGGGACCCTGGTGTACCGGGCGAGCGGCCGGGAGCCGAGGATCGTCGCCGGTTCGCGCAGCGGTCTGCCGATCCCGGCGCGCGGCCGCAACCAGAAACGCCCCGACTTCAGCCACAAGGCGCTCTTCCTCACCCGCGACGCCCTCCTGGCGGCCCGGGCCGCCCGCCGGGCCGCGACCGGGAACGACCAGCTCGACTTCGCCGAGGACGTCCTTCCCCTGCTCCTGCAGGAGGTCGAGCACGTCTACTACGTCACGCACGTGCGCACCTCGCGCGGCCCGGCCGCCGCGGAGGCGTTCGCCGAGGAGCACGCCGCCGCGCTGCGCGCCGGCCTGGACCGCCGTCCGCTGCTGGCCTCGGCGGGTCTCGACGGGGTACCGCCGATCGACCTCGACGCGCTGGCCCGGCCGTTCGGTGACGAGCGGTTCGCGTCGCCCGGGCGGTTCCGCGAGCGGCTGCTGGAGGTGATGGACGAGGACCTCGCGGCGGCCGAGCTGGGCACGCTGGACGGTCCGCTGAAGTCGGCGCTGGACGTGCTGCGCGACATCCGCAACGTGGTGCGGGAGGCCGTCGACTACGGCGGGCTGCTGCCCGAGTCGCACACCGACTTCTTCCACCGCCGCTTCCTGCCGGTCAACGCCCTGCTGTCGGCCGGCCCCCCGATGTCCCGGGTCGAGCAGCTTCGGGCGCTGATCCGGCAGGGCGTGGTGGAGGTGGCGGGTCCGGGAACGCGGTTCGAGGCCGACGAACGGGCCGGCGCCTTCCGGGTCGGCTCGCCGCAGGTGGCCGGCTCGGGCCGGCTGGTGCACACGCTGATCGACGCCCGTATCCCCACCCCCGACCTGCGCCGTGACACCTCCCCGCTGACCCGGCAGCTCGTCGGCGAGGGCATGGTGCGCGAGTACGTGATCGAGGGACCGGCCGGCACCGGCGTGGTCACCGGTGGCATGGACGTCACCGTCAGCCCGTTCCACGTCGTGGACGCGGAGGGCCGGGTACGCGGCGATCTGTACGCCATCGGCATCCCCACCGAGCACACCCGCTGGTTCACCCAGGTCGGCAGCAGCCGCCCGGGGGTCAACACCCTCTTCTACCGGGACGCCGACGCCATCGCGGTGGACGCGCTGCGTCCGGTCGAGGCCCCGGTGCCCGCTTCGGACGAGCCGGTGTTCATCCCGAGGCAGGCGGGCACGGACTCGGGCGTGGTCGGCGCACGGCGGGGTGACGCGGTATGAGCACGGAACCGACGGAACCGACCGGACCGGCACCGGCGCCCGTGAGCGGGCCCGCGCCCGCCGCCGGGCCGGCCGTCCCGGCCGCGGAGGAGTTCCTGCGCGCCAGGGACGTCCTGCTGCTGCACCGCACCGACCTGGCCAAGGCCGTCGCCGAGTTCCGCTGGCCGCGCGCCACCGAGTTCAACTGGGCGCTGGACTACTTCGACACCGTCGCCGCCCGGCAGGACAGGCCCGCGCTGCGGATCGTCGGCCCCGGCGACCCCGGCACCGACCGGCTGATCGGGTACGGGGAGCTGGCCCGGCGGTCCGCGCGGGTGGCCAACTGGCTGCGCGCGACGGGTGTGCGCCGCGGCGACCCCCTGCTGCTGATGCTGGGCAACCGGGCCGAGGTGTGGGAGACGATGCTCGCCGCCATCAAGCTCGGCGCGATCGTCATCCCCACCTACACCACGGCGACCGCCGCCGAGATCGCCGACCGGCTGCTGCGCGGCGGGGTGCGGTACGTGATCGCCGAGGCGGGCCTGACGGACCGTTTCACCGGTGCGCCCGGCGGCTGGACGGGCATCAGCGTCGGCGGGCCTGCCGAGGGGTGGCTGCCGTACGAGCGCGCGGCGGACGCGTCCGAGGACTTCGTGCCCGACGGGCCCACCCGCGCGGACGACCCGCTGTTCCGCTACTTCACCTCCGGCACCACGTCGAAGCCGAAGATGGTGGAGCACACCCACGTCAGCTACCCGGTCGGTCACCTGTCCGGCATGTACTGGAACGGCGTGCGGCCGGGCGACGTGCACCTGAACATCTCCGCGCCCGGCTGGGCCAAGCACGCGTGGAGCTCGCTGTTCGTCCCGTGGAACGCGGAGGCGACCGTCGTCGCCCTGGACGCGGCGCGCAGCACCCCGGCGGAGGTGCTCGACGTCCTGCGCACCCGCCGGGTCACGACCTTCTGCGCGCCTCCCACCGTCTGGCGCGGCATGGCGGCGCACGGTCTCGGCCCCCGGCCACCCGCGCTGCGCGAGGCGGTCGCGGCCGGCGAGCCGCTGGAGCCGTCGCTGATCGAACTGGTCGCCCGGGAATGGGGGGTCGACCTGCGCGACGGCTACGGGCAGACCGAGACCACCGGTCAGATCGGCAACCCACCGAGCCGCCCCGCCGCCCCCGGCAGCATGGGCTTCCCGCTGCCCGGCTACACGGTGGTACTGCTCGACCCGGAGACCGGCCGGCCCGTCCCGGACGGTGAACCGGGCGAGATCTGCCTGGACCTGGCGGACCGTCCGCTGGGGGTGATGCGCGGTTACGTGGGTGACGAGGCCCGGACCGCCAAGGCGCTGGCCGGCGGTTTCTACCACACCGGCGACCTGGCGGTCAGGGCGCCGGACGGCGCCTTGACCTATCTGGCGCGCGCGGACGACATGTTCAAGGCGTTCGACCACCGGATCTCGCCGCGTGAGCTGGAGGACGTACTGCTGCGCCACCCGGCGGTGGCCGACGCCGCCGTGGTCCCGGTCCCCCACCCGGTCGGCCTGTGGGCCCCCAAGGCCTATGTGGTCCCCGCCGCGGAGCACCCGGCGGGTGAGGAGACCGCCCGGCGGATCCTGGACCGGGTACGGGCCGAGCTGCCGCCCGAGAAGTGGGTACGGGTGGTCGAGTTCGTACCGTCCCTGCCCCGGACCACCTCCGGCAAGGTCCGCCGCGCCGAACTGCGCGACCGGCCGGCCGGTGACGGCGTCGAGTACCACGTGGAAGAGGCACAGGAGCTGGGCTGACGCCGGGGGCGCCGCCCGGGCGGCGCCCCCGGGCGCGGTACGGGAAGGCCCGCCCGGCCGCTCCGCGCCGCCCGGCCG
>NZ_JBFAGV010000019.1:0-117699 GCF_040653855.1 Streptomyces sp. NPDC050856 | reverse complement strand
CCGGTCCGCGGCGGCCCCGGGTACCGCGTCCGCCAGGCGGGCGCGCAGCGGGGCGGCGCGGCGGCGGGCGTCGCGGACCGTCAGCGGCGGTGGCGTCCAGCCGGCCAGGCGGGCGAGGGCGACCACCGGGGGGTGCACCGGGGAGACCGCCATGACCTCGGCGGGCGGGCCCACCAGGACCGGGGCGCCCGGAGCGCGCAGCAGGGCGACCCGGTCCGCGTACTGCACCACCCGCTCCAGCCGGTGCTCGGCCATCAGGACCGTGGTGCCCAGGTCGTGCACCAGCCGCTGGAGGACCGCCAGGACCTCTTCCGCCGCCGCCGGGTCGAGCGCGGAGGTCGGTTCGTCCAGCACCAGCACCTTGGGGTGCGGGGTCAGCACGGAACCGATCGCGACCCGCTGGCGCTGCCCACCGGAGAGGGTGGCGATCGGCCGGTCCCGCAGGCCCGCCAGGCCCAGCAGGTCCAGGGTCTCCTCGACGCGGCGGCGCATCACCGCCGGCGCGAGCCCCAGCGACTCCATCCCGTACGCCAGCTCGTCCTCCACCGTGTCGGTGACGAAGTGCGCGAGCGGGTCCTGCCCCACGGTGCCCACCAGGTCGGCCAGTTCACGCGGCCTGTGGGTGCGGGTGTCACGGCCGTCCACGGTCACCCGGCCGCGCAGGGTGCCACCCGTGAAGTGCGGGACCAGACCGCACACCGCGCCCAGCAGCGTCGACTTGCCGACCCCCGACGGGCCCACCAGCAGGACCAGTTCGCCCTCCGGGACGGTGAGGTCCACGTCCTGGAGCGTGGGCGCGGCGGCGCCGGCGTACGTCACCGTGACGTTGTCGAACCGGATCACGCGGACTCCTCGGGGACGGGGGCGACGAAGGCGGGCACCAGGCCCACCAGGACGGACAGCGCGGGCCACAGCGGCAGCCCCGGTGCCGTCAGCGGCACCACACCCGGGTGCAGGCCCTCCGGGTCGTACCCGGCGGCCCGGACCATCAGCGCCGCCACCGCCGCGCCGGAGCCCGCCACCAGCCAGGCGCGCGCACCCCACCGGTCGGGCCGGTAGCGGGTGCGCACCGACCGCCGCCCGCCCAGCCGCAACCCGGCCAGAGCCGCCACCACACCGACGAGGACCAGGAGCGGGCCGTAGGACCCGCCCTCCGCGCCGAGCAGTGCGTACGCACCCGCGCACACCGCCAGCAGGCCGCCCAGTGTCAGCACCGTCGTGGTGTGCCGGACCAGGGGCGTCACCGGGGCCGCCCGGCCGTAGCCGCGCGCGTCCATCGACGCGGCCAGCGCGACCGACCGCTCCAGCGCGCTCTCCAGCACCGGCAGTCCGATCTGGAGCACCGACCTCACCCCGCCGGTCGGCCGGCCGCGCAGCCGCCGCGCGGTGCGCAGCCGCACCACGTCGGCCACCATGCCGGGGGCGAACGTCATCGCGACGACCACCGCCACCCCCACCTCGTACAGCGCCCCCGGCAGCGACTTCAGCAGCCGTGCCGGGTTGGCGAGCGCGTTCGCGGCACCCAGGCAGACCAGCAGCGTGGCCAGCTTCGCCCCGTCGTACAGGGCGAACACCAACTGCTCGGCGGTGACCCGGCCGCCGATCCGGATGCCCTGCGCCCACCCGGGCAGCGGCACCTCGGGCATCGTCCACAGCAGCCGGGTACCGGGGATCGGCGAGCCGAGGACGACGGAGAAGACCAGCCGGATCACCAGGACCGCCAGCCCCAGTTTCAGGAACGCCCCGTAGGAGCGCGCCCAGGGCGCGTCGGTGCGGCGGGCCGCGACCACGTACCCGGCCACCGCCACCAGCAGGCCGAGCAGCAGCGGGTTGGTGGTGCGGGAGGCCGCGGTCGCCAGGCCGAGCGCCCACAGCCACCAGGCGCCGGCGTGCACGGCGTTGGCGCGGTGTGCCCCGGGCGCGCGAAGGCTCATCGGTGACGGTGTCGGGAACGGCATCGGCGGCGGGTCACCGGCGACGCCGGCGGGCCTGCCACACGGCGGCCGCGCCGAGGGCCAGTACGGCGGCGAGCCCGGCGACGAGCCCGGCCGACGGTCCGCCACCGGGCCGGTCCTGCGCGCTCCGCCCGCTCGTCGCGCCCGGTCCGGCGCTCTCCCCGGCCGGGCCGCCGGACGCGGTGGGTCCGGGCCCGGTGCTCCCCGCGACCTGCTCGCCGCAGCCGGTCCTGGGATAGCCGGAGATGGCGCAGAGCAGCGCGTCGATGTTGTAGCGCAGCGGCTTGGCGACCACCGCCAGCACGTCCGCGCTCGTCGCGTCGTCCGGCACCCGCACACAGGCCGTGCGCGGGGCGGGCGGCGTGGCGCCCGCCGGCGCGTCGGCCGGTGTACCGAAGTCGATGACCAGCCCGACGCGCTTGATGCCGTCCTTCGCCGGCGTGGTGCCGCAGAGCGCCCGGAAGTCGGGCGCCCGGCGCGGCTGGGCGGCGCTCCGCGAGTCCGGACTCACCGCGAACCGGTAGCCGTTCACCTCGCCGTCGTCGGGCCGGACGACGGCCGGGCCCTGCGTGGCGTAGCTCCACCGGCCGCCCTCGCCGCCCTGCCAGAACGACCAGTAGCGATAGCCGGCGGCCTGCGCCGGGCCCGCGCCCGCGCCCAGCGCGCCGAGCGCGGCACCCAGCGCCAGCAGGAGGGCGAGCAGCCGGACACGCATCACAGCCCGCGCTTCTTGTTGCGCCCGGAGAGGAGGAAGCCGATGCCGATGCCGGCGACCAGGCAGATGCCGACGATCAGCCATCCGTCGAAACCGGCGACGCCGCCCACGCCCTGCTCCCCCTCCGGCTGCTCGGTCGGGCGCGCCTGCCCGCGCGGCTCGGGCGCCGGCCCGGTGGCGTTGAGCCGCTGGACCAGGTCGACGCCGCCGAAGTCGCGGGCGTCGGCGCCCACGGTGTGGGCCGCCAGGATGAGCTGCGCCCAGGCGGCGGGGCCGATCTGCTCGGCCCAGGGCACGGCGTTCTTCCGCAGCCACGCCATGGCGCCGGCCGCCTTGTCGCCGTGCCCGGCCGCGCCGAGGGCGATGACCGCGTCGGCCGTGTTGCCGAAGTCGGGCTGGGGGGCGGTGGACCCGGTGCCGGGCATGGGCGGCAGGTCGAGGTGGCCGGTCCTGGCCAGAGCGGTGACCAGGTGGGCCGCGCCGTTGCGGGCGGCGCGCTCGGCCGTGGGCTTGGCCGGGGTCTCGCAGGTGGGCGGCTGCTCGGGCTCGGCACCCCGGGTCTGAAGGTGCTTGCCGAGGCCGGCCAGTACGGCGGCGGCGGTGGCGTCGCCGTTGGCGACGAGCTTGCCGGCCTTGTCGCGCTGGTAGGCGAAGGCCCCGGGGCCGTCCTCGGCGTCGCAGGGGATCGCGAAGGTCAGCAGCGCGTCGTAGGGCGTCCTGCCGGCGGACGAGGTCACGTCACCGGGCTTCTCGCCCACCGCGGCGAGCGCGCTGATGACGGTGGAGGTGGAGTTGGCGTCGGTGGCGCCGCCGGGGTTGAAGCTCCAGCCGCCGTCCTTGTTCTGCACGCCCTTGAGCCAGGTGACGCCCGCCTCCACGGCCTTGGTGACCGGGTCGGTCCCGGTGTCGCCCGCCTCCGGCTTGTCGAGCCCCGCCAGGGCCTGCACGGCGACGGCGGTGGCGTTGGTGTCCAGCACCGTCGCCGGGCCGCACGGCACGGCCGGGTCGGGGCGGTAGGAGGCGAAGCCGCCGTTGTCGCACTGCTGCCCGAGCAGCCAGTCCACGGCCTTGTCGGCGGGCTCGACGCCGGAGGTCTGCTGCGCCATGAAGGCCAGGGACTGCCGCCACACCCCGTCGTACGTGGGGGCCTTCTTGCCGTACAGCCCGGAGGGGACGACCGGGGTGGGGCCGGGCGACGGCGCCGCGTACGCGGTCGGGGCGACGGCTCCGGAGCCCCCCGCGAGCAGCACGGCGGTGGCGGCGAGCGCTGCGGCGGTGCGGCGAACGGTGGTCATGGCGGGTGGCCTCTCCCTGCGGGGGCCGGACACCGGCGCGCGGGCACCGGGCTCCGGCTCCGTGATCCTCGACGGTGCCGCCACCGGGCGGTCGGTCCCGGTGACACGAGCCGGTCACGTCCCGTGCGGGGCGATCCGGCTCACCGCCTGGACGGCTCACGACTCCCGGGCCGGCGGCGCATTCGCACCGGCTTTCCCCCCGTACGGACATGATGACGACCCGCTCACTCTACCGGGGGAGCACCGGCGATCACCCGCCAGCTCAGGGGCCGCCCGTGCCCGCGTGACCGCACCGCCCGCGCCTGCCGCGCTCGCCGCCGGGCCGCCGCCCGGCACCGGACGGCCGGCCCGGTGCCGCGCCCGGTGCGACCCGGGGCGCGGCCGGTGAGGTCCCGCCGGTCCCGCCGGCGGCCCTTCCGCGCGGACCGCCACGGGAACGGCGGCGGCGGTGACGGTCACGCCGGCGCTGGCCGCGGTGGCGGGACCGCGGGCCCGGCCGGTGCGCCCCGCGGGGCGACCGGCGGCCTCAGCCGCGCCCGTGCCCCTGCGGGCGGGGGACCGCCGGCGCGGGGGCGGGAGCGCCTGGGGCCGTGAGGTCGATCAGACGGCACGCCGTCTCGATGTCGATCCCCACCTGGGCGATGGACGCCCGGCCCGACAGCCAGGTGATCAGCGCCGAGTGCCAGGTGTGCTCGATCACCCGGACCGCCGAGAGCTGCGCGGGCGTGGGGTGTTCCAGTCCCGTCGCGTCCAGGATGATCGCCGTCGTCAGCCGCGACACCGTGTCGACCTCGGGGCTCACACTGCGGTCGGCGAAGGTCAGCGCGCGCACCATCGCGTCGGCGAGGTGTGGTTCGCGCTGGAGGGCCCGGAACGCCCGCATCAGGGTCTGGGCGACCCGTTCGGAGGGGGCCTCTCCGGCGGGGGGCCGTTTGCGCAGCGTGGTGTGCAGGTGCTGGAGCTGGTCCTGCATGGTGGCGACCAACAGGTGGACCTTGGAGGGGAAGTAGCGGTACAGCGTGCCCAGCGCCACCCCGGCGGCCTCGGCCACCTCGCGCATCTGGACGGCGTCGAACCCGCCCCGGCCGGCGAGCTGCGCGCTGGCGTGGAGGATGCGGCGGCGGCGCGCCTCCTGACGCTCCGTGCGGGGCGGCGGCGCCGGCTTTGCTTCCGCTGTCATGTGTCCCGTTCCGTGCCGTTGGTGCGCCACAGTATGGCCCGGGGCCCGCCGTGGCGTGAATCACCTGAGGCGGCTCCTACAGCGGCGCTACCTGCCGGTAGATTCGAAGCTCCTCGAACGATCAAGTCTGAAACTTGTTCTAGATTAGCGCGAGCGGTTACGCTCCCGCGAAAACGCAGCGAGAAGGGGCCGCGAGTGACCGCTGAGGCCATAGAGGCAGGTCCCCGCGCCGGCGCCGGTGCGGACGGTGAGCGCCCCCTGCGCATCGCCCTGCTCACGTACAAGGGGAACCCGTTCTGCGGGGGCCAGGGTGTGTACGTACGGCACCTCTCGCGCGAACTCGTCCGCCTCGGGCACAGCGTCGAGGTGATCGGCTCCCAGCCCTACCCCGTCCTGGACGAGGGCGACGACCTCGGCGGGCTGAGCCTCACCGAGCTGCCAAGCCTCGACCTGTACCGGCAGCCCGACCCCTTCCGCACCCCCGGGCGCGCCGAGTACCGGGACTGGATCGACGCCCTCGAAGTGGCCACCATGTGGACCGGGGGCTTCCCCGAGCCGCTCACCTTCTCGCTGCGGGCCCGCCGTCACCTGGCCGCCCGGCGCGGCGACTTCGACGTCGTCCACGACAACCAGACCCTCGGCTACGGCCTGCTGGGCGACCTGGGCGCCCCACTGGTCACCACCGTCCACCACCCGATCACCGTCGACCGGCAACTGGAGCTGGACGCGGCGGCGGACTGGAAGCGCCGGGCCTCGGTACGCCGCTGGTACGCCTTCACCCGCATGCAGAAGCGGGTCGCGCGGCGACTGCCCTCCGTCCTGACCGTCTCCGGCTCCTCCCGGCAGGAGATCGTCGACCACCTCGGGGTGCGCCCGGAGCGCGTCCGGGTGGTGCACATCGGCGCCGACACCGACCTGTGGTCCCCGGACCCGGCCGTCGCCGAGGTGCCCGGCCGCATCGTCACCACCTCCAGCGCGGACGTCCCGCTCAAGGGCCTGGTCCACCTGGTCGAGGCGCTCGCCAAGCTGCGCACCGAGAACCCCGCCGCGCACCTGGTCGTCGTCGGCAGGCGCGCCGAGGACGGGCCGGTCGCGCAGGCCATCGAGCAGTACGGACTGGCGGACGCCGTCCGGTTCGTCAAGGGCATCACCGACGCGGAACTGGTCGACCTGGTCCGCAGCGCCCAAGTGGCGTGCGTGCCCTCCCTGTACGAGGGGTTCTCGCTGCCCGCCGCCGAGGCGATGGCCACCGCGACACCCCTGGTCGCCACCACGGGCGGCGCGATCCCGGAGGTCGCGGGCCCCGACGGGCAGACCTGCCTGGCCGTCCCGCCCGGCGACGCCGGCGCCCTGTCGGCGGCTCTCGCCCGGCTGCTCGGCGAGGGCGGCAGCGAACTGCGCGCCCGGCTCGGCGCGGCCGGCCGGGCCCGGGTGCTGGAGAGGTTCACCTGGGCCCGCGCGGCCCAGGGCACGGCCGAGCTGTACCGCGAGGCGATCACCGCCCGGGGGGCACGCCGGTGAGGGCCCGCCGCCCCGGCCGGGCCGCTGCCCGCCCGGCCGGCCGGCGTCCCCGTACCGCGCGGGGTCCCCACCGCCGCCACGTCCCGCACCCCGCACCCACCCGTCTCGACCGTGAAAGCAGGCCGCACTCGTGCTGACCGTCGACTTCACCCGCTTCCCGCTCGCCCCCGGCGACCGCGTGCTCGACCTGGGCTGCGGTGCCGGGCGGCACGCCTTCGAGTGCTACCGGCGCGGTGCACAGGTCGTCGCCCTGGACCAGAACGGCGAGGAGATCCGCGAGGTCGCCAAGTGGTTCGCGGCCATGAAGGAGGCCGGTGAGGCGCCGGCCGGCGCCACCGCCACCGCGATGGAGGGCGACGCCCTCAACCTGCCGTTCCCGGACGAGTCGTTCGACGTCGTGATCATCTCCGAGGTCATGGAGCACATCCCGGACGACAAGGGCGTGCTCGCCGAGATGGTCCGGGTGCTGAGGCCCGGCGGCCGGATCGCCGTCACCGTTCCCCGCTACGGTCCCGAGAAGGTCTGCTGGACGCTCTCCGACGCGTACCACGAGGTCGAGGGCGGCCACATCCGCATCTACAAGGCCGACGAGCTCCTGGCGAGGATCCGGGAAGCCGGCCTCAAGCCGTACGGGACCCACCACGCCCACGCCCTGCACTCGCCGTACTGGTGGCTCAAGTGCGCCTTCGGGGTCGACAACGACAAGGCGCTGCCCGTCCGGGCGTACCACAAGCTCCTGGTGTGGGACATCATGAAGAAACCGCTGGCCACCCGGCTGGCCGAGCGGCTGCTCAACCCGGTCGTCGGCAAGAGCTTCGTCGCCTACGCCACCAAGCCGCACCTGCCCGCGACGGGTGCGGCGGCCGCGCCCGCCGGGACGGCCGCGACGCCGGTGACCGCTGCGGCGGCCGCCAAGTGACCTCACCGGAGCGCGTCGCCGAACACCTCGTCCTGCCCGGCGTCCTCACCGCCGAGCAGGCCGCCGAGACCGTCGCCGGCATCCTCGCCGTCCAGCGCCCCGACGGCGCCATCCCCTGGTTCCGCGGGCACCACCTGGACCCCTGGGACCACACCGAGGCGGCCATGGCGCTGGACGCGGCCGGCGAGCACACCGCCGCCGCCCGTGCCTACGAGTGGCTGGCCCGCCACCAGAACGACGACGGGTCCTGGTACGCCGCCTACCACGACGGCGACCACACCCAGGTCACCGACCACGGCCGGGAGAGCAACTTCTGCGCCTACGTCGCGGTCGGCGTCTGGCACCACTACCTCGCCACCGGAGACGACGCCTTCCTGGACCGGATGTGGCCGGTCGTGTACGGGGCGGTCGAGTTCGTGCTGCGCCTCCAGCAGCCCGGTGGGCAGATCGGCTGGAAGCGCGAGCCGGACGGCACCCCCGTCGACGACGCCCTGCTCACCGGCAGCTCCTCCATCCACCAGGCGCTGCGCTGCGCGCTGGCCATCGCCGAGGAGCGCGACGAGCCGCAGCCCGACTGGGAGCTGGCGACCGGCGCGCTGGGCCACGCCGTGCGCAGCCACCCCGAGCGCTTCCTCGACAAGAACCGCTACTCCATGGACTGGTACTACCCGGTCCTCGCGGGCGCCCTCACCGGGGCCGCCGCCAAGGAGCGCATCGACAGGGAATGGGACCGCTTCGTCGTCCCCGGCCTCGGCGTGCGCTGTGTGGCGCCCAACCCCTGGGTCACCGGCGGCGAGAGCTGCGAACTGGCCCTGGCCCTCTGGGTGACGGGGGAGTCCGACCGGGCGCTGGAGATCCTCCAGTCCATCAGCCACCTGCGCGCCGACGGCGGCATGTACTGGACGGGCTACGTCTTCGAGGGCAACCGCGCCGTGTGGCCGGAGGAGCTCACCACCTGGACGGCGGGCTCCCTGGTGCTGGCCGTGGCGGCCCTGGGCGGGGACGAGGCGACCACCGCGGTCTTCAGCGGGGAGCGCCTGCCGGTCGGCCTCGACCCGGACTGCTGCCGCTAGCCGCTCGCGGGGCGGGTGGCGGCGCAGCGGTCACGGGCCCGGCCGGCGGCACCCGGCGGGAGCGCGTCAGTAGCGGCGCAGGCGGCCGGCCACCGCGTGGCCGATGAACAGGTAGACGAGCGCGGCGAGGCCGTAGCCCGCCACCACCCGCAGCCACGCCGCGTCGAACGTGAAGAGGTCGTGGGACCAGCCGGCCAGCCAGCGCGCCGCGTCCTGGACGAAGGCCACCAGGTCGTTGGCGCGGTTGGCGTCCAGCAGGTACATCAGGATCCACAGGGCGAGGACGGCGGCCACGACGTCCGCCACGACCGCGACGGCGGTCGCCGCCTGATTGCTGCCGTTCCGATGACGGGGAGACATGTCCCACGGGTTGCCGCAGCGGCGCCCCCGAAACCTGCGCGGAGCCGTCCCCGCGGCGCCGGCGACGGACAAGGACACGGCCCGCCACTGTCATTGACGGATCGTCAGGTGTGGCCGGGCGGGTACGGCGACGGCCCCCGCCCGGGAGGGCAAGGGGCCGCTGCGTCCTGCCGGGGTCGGCCCCGGGCGCGGAGGGCTCAGCCGCGCTGGATGCCCGTCGTGTCCTGGAGCACCCCGCGGCGCCCGTCCTGCGTCTGGGCCACCAGGGCCTGGCCGCGCTGCTCGACCGCCAGGTACCAGGTGCCGGGCGCGAGCTCGGCGATCGGGGCCGGGGAGCCGTCCTCCGCGTACAGCGGGCGGGCCACCGGGACGGCGAACCAGAACGGTGCGAAGTCCGCCGCCGGCGCGTCCTGCTGACCCTGGGCCGGCTGGGCGATCTGGCCGCCCTGCGACGGCTGGGGCTGGCCGTGCTGCGCGGCCTGGTCGGGCTGACCGGCGTGACCGGCCGGGCCGGGGTGGCCGGGCTGCGCGCCGTAGGGCTGCGGCTGGCCCGGCTGGGCGCCGTAGGGCTGCGGGGCGCCGGGGTAGCCGTAGCCGCCCTGCGGCTGGCCGCCGTACGGCTGGGGGGCCGCCGGGCGGGGGGTGCCCAGGAGCGGGGCCTTCAGGGCCGGGACGAGCGGCGCGGCCACGGCGGCGGCGGCGAGCACGATGGTGGCGATCAGGCCCAGGATCAGGCCGGCGCCCGCGTCGGGGTTCCAGTCGATGATGGTCCAGAACGCCGTCCACAGCGCGAAGACGCAGAACGCCACACCGAACTGGCCGAGGTCGATACCGGCGATCCGGCGGCCGGGCATCCCGCGTCCGACGATGACGAGCGCCGCGCCGATGACACCGGCGAGGAACATGCTCATCAACAGGCCGAGGGAGTCCCACGCGTTGGGCGTGTCGATGTTGGAGCAGTCGATCCCGCTGGGGCAGTCGACGCCAGGGGTCAGGCCGAGGAACGAGGCGACGAACAGCACCACCGCTGCTCCGATCACCACGCCATCGCCTCGAGTGAGGGAGCGGATGTTCACGTGAAATGTCCTTCGTCGGTTCGTCTCGTCGGGGTGGCGCGAAGCACGGGGGCGGCCCCATCGTACGGATGAATCTATCGCCCGTCCGACCTACCCCAGCAGGTAGGTGCTGATACCGTCCGCGATTCCGCGCGCCGCTTTCTGCCGCCATGCCGCGTCCGTCAGCAATGAGGCGTCCTTCGGGTCACGCATATTGCCGCATTCGATGAACACCTTGGGCACGGTCGACAGATTCAGTCCGCCGAGATCCGCGCGGACCACCGAACCGGTGCCACCGCCCGCGTAGTTGGCCGGCGCGCTCCCGGTCGCCCGGGCGAACGTGCCCGCGATGTGCTCGCCGAGGGCCCGGGACGGCCCCACGATCGGCGACGTGTCGGCCGCGCCCGCCCTGACCGGGGCGGGCAGGATCACATGGAATCCGCGGTTGCCCACCGCCGAGCCGTCCGCGTGCACGGATACCACCGCGTCCGCCTCCGCCGTGTTCCCGATACGGGCGCGTTCGTCGATGCACGGGCCGTAGGGGCGGTCGGCGTCATGGGTGAATTCCACCGTCGCTCCCTGGTCGCGGAGCAGAGTGCGAAGACGGTGTGAAACATCGAGGGTGAATTCGGCTTCGGTGTAACCGGTGTTCGTCGCGGTACCGGTGGTGTCGCATTCCTTGCGGTTCGTGCCGATGTCCACGGGCTCGTTGATCTCCCGGGCGTGCTGGAAATTGCCCGGATTGTGCCCCGGGTCGATCACGACGACCTTTCCGGCGAGCGGACCGCCGCCATGGCCGGGCTTCCGGTCCCCCGCCGTCCCGTTCGACGCGCCGGGCCCCTCACCGGCCGGCGCGGGCCGCGCGGAGGGCTTCGGCGGCGCGCCCGGTCCGGCCAGGGCGTCCAGGGCGAACCAGCCGGCCGGCACGGCGGCCACCACCGCGAGGGCGGCCACCAGCCGGCGCCTCCGGCGCCGCGAGGCGGGGGCGGACGAGGGGGGAGGGTGCGGGCTGTCGTCGTGCACGCCGTGATGCTACGGGCTCGGGTCAGCCGTCCTGGCCCGTACGGCGCAGGACACGGAGCGAGTCCGTCACCGAGACCTCCGTGAAGGCGCCGGACTCCAGGGCCCGCAGGTAGACGCGGTACGGCGCCTGGCCGCCGTCCGCGGGGTCGGGGAACACGTCGTGGATGACCAGCAGCCCGCCCGCGGCGAGATGCGGGGTCCAGCCCTCGTAGTCGGCGTTGGCGTGTTCGTCGGTGTGGCCGCCGTCGATGAAGACCAGACCGACCCGGCCCGCCCACACCTTCGCGACCTGCGGCGACCGGCCGACGACCGCGATCACGTGGTCCTCCAGCCCGGCCGCGTGCAGCGTGCGGCGGAAGGCCGGCAGGGTGTCCATCAGGCCCACCTCGGGGTCCACCACCTCCGGGTCGTGGTACTCCCAGCCCGGCTGCTGCTCCTCGCTGCCCCGGTGGTGGTCGACCGTCACGGCGACGGTGCCCGCCCGCCTGGCCGCGTCGGCCAGCAGGATGGTCGAGCGCCCGCAGTAGGTGCCGACCTCCAGCAGCGGCAGCCCGATCCGCGCGGCCTCGGTGGCCGCCGCGTACAGCGCCAGGCCCTCGGTCACGGGCATGAAGCCCTTGGCGGCCTCGAATGCGGCGAGCGTCGCGGGGGCGGGGGCGGCCATGGGCGGTTCCTCCTGGTGGTGCCGGTCTGTGGGCGGCCCATGCTGCCGTACCGGGCCCGTGCGCCCGCCGCCGGGGCCGGTGGGCCCCGGTCCGTCGGCCGGGACCTCCGCCGTAACCGGACCAGGCCCTCGGTCCCGCCGAGGTACGACATTGGCCGGATGTACGGGCCACCCACCAGCTGCCACCATGACACGCATGGCTCAGCCCCGTACCGACACCGACAGCGCCCCGATATCCGCCAACTCCGCACGCCCCGACCGCACCTGGGCGGTGCTGGTGGCCGCCTGCGCCGGTCAGTTCCTCGTCGTCCTCGACGTCTCCGTGGTCAATGTGGCGCTCCCCTCCATGCGCACCGACCTCGGGCTGTCGGCCATCGGGCTGCAATGGGTCCTCAACGCGTACTCGATCGCCTTCGCCGGCTTCATGCTGCTCGGCGGGCGCGCCGCCGACCTGTTCGGGCGCAAGCGGATGTTCCTGGTGGGGCTCGGGCTGTTCACCGCCGCGTCGGCGGCCGGCGGGTTCGCCCAGGAGGGCTGGCAACTGCTCGCCGCCCGTGCCGCGCAGGGCCTGGGCGCGGCGGTGCTCGCGCCCGCCACCCTCACCATCGTGACCGGAGCCGTGCCGCCCGGCCGTGCCCGGACCCGCGCCATCGGCACCTGGTCGGCGGTGGGCGCCGGCGGCGGCGCGGCCGGCGGCCTGGTCGGCGGCGTCCTGACCGACCTGCTCTCCTGGCGCTGGGTGCTGCTGATCAACGTTCCCGTCGGTGTCCTGGTGCTGGTCGGCGCCGCGTTCTGGGTGCGCGAGAGCCGGGAGCACGCCGGGCGGCGGCTGGACCTGCCCGGTGCGGTGCTGGCCACCGGCGGCCTGGCGGCCCTCGCGTACGGCATCGTGCAGACCGAGGAGTCCGGCTGGACCGCGCCCGCGACGCTGCTGCCGCTGCTGTCCGGAGTGGCCCTGCTGGCCGCCTTCGTCGCGGTGGAGGCGCGGACCCGGGAGGCGCTCATGCCGCTGAAGGTGTTCCGGTCGCGGGTGGTGACGGCGGCCAATGTGTCGATGCTGGTGAGCGGTTCGGCCTCGTTCGCCATGTGGTTCTTCATGACCGTGTACGCCCAGAACGCCCTCGGCTACACACCGCTGGAGGCCGGGCTCGCCCTGGTGCCCAGCTCGATCAGTGTCGTCGTCGGCTCCAAGCTGGCGCCCCGGCTGATGCCCCGGACCGGTGCGCGCGGCCTCGCGGTGACCGGCACTGTGATCGCCGCCGCCGGCATGGGCTGGCAGTCCCTCATGGACGCGCACGGGTCGTACGCGACGGTGATCCTGGGGCCCGGCGTGCTGATGCTGCTGGGCACGGGGCTGGTCATCACCCCGCTCGCCTCGCTGGCCACCTCCGGCGCCGCGCCCGGTGACGCCGGCCTGGTCTCCGGCCTGGTCAACACCTCCCGGACGATGGGCGGCGCGCTGGGCCTGGCGGTCCTGTCGACGGTGGCCGCCTCGCGCACGGCGGGCGGCACGGGGCCGGAGGCCCTGACGGCCGGGTACGCGCTGGCCTTCCGCACCGGCGCGGGCATCCTGCTGGCGGGCGCCGTGCTGATGCTGCTGTGGCTGCCGCGCCGGGAGGAGGCGTAGGGGGCCGCCCCCGGCACCGCCCGCCCGGTGGGCCGGGCCGTGCGGGCCATCGCGTGACGACCCGTCAGGCCGGCCGCCGGAGCCGCTCCCGGGCCCCTGGGGCCGGGAACGGCGAAGGGCCGCCCGGGGGCTTCCCGGACGGCCCCCGCCCCGCGGGTCAGGCGTCAGATCCCGTAACGGTGGTTCGGGTCCTTGCGGTGGCGGCCGTGCGGCTGGACCGTGGTGTCCTCCGACGCCGCCGCGCCCCCTCGGTGCTTTCCGGAGCCGCCGGCGTCCCCCTGCGGTCGCGCCTGGGTCGTGTCGGTGCGGGCTTCAGACATGTGGGAAGTCACCCCGTAGTTGATCGCTGCTGATGTGTGCGGCCCGAGAGTCTAACCGTGGGCCGTGCGGCCGGTGAGTGGCGCCTGCTGGAGCGGCACCGGCCTGCACACAGCAGGACTCGCCGGGCGGCCGGACGGTTCCCCACCTGCGGGTTCCACTGGTGGACGTGGTGTGCCGCCAGGCGGTACGGGCGGTTGCGCGGACATCTCGATCCGGGCCAGCCCGCACGGCACCGTCCGGGTCGCGTACGGCAGCCGCAGCGCCCCGCCCGGCGTCCACACCCCCGCCCCGGCCAGCCACCCCGGTGGCGGCGCCAGTTGGTCCAGCCGCCGCCCCGACGGACGCCACACGCCCACCCAGCTTCCCGCCGCCGCGTCGATGCGCAGCGCCACCGCGCACGCCTCGGGCATCAGCACCTGGCCCGGCTGCGCCGCGAACGGTGTGACCGCCGCGTCCGCCAGGCGCAGGCACTCCGGGAACCGCACCGGGCGCGCGCTGCCCAGCACCCCCCACCCCAGCCGTTCGTGCCCCGGTGACGGGGCGTCGGACCGGATCAGCAGCAGTCCGCTGTCCGGGTCGGCCAGCAGCAGCCGGTCGTTGCTGTCGTCGGTGAGCTGGAGCAGCGGGGTCACCTCGCCGCCCCGCTCCAGGTCGACCGCGACCGCCTTGACCGGCCCGCCGTCCACCGCGCGGTCCACGGCCAGCAGCCGCCCCGCGCGGTCCAGCCACACCCCGCCCGCGCAGCGGCCGCGCACCTCCGCGACGTGCTCGGGCCCTGCCCCGCCGCCCGCCACCCGCCAGATCCCGGTGGACCGCGCCCCGGCGGACAGGGCGTAGGCGGACGTCCCGTCCGGTGCCGGCGGGAGCAGCCGCAGCGCCGGGGCCGCCACCGACCCCAGCGGCAGCTCACCGGTCCCCGGCCCGGCCGGGTACAGCAGGGAGAAGGCGTACCGCCCGCCGGCCCCGCGCGCGATCAGCACCCGCCCGTCGGTCAGCGGCAGCACCTGCGTACCGGGTGCCTCCGGCCGGTCCAGCGGCAGCCGCACCGCGTACGGCTCCGGCCCGTCCAGCGTCCAGCGCTCCGGGTACAGGGCGCCGCCGGCGCCCGCGAGCCGTGCCGCGTAGGCGCCGTCCGCGGCGACCGTGAACCCCGTGCCCCGGCGTGCGCCGCTGTCCATCGAGGCGGCCTCGGCAACACAGACTGTCATCGACTCGTCACCTCCAGCGACCGACGCTAGTTTTCGCACGCCCAGCCGAACCGGGCGAGTCGCTCGGCTTCACCTATAAGGGCGGACGTGTCCCGATTCGCCGGCGGAGGGCGGTGTGAATGTGCTCCACCGGCGCGGCGCGGTGGGCCCGCGCCCCGGCCAGGACGGCGGGCCACCGGGGGCAGGTAGCCTTTCCCCGTGCCCCGTCTGTCTGAAGTCATCGCCGCGCTCGACGCCCTCTGGCCCCCTGAGCGGGCCGAACAGTGGGACGCCGTCGGCACGGTCTGCGGCGACCCCGGCGCCGACGTCAGCCGTGTGCTGTTCGCCGTCGACCCCGTCCAGGAGATCGCCGACGAGGCGGTGGAGCTCGGCGCCCAGCTGATCGTCACCCACCACCCGCTCTACCTGCGCGGGACCACCACGGTCGCGGCCGGCCACTTCAAGGGCCGGGTCGTGCACACCCTGATCAAGAACGACATCGCGCTGCACGTGGCGCACACCAACGCCGACACCGCCGACCCCGGCGTCTCCGACGCCCTCGCCGGCGCGCTCGACCTGCGCGTCACCGGCCCCCTCGTACCCGAGAACGGGCTCGGCAGGATCTGCGAGCTCGACGTCCCGGAGACGCTGCGGGAGTTCGCCGCCCGCGCCGCGGAGCGGCTGCCCGCCACCGCGCAGGGCATCCGGGTCGCCGGCGACCCCGACGCCCTCGTCCGTACCGTCGCGGTCAGCGGCGGTTCCGGCGACAGCCTCTTCGACGCCGTACGGGCGGCGGGCGTCGACGCCTTCCTCACCGCGGACCTGCGCCACCACCCGGCCTCCGAGGCCACCCAGCACTCCCCGCTGGGGCTGGTCGACGCCGCCCACTGGGCCACCGAGTGGCCCTGGTGCGAGCTGGCCGCCGCCCAGCTCGACGAGATTTCCGACCGTCACGGCTGGGGCCTGCGGGTCCACGTCTCGAAGACGGTCACCGACCCCTGGTCCGCCCACCACACCTCCCCTGGAGCCCCCAACTGAACGCCGCGCCCGCCGACCAGATCCGACTCCTCGACGTCCAGGCCCTCGACGTACGACTGTCCCAGCTCGCCCACAAGCGCGACTCGTTGCCCGAGCACGCCGAGATCGAGTCGCTGAACAAGGACCTCACGCAGCTCCGGGACCTGCTGGTCGCCGCGCAGACCGAGGAGAGCGACTGCGCCCGCGAGCAGACCAAGGCGGAGCAGGACGTCGACCAGGTCCGCCAGCGCGCCGCGCGCGACCAGCAGCGGCTGGACTCCGGGGCGGTCTCCTCGCCCAAGGACCTGGAGAACCTCCAGCGGGAGATCGTCTCCCTCGCCAAGCGCCAGGGCGACCTGGAGGACGTCGTCCTGGAGGTCATGGAGCGCCGCGAGTCCGCGCAGGCGCGGATCGCCGAGCTGACCGAGCGGGCCGCCTCCGTCCAGGCGAAGGTCGACGACGCCACCGGGCGCCGCGACAAGGCGGAGGAGCAGCTGGACGCCGAGACCGCGTCCGCCACCAAGGAGCGCGAACTGGTGGCCGGCTCCGTCCCGGCCGACCTGCTGAAGCTGTACGAGAAGCTGCGCGGCCAGCACGGCGGGGTCGGCGCCGCCCGGCTCTACCAGCGCCGCTGCGAGGGCTGCCACATCGAGCTGAACATCACCGAGATCAACGAGGTGCGGGCCGCCGCGCCCGACACCGTCGTACGGTGCGAGAACTGCCGTCGGATCCTGGTCCGGACGTCGGAGTCGGGCCTGTAATGACGGAGGTGCGGGAGCTCATCGTCGAGGCCGACGGCGGCTCCCGGGGCAACCCGGGGCCGGCCGGGTACGGGGCGGTGGTCCTGGACCCGGTGTCGGGCGAGCCGCTGGCGGAGGCGGCCGAGTACATCGGCGTGGCCACCAACAACGTGGCCGAGTACAAGGGGCTTATCGCGGGCCTGCGGGCGGCGCGCGAGCTCGCGCCCGGCGCGGCGGTCCGCGTCCGGATGGACTCCAAGCTGGTCGTCGAGCAGATGTCCGGCCGCTGGAAGATCAAGCACCCGGACATGAAGCCGCTGGCGGCGGAGGCCGCCGCGGTGTTCCCGGCCCGCCAGGTCACCTACGAGTGGATCCCGCGCGAGCGGAACAAGCACGCCGACCGGCTCGCCAACGAGGCGATGGACGCCGGGAAGCGCGGCGAGCGGTGGCGGCCCGCCGCCTCCACGGCCGCCCTCGACGCGGGCGCGGCCCGGGTGGTGGGCGACGCGGCGGCGGGTGCGGCGCGGGCCCGCGCGGCCCTGGCCGGCACGGCGCCGCCGGGCGCGGGTGCCGGTGCCGTGTCCGCGGCCCCCGGGCCGGCCGGCGCGGAGTCGTCGGTGTCGTCCGGCCGGGCGGTGCCGGGTGCCGCGTCGGCGCGGACCGCGGCGTCGGGCTCCGCACCGGCGGGTGACACGCTTGCGGGTGCCGCCCCCGCGCCGGCGGCCGGGACGGACCCCACCGCCGAAGCCGTTTCCGCTGCGGCGACCGCGGAGGCCGCGACCCGGGCGACGCCGCCCGTCGGATGGGCCGCCGCCGACCTGGGCGCGCCGGCCACCTTCGTACTGCTGCGGCACGGCGAGACCGCGCTCACGCCGGAGAAGCGGTTCTCCGGCAGCGGGGGCGGCGACCCCGAGCTGTCGGCGGTGGGACGGCGGCAGGCCGAAGCGGTCGCCGCGGCGCTGGCCGCGCGCGGCACCATCCAGGAGATCGTCTCCTCGCCGCTGCTCCGGTGCCGCCAGACGGCCGGAGCGATCGCGGCCCGCCTGGGCCTGGACGTCGGGATCGAGGACGGCCTGCGCGAGACGGACTTCGGCGCCTGGGAGGGCCTGACGTTCGCCGAGGTACGGGAGCGCCACCCCGAGGACCTGGACGCCTGGCTGGCGTCCCCGAGGGCGGCGCCCACAGGTGGTGGCGAGTCCTTCGCCGCGGTCGCCCGCCGGGTGGCGGCCACCCGGGACCGGCTGACCGCCCGTCACGCCGGCCGCACGGTGCTGCTGGTCACGCATGTCACGCCGATCAAGACCCTGGTCCGGCTCGCCCTGGGCGCACCGCCGGAGTCGCTCTTCCGGATGGAGCTGTCCGCCGCGTCCCTCTCGGCGGTGGCCTACTACCGGGACGGCAACGCCTCGGTCCGCCTGCTGAACGACACCTCGCACCTGCGCTGAACCGGCCCCGCCCACCGGCGGCCCACCGCCTCACGGCCGCAGCGCCGCCGCCCCGCGCGCCAGGGACTCCACCCGGGCCCAGTCCCTCGCCGCGACGGCGTCGGGCGGCACCATCCACGTACCCCCGACGCAGCCCACGTTGGAAAGGGCCAGATAGGCGGGCGCGGAGGCGGCGGAGATGCCGCCCGTCGGGCAGAACCTGGCCTGCGGCAGGGGACCGGCCAGGGAGGTGAGGTAGGCCCGGCCGCCCGCCGCCTCGGCCGGGAAGAACTTCATCTCGCGCACCCCCCGCTCCAGCAGCGCCACCACCTCCGACGCCGTGGAGACACCCGGCAGGAACGGCAGCCCCGACGCCCGCATGGCGTCCAGCAGCGCGTCGGTCCACCCCGGGCTCACCAGGAAGCGCGCCCCGGCCGCGACCGCGTCGCCCACCTTCGCCGCCGGGACGACCGTGCCCGCGCCCACCACCGCCTCCGGCACCTCCGCCGCGATCGCGCGGACCGCGTCCAGAGCGGCGGGGGTGCGCAGGGTCACCTCGATCGCCGGCAGCCCCCCGGCGACCAGGGCGCGCGCCAGCGGTACGGCGTCGGCGGCGTCCTCGATGACGACGACGGGCACGACGGGGGCGAGGTCCAGCACGGACGACGGAACGGAGGCCATGGGCGCCATCCTGGCGCCGGGCACCACTACCCGCAACGAGCGTTGCACGCAGTGCAACAGTCGGGTCAGTGCACCTCGTCCACCAGCACGTCCAGCGCCCACGCCTTCCCCGGCCGCACCGGTGCCTCGGCCTCGACCACGTACCCCAGGTCCCGCAGCGCCTCCACCAGCTCGCCCGGCGACCGGGGCGCGGCGCCGTCCGCCAGCAGGCTCCGCACCATCCGGCCCTTGGTGGCCTTGTTGAAGTGGCTGACCACCTTGCGGGTCGGGGCGTGCAGCACCCGCACCGTCGCGGTACGCCCGGCGAGCTCGCCCTTCGGCTTCCACGCCGACGCGTAGGCCGCCGACCGCAGGTCCAGCACCGGCCCGTCGCCCGCCGCCTCCGGCAGTACCGCCGCCATCGGCTCGCGCCAGTAGGCGCCCAGCGCGCCGAGTCCCGGCAGCCTCACCCCCATCGAGCAGCGGTACGACGGGATGCGGTCGTCCACCCGCACGGCCCCCCACAGGCCGGAGAAGACCAGCAGGGACCGCCGGGCCCGCCGTCCGGCCGCCGCGTCCAGCGTGGCGAGGCCCAGCGCGTCGTAGAGCACACCCGTGTAGATCTCCCCGGCCGGCCGCGCCGCCGCCGTCCGCAGCCCGGTGTTCTTCGCCACCTCGCCGCGCAGCCCCTCGCTCAGCCCCAGCACCTCGCGGGCCTTGTCCTGGTCCGCCGAGCACAGCTCCACCAGCTCCTCCAGTACGGCCGCCCGCGCCCGGGAGAGCCCCGGCAGCGACAGCGCCGCCGGGTCCAGCGGCGCGCCTCGTCCCGGGACGGCCTTGCCCTCGGAGGGCGGCAACAGCACGAGCACGGTGGTTCTCCTTCGTACGCACGGGAAAGACGGCAGGGCCGGAAGACCGGAGGACCGGAGGACCGGAAGGCCGGGGGACGGCGGAACCGGTGGCAGGGGTGCGGCCCCACCGGCGCCAGCGTACAAAGTGCCGCCCCGCGCCATAGGCTCGGTCCATGCCCCGCCGCCACATCCGCGTGACCGGCGCAGCCGAGGCCCCCCTGCGGGCCGCCCTGCGCGCGCTGCGCACCGAACTGGACCTCCCCGGCGCCTTCCCGGCCGCCGTGCTCGCCGAGGCGGAGACCGCCGCGAAGGCGCCCCGCCCGCCGGACCACGACGCGACGGACCTGCCGCTGTTCACCGTCGACCCGCCCGGCTCCACCGACCTGGACCAGGCGATGCACCTCGCCCGCCGCCCCGGCGGCGGCTACCGCGTCCACTACGCCATCGCCGACGTCGCCGCGTTCGTCACGCCCGGCGGTGCCGTCGACGCCGAGGCGCACCGCCGTGTCCAGACCCTGTACCTCCCCGACGGCCGCGTCCCGCTCCACCCCGCCGTCCTGTCCGAGGGCGCCGCCAGCCTGCTGCCCGGCCGGGCCGTGCCCGCCCTGCTGTGGCGCATCGACCTCGACGCGCACGGCCGCCCGGTCACGACCGGCGTACGCCGCGCCCTGGTGCGCAGCCGGGCCCGGTTCGACTACGCGGAGGTGCAGCGGCGGATCGACTCCGGCACCGCCGAGGAGCCGGTCGCCCTGCTGCGTGACATCGGCCGGCTCCGCGAACGGCTGGAGGCCGAACGCGGCGGGATCTCCCTGGCCGTCCCCGAGCAGGAGATCGTCCAGCGCGACCACTCCTACGCCCTCGCCTACCGCGCGCCCCGCCCCGCCGACGCCTGGAACGCCCAGATCTCCCTGCTGACCGGTGCCTGTGCGGCCGACCTGATGATCGCCGCCGGCATCGGCGTCCTGCGCACCCTGCCGACCGCCCCCGACGGCGCGGTGGCCCGGCTGCGCCGCTCGGCGCACGCCCTCGACGTCGACTGGCCGCACCACGTCTCGTACGCCGCGCTCGTCCGCTCCCTGGACCCGAGCGACACCCGGCACGCGGCCTTCCTCCAGGACTGCACGACCCTGCTGCGCGGCGCCGGCTACACCGTCTTCACCGGAGGGAACGTCCCCAGCCCCGCCGTGCACGCCGCCGTCGCCGACGAGTACACCCACTGCACCGCGCCGCTGCGCAGGCTGGTCGACCGCTACGCGGGCGAGCTGTGCCTGGCCGCCGCCGCCGGACGGGAGCCGCCCGAGTGGGTACTGGCGGCGCTGCCCGCCCTCCCGGAGGAGATGGCGCGCGGCTCCCGGCGCGCGAACGGTGTCGAGCGGGAGTGCGTCGACCTGGTGGAGGCCGCCCTGCTCAAGGACCGGGTGGGGGAGGTCTTCGACGCGTACGTGGTCGACGTGAAGGACAACGACCCGGCGGTGGGCACCGTCCACCTGGAGGACCCGGCGGTGGTGGCCCGCGTCGAGGGCGGCACCACGCCGCTGCCGCTGGGCGAGCGGCTGCGGGTCCGGCTCACCCGGGCCGACCCGGGCACGGCGAAGGCGCTGTTCGAGCCCGCGTGAGCACCTCCGCCACGGCGGCGCCCGGGCGCCGGGCCTTGTCGGCGTGAGCGCGGACGGTGTGCGCCGGGTACCGGCGTCCCGGCGGCGTCACGGCGGTCACGGGCGCCGACAGCCCGACGGTGTTCCGCGCTCCGCGTTGCGGGTTCCGGGTTTCGCGTTCCCCGGTTCTGCGGTTCCCCGGTTCCGCGGTTTGGCCGGGGCCCGGTAGGTCCCGCGCGCCGGGTAGCATGGTCGGCACGGCAGACGAGCCGGGCGGACGGCCGCGTGGAGATCCTCACGGATCTTCCCGAGGAACGTCCGGGCTCCACAGGGCAGGGTGGTGGGTAACGCCCACCCGGGGTGACCCGCGGGACAGTGCCACAGAAAGCAGACCGCCGGGGACCTCGGTCCCCGGTAAGGGTGAAACGGTGGTGTAAGAGACCACCAGCGCCTGAGGTGACTCAGGCGGCTAGGTAAACCCCACCCGGAGCAAGGTCAAGAGGGGCCGCTGGCGACAGTGGCCCTGCGCGGACGTTCGAGGGCTGCCCGCCCGAGTCCGCGGGTAGACCGCACGAGACCGGCGGCAACGCCGGTCCTAGATGGATGGCCGTCGCCCCGACGACCGCGAGGTCCCGGGGCACAGAACCCGGCGTACAGCCCGACTCGTCTGCCCCTTGGGCTTCTGACCAGCGAAAACGCAGGCCAGCGGCTGGCCCGATGTCGGGCTGTCGCGGCGCCTGAGGCTTGTGGTGCTTGCCGGCCCCGGGGCCGGGTTCCGGTGTCGGCCCAGGGGAAGGGGCCACCCGGTGTGGGGGAACAGGACGCGCCTCGTCTCCGCGAGGTTCGCCGCGAAACCGTATGGCTCCCACATGCGTCCGTTCCAGCGCTGGATCGCCCGGGACCGTCCAGGTGCAGATGCGCCCCACGTGGGTCGCCGCTGCTCAAAGGAGTACGGCGCGGAGCTGCCCGATCCTCGCGAAAGCCACGGGACCGCCCTGGCAGACGGTCCATCTCTCATCGTGGGCGATGAACTCGGCGAACGACTCCCGCTCAGGATCGAAGAACCGTACCGGGCGCAGACCCGCCCACCCACCGGCACCGGCCCCGTGCCCGGCACCGGCCGCGTGCCCCCGCGTGCCTGGCTGCCGGGCAGGCCCGGAAGCCGGGGGCCCGCGAGGGCGCGGCCGGTCGGTCAGCCGATGCGGGCGCCCGTGCCCGAGACCCGGACGCGCGGTTCGCCGGCGCGCAGCTCCACGGTCAGGACGCCGGGGCGCCCCATGTCCTCGCCCTGGTGGAGGGTGAGGACCGCCGTGTCGGGGACGAGGCCGAGCTCACGGGCGTACGCGCCGAACGCCGCGGCTGCCGCGCCGGTCGCCGGGTCCTCGACCACGCCGCCGACCGGGAACGGGTCGCGGACGTGGAAGACCGTCTCCGAGGCGCGCCACACCAGTTGCACGGTCGTCAGGTCCAGGCGGTGCATCAGTGCCTCCAGGCGGGCGAAGTCGTACGACAGGTCCGCCAGCCGCTCGCGGGTCGCCGCGGCGAGCACGAGGTGGCGGGCGCCCGCGAAGGAGATCCGGGGCGCGAGCGCCGGGTCCAGCTCGGCCGCCGCCCAGCCGAGTGCGGCCAGGGCCTCCTGGACGTCCGTGTCGGCGGCCTCCTCGACGCGTGGCTCCACGCTGGTCAGCGTGGCCCGCAGCGCGCCGCCCTCGGCGCTCACCGTCACCGGGACGGTGCCGACGGGCGTGGTGAACTCCAGGTCCCCGGGGCCGATGCGCTCACCGAGCGCGACGGCCGTGGCGACCGTGGCGTGCCCGCAGAACGGCACCTCGGCCCTGGGGCTGAAGTAGCGGATGGTGAACGCCCGCCCGTCGGCGGCCCCGGCGTGCCCCTCGGGCGGCGCGGTCAGGAACGCGGTCTCGCTGTATCCGAGCTCGGCGGCGATCGCCCGCATGTCGTCGTCCCCGAGCCCGGAGGCGTCCAGGACGACCCCGGCGGGGTTGCCGCCACCGGGATCGCCGGAGAAGGCGGTGTAGCGGAGGATCTCGGGGCGCGGGCGCGGAGTGGTCGTCATGCTGCGGCAACCCCTCCGGCGGGGCCGGTTGTTCCCGTGCGCGGCGCGGTGACCGCCGGGCCCCACGGCTCCGGCGCCCGGCCGGGCGCCGGCGACGACGGCGCGCGGCCACGCGGCATCGCCGGTCGGAGGGGCGGGCCGGGCGCGCCGCCGGAGGCGCTAGCCGCGGCCGATGTACGGCATCGTCGTGGCCATCACCGTCGCGAACTGGATGTTCGCCTCCAGTGGGAGCGAGGCCATGTGGGCGACCGTCCGGGCGACGTCCGCCACGTCCATCACCGGTTCCGGGGCCAGTTCGCCGTTGGCCTGGAGGATGCCGTCCCGCATGTGCCGCGTCATCTCCGTCGCGGCGTTGCCGACGTCGATCTGGCCGCACGCGATGCGGTAGGGGCGTCCGTCCAGGGACAGCGACTTGGTCAGCCCGGTCACCGCGTGCTTGGTCGCCGTATACGCGATCGAGTGCGGTCTGGGGGAGTGAGCCGAGATCGAGCCGTTGTTGATGATCCGGCCGCCGCCCGGCGTCTGCTCCTTCATCAGGCGGAACGCCTCCCGCGCGCACAGGAACGCCCCGGTCAGGTTGACGTCGACGACCGCGCGCCAGGTGTCGTGGTCCAGGTCCTCGACCGGGGTGCCGCCGCCGGCGAAGCTGCCCGCGTTGTTGAAGAGCAGGTCCACCCGGCCGTACCGGTCGCGCACGGCGGCGAAGAGCGCGCCGACCGCGTCCGGCGAGGTGACGTCGGTCGGGACGCACAGGGTGTCGTCGCGGCCGGTCAGCTCCGCCGTCCCGGCCAGCGGCTCCGCCCGGCGGCCGGCCAGCACCGGTGTCCAGCCCGCCTGCGCCAGGGCCACCGCCACACTCCGGCCGATGCCCGAGCCGGCCCCCGTCACCACCGCGATCTTCCGTACCGGATCCATGGACGCGCAGCGTACGGGACCGCCCGGCACCGGGAACTCATATGGCCGACATGTGGATGTTGTGTACCCGACAAGGCGTAGGACTCCAATGGCACGGCAACCGTCGCCAGGGAGAGCCCATGACACCCGCATCGCCGTACTCGCCGGAACTCCGCGCCGCCGCCCGTCACTTCGGCCGCCGGGGGTTCCTCACCGCCACCGGGGCCGCCGCCGCCCTCGCGTTCGCCGTCGACCTGCCGGGCACCGGCCGGACGGCGCACGCCGCCGAGCCGGCGGCCGCCCGGCGGATCACCGAGGACCCGTTCACGCTGGGCGTGGCGTCGGGTGACCCGCTGCCGGACTCCGTCCTGCTGTGGACCCGTCTGGCGCCCCGCCCCTACGAGCCCGGCGGTGGCCTGCCCCCCGCCCGGGTCGCGGTGCGCTGGGAGCTCGCCCACGACGACCGGTTCACCCGGGTCGTCAGACGCGGCCTGGCCACCGCCCACCCCGAGTTCGACCACAGCGTCCACGTCGAGGTCACCGGCCTCGCCCCGGGCCGGGTGTACCACTACCGCTTCCGCGCGGGCGCCTGGGTCAGCCCTGCGGGCCGTACCCGCACCGCACCCCGCCCCGGCGCCCGGGTGACGGAGCTGAGACTGGCCGCCGTGTCCTGCCAGGCGTACCACGACGGGTACTTCACCGCGCACCGGCACCTCGCCGACGAGGACCTCGACGCCGTCCTCCACCTCGGCGACTACCTGTACGAGTACGCCGTCAACGCGACCGGCGGGGCCCGGGCCTACACCGACCGCCGGCTGCCCGCCCACTTCAACCGGGAGACCGTCACGCTGGAGGACTACCGGCTGCGGTACGGGCTCTACAAGTCCGACCCGGACCTGAGGGCCGCCCACGCCGCCCATCCCTTCGTGGTCGCCTGGGACGACCACGAGACCGAGAACAACTACGCGGGCGGGACCCCGGAGAACGACGTACCGCCCGAGGAGTTCCTGCTGCGCAGGGCCGCCGCCTACCGCGCGTACTGGGAGAATCAGCCGCTGCGCGCACCCCAGCGGCCCCACGGGCCGGACATGCGGCTGTACCGGCGGCTGAGGTTCGGACGCCTCGCCCAGTTCGACATCCTCGACACCCGCCAGTACCGCTCCGACCAGGCGTACGGCGACGGCTGGCAGACCCCGGGCCCCGAGTCCGAGGACCCCGCCCGCACCATGACCGGCGCCGCGCAGGAGCGCTGGCTGCTGGACGGCTGGCGCGCGTCGGACGCGGTGTGGAACGTCCTGCCCCAGCAGGTCACCTTCGCCCGGCGGCGCAACGTCCCCACCCCCGACTTCAAGCTCTCCATGGACGCCTGGGACGGCTACCCCGCCTCGCGCCGGCGGATCCTGGACGGCGCCGCCGCCGCCGGGGTGGACAACCTCGTCGTCCTGACCGGCGACGTGCACGTCGGCTACGCCTTCGACCTCAAGGCCGACTTCGACGACCCCGCCTCGCGCACCGTCGGCACCGAGTTCGTCGCCACCTCCGTCACCAGCGGCAAGGACGGTGCCGACCGGCCCGCCAACTGGGCCGCCCTCACCCAGGCCAACCCGCACCTGAGGTTCTACAACGGCCGGCGCGGCTACGTACGGATCAGCCTGACCCCCGAGCGGGCGCGGGCGGACTTCCGTACGGTCCCGGCCGTCACCACGCCCGGCGCCCCGGTCGCCACGGCCGCGTCCTTCGTCACCGAGGCGGGTGACCCGGGCCTGCGGCCGGTGTGACCCATCACTGGTCCCTTGATGTTTCAACCAGTCCCGCCGGCCTGAGAGCATGGGCGCGCACCCCAGGACAGGAGACGAGATGCCGGAGCGCGGCCCCAGCACACCAGGACACATACCGGCCGAGCCCGCCCCGGCCGCGCCCCCGGCGGCCACCGCGCCTCCCGCCCCGGCGGCAGCCGCGGCCCCGTCCGGCGCCCCTGGTGCCGCCCGCCGGACGGGGCTGCTCGTCACCCTCCTCCTCGGCGGCCTCACCGCGCTGCCGCCGCTGTCCATGGACATGTACCTCCCGGCCCTGCCCCAGGTCACCCGGGCCATGGACGCGCCGGCCGCCACCGTCCAGCTCACCCTGACCGCCTGCCTCGCCGGCATGGCGCTCGGGCAGCTCGTCGTGGGCCCGATGAGCGACAAGTGGGGGCGCCGCCGGCCGCTGCTCATCGGCATGCTCGTGTACGTCGCCGCCACCGCCGTCTGCGCGTTCGCCCCCGGCGTCGAACTGCTCATCGCCTTCCGGCTGCTCCAGGGGCTCGCGGGAGCGGCCGGCATCGTGATCGCCCGCGCGATGGTCCGTGACCTGTACGACGGCATGGCGATGGCCCGGTTCTTCTCCACCCTCATGCTGATCTCCGGCACCGCGCCGGTCATCGCCCCGCTGATCGGCGGCCAAGTGCTGCGGGTCACCGACTGGCGCGGGGTCTTCCACGTGCTGACCGGTGTCGGGGCCCTGCTCACCCTCGTGGTGTGGAAGTGGCTGGACGAGACCCTGCCGCCCGAGCGGCGGCACGGCGGCGGCGTCGGCGCGGCGCTGCGCACCATGCGCGGACTGCTCGCCGACCGGGTCTTCGCCGGCTACACCCTGGCCGGGGCACTGGCGTTCGCCGCGCTCTTCGCGTACATCTCCGCCTCGCCGTTCGTCGTCCAGGAGATCTACGGAGCCTCCCCGCAGACCTTCAGCCTGCTCTTCGGGCTGAACTCGGTCGGTCTGGTCGCGGTCGGGCAGATCAACGGCAAGCTGCTGGTGGGCCGGGTCAGTCCGGACAAGGCGCTGGGCGCGGGCCTCGCCGTGATCGCACTGGCCTCCGTCGCGCTGCTGCTGATGACCGGCGGGGCCTTCGGCGAGGTGGGCCTGGTGCCGGTCGCGGCCGGGCTGTTCGTGCTGATGTCGGCGATGGGCCTGGCGCTGCCCAACACCAACGCGCAGGCCCTGATGCGCACCCCGCACGCCGCCGGTTCGGCCGCCGCGCTGCTCGGTACGTCGTCGTTCCTCGTCGGCGCGGTGGCCTCACCGCTCGTCGGCGTCGCGGGCGAGGCGACGGCGGTGCCGATGGCGGTGGTGCAACTGGTCTGCGCGCTGGGCGCGGTGGCGTGCTTCCTCGGGCTGTGCCGGCCCTGGCAGGCCCGTGAGGAGGCGTCCCGTCAGGAGTGACCCCGGCCCGCTAGCCGCGCCACCGGTAGCCGGTCAGATGGACCCGGCCCCGTGGGTCCGTCCAGCGGAACAGCCCGGTGCCGCCCACCTCGGCGGCCGGCAGCCGGACGTTCGGGGCGAGTGCCCGGGGCACCCCGGTGGCCAGGTCGACCGCCACCGGGCTGCCCCCGCCCGCCAGGGCGTCGGCCGCCCCCCGGGCACCGGTCGCGCCGTACACCACGCCCCGGTCGGTGGCGGTGGCCAGGGTGAGCGGCCCGGTGCCGTCCGCCCCTTCGAAGCAGCGCCCGGTCCGGGCGTCGAGGTCGAAGGCGAGGCTACCGGCGATCAGGTACCGGCCCCCGGGTGAGACCAGGGCCCGGGGCTGCTCGCCCGGCTCGATCGCCGGCCGGCGGCACTCCGCCTTCACCAGCGGCCGCCCGGTCGCCGTGTCGTGCACCGCCCAGATGTCGTGGGTGGCGGCCCGCGCGGTGCCCTTCCGCGGCTGCCACCGGGCCAGGACGTGCCCCTGGGTCACCGACGCGGGCACCCCGCTCGCCGGGTCGGCGCCCGCGGGTGGGCGGCCGCGGCTGAACCAGCGCCCCGGCACCCAGAAGCCCCTCGCCCCGCTCACCAGCAGTCCCTTGGACGTCACCGCGCGCAGCTCGGTCAGCCGGCGGCACTCGGCGCAGCCCGCGGGGTGGCCGAGCCGGCCCGGCGGGACCGCCGTCACCTCGCCGGTGTCCGGGGCGACGACCGTGCCGCGTGCCCTGCCGTCGGTGATCAGCACGCCCGGCCCGGTGCCGGTCACCCTGGGCACATCGGCCCAGGGCACCTCCACCCGCCGGCGGGCGCCGTCGGCGGCGTCGTACACGTCGAGCGAGACGAACGCGTCGGCGGCCGACAGCGGATCCCCGCCGGCCCTGCCGTACGACCAGGTCACGAAGTACTGCCGGTCCTCCTTGGTCACCACCAGCAGGCGCGGCGTGTCGTCCGGGCCGCCCAGCGGGCGCCAGGGCCGGCCCGACCAGCCGGGCCGCCCGCCCGCCGTGTGCAGGGTGCGCAGCCGGTAGCGGTGCTCACCGGTCCGCTCCAGGTACGCGATCAGCCCGGCGGCCTCGGCCACGGCGTACTCGGCGGAGACGCCGTCGGCCTCCCAGCCGCGCCCGGTGTCGTACCCGGCGGGGACGGTGAGCGGGGTCACCGGCGCCGGGCCCGTGCGCACCGGGCGCTCCGCCGCCCCGGCGCCGGCCCCGTCCGGGGCGGTCCCGTCCGGGGCGCCGCCGCGAGTGGCCAGCACGGCCAGCAGGACCAGCAGCGCCAGGACGGCCGAGCCGGCCGGCAGGGCCAGGCGCGCGATCCTCTGTCTCATGGTCCCCCCGTGAGCGGGCCGCCGGATCAGTGGCCGTCAGGGTAGCAACCGCCGTACCGCGTGGAGCAGTTCGCGAAGGATGCCGTTCCGGCCGGTCCGGACCGCCGGCGGCCCGGCCGGAAGGGCCGGGGCGGGCGCCTACGATGGGTCGGTGAACGCCTCACTCCCCACCGCGGAAGCGCTGCGCGCGACCCTGGCGGGTCTGCTGGACGGGCTGCCCCCGACGCAGGCCGCGCAGGCCGTCGACCGGCTCATCGCCAGTTACCGCGGGACCACCCCCACCGACGCCCCCGTACTGCGCGACCGCTCCGACGTCGTCGCGTACGCCGCGTACCGGATGCCGGCGACGTTCGAGGCGGTACGGGCCGCACTGGGCGCGCTGCGGGACGCGGTGCCCCAGTGGACGCCGGGCACCCACACCGACATCGGGGGCGGCACCGGCGCGGCGAGCTGGGCGGTCGCCGAGGCGTGGGAGGAGGCCGCGCCGCACACCACCGTGCTGGACTGGGCCGAGCCCGCGCTGGCGCTCGGCCGGGAGCTGGCCGCCGCCTCGGGGGTCGCGTCGCTGGGCCGGGCCGCCTGGCGGCGGGCCAGGATCAGCGCGTCGCTGCGCGTCGAGGACACCGACCTGGTGACCGTCTCCTACGTCCTGAAGGAGCTCACCGAGCGGGACCGGGCCGCCGTCGTCACCGAGGCCGCGCGCGCCGCGCGGGTCGTCGTGATCGTGGAACCGGGCACCCCCGACGGCTACCAGCGGATCATCGCCGCCCGCGACCGGCTCGTGGCGGCCGGCCTGCGGGTGGCGGCGCCGTGCCCGCACAGCCGGGCCTGCCCCATCGAGCCGGGCAGCGACTGGTGCCACTTCGCCGCGCGGGTCAGCCGTTCCTCCCTGCACCGGCAGGTCAAGGGGGGTTCACTGGCGTACGAGGACGAGAAGTTCAGCTACGTGGTGGCGACCGTCCCCGAGGACCGGCTGCGCCCCGCCGGAGGGTCCGCCGCCGCGCTGACGCCCGCCCCGGCCCGGGTGGTCCGCAGGCCGCAGATCCGCAAGGGCCAGGTGCTGCTGGACCTGTGCACCGAGGACGACGGGCTGCGCCGCGACACGGTCACCAAGCGGCACGGCGCCCTGTACAAGGAGGCCCGTGACGCGGCCTGGGGCGATGAGTGGCCGCCGGCTTGAGCGGACGCCGCTGATGGGGTGACCGGGCGCGACCGCGCGGGTGACTTGGTGCCCGGGACCATTGCCGTCCGGCGGTCCGGAGGGTTGGGGTGGGCTCGCTCCCATCCCCTCACCCTGGAGGTCCCGTGCCACGTTCCCGTGCCGGCCGCCGCTTCACCGCGACCCTGATCACCGCGGCCACCGCGATGCTCGCCACCACCGCTCTGACCGTCACCGCCGCCGCGGCTCCCGGGCCCGTGCCGAAGGAGACCGAGGAGACGGCACGGGTGCTGAGCTGGCTGACGGTCAAGAGGACCGACACCCGGCCGAAGCAGGTGCGGGTCGGCGCCGACTGGACCATCCACTCGCACCTGTACACCAACATCAAGGGCAAGCCGGGCAAGAAGATCGGTGACGCGTTCTCGCACTGCGGCGCCGTCGAGGTGCGGAACGACGGCCACGTCGCCCTCTGCCACCGCGTCCTGCGCACCGACGACGGAAGCATCAGCCTGACCGACGCGATCGACCGCGTCGGCAAGCTGCCGCACGGCGGCAAGTCGGCGATCACGGGTGGTACGGGCAAGTACGCGGGGGCCGAGGGCCAGGCCGACATCACGCTGCAGGGCGACATCGCCCTCTACGTCATCCGGCTGGAGGACTGACGGCCGCGCCCGGTGGCCCCGTCGCGCGCGACCGGGCCACCGGGCCGCCGCCCCCGCCCGGCCGGGCAGGGGTCCCTCAGATCCGCGGGCCCGGGCCGGCCGTCCGCAGCTCCTGCGTACAGCACTTCACGCTGCCACCGCCCTTGAGCAGTTCGCCCAGGTCCATCCCGATCGGCTCGAAGCCGCGCTTCCGCAACGGCCGCAGCAGCCCCACGGCGGCCTGCGGCAGCAGGACGTGCCGGCCGTCGCTCACCGCGTTCAGCCCGAGCGCCGCCGCGTCCGCTTCCTCGGCGATCAGCGCGTCGGGGAAGAGCCGGGCGAGCACGGCGCGGCTGCCGGGTGCGAACGCGCCCGGGTAGTACATGACCTCGTCGGCCGCGTCGTCCAGTACGCACAGGGCCGTGTCCAGGTGGTAGTAGCGGGGGTCCACCAGGTCCAGACCGATCACCGGCCGGCCGAAGAACTCCTGTGCCTCGGCGTGCGAGAGCGGACTGGAACGGAAGCCCCGGCCGGCCAGGACGTACGAGGCGGTGACCGCGAAGTCGCCCTCGCCCTCGTTGATGTGGTCGGGCTCGCGCACTTCGGTGAAGCCGTGGGCGCGGAACCACTCCCGGTGCGCCGCGGCCTCGGCGGCGCGCTCCGGATAGGCGAACCGGGCGCCCAGCACCCGTCCGTCGATGACGGTCGCCCCGTTGGCGGCGAACACCATGTCGGGCAGGTCGGCGCGTGGCTGGAGCAGCTCGACGGTGTGGCCGAGGCTCAGGTACCGGTCGCGCAGGTCCTCCCACTGGGCCATGGCCAGCGGCAGATCGACCGGTTTCGCCGGGTCCATCCAGGGGTTGATGGAGTAGGTCACCCTGAAGTGCGCGGGTGGGCACATCAGGTAGCGGCGGGGTGACGCGTCACGAGGCAACGAAGGCTCCTCACGGGCGGCGGGGCGCACGGTTGTGCGTGCAAGCCATGGTGCGCCGTGCGGAGCCTTCGCGCAGTGGACCGTACGGGTGGTTCATCACGGCGCTCACGAGGCGCCGGGTGCCGTACGCCCTTCCTTCAGTTGCGGCGGCAACTCCCGTTCCGTGCGGCCGGATCGCCGCCCCGGCCGGCGCCGCCCGCGCCGTCGCCCCGGATCTCCTTCCGAGAGCTTCCTGCGGGTGCCGCCGACGCCGGGCGTGTTTCCCGCCGCGCCACGGCTCATGAGGGGTCTCCTTCCTGCTGTGTCCCCGGCCGTCCGGTGGGCGCGTTCCCCAGTCTGCGAGACGCACCGCCTTGTCAGGAGACGAAACGTCTCGCCTCGCATCGCTGGTAGATTGGACGCATGACCCACACCCCCAAGGCGCCCGACGCCGGCCGCCGCAGCGAGCGCTCCCGCCGGGCCATCCACGACGCCGCCCTCGCCCTCGTCGGCGAGGTCGGCTACGCCAGGACCACCATCGAGGGCATCGCCGCCCGCGCCGGGGTCGGCAAGCAGACCATCTATCGCTGGTGGCCGTCCAAGGCGGCGGTCCTCATGGAGGCGTTCCTCGACCTCGGGGCGCAGGCGAGCGAGGCCCTCAACGGCGACGCCGGCAGCGGGATCCCCGACACCGGGGACCTGGAGGCGGACCTGAAGTTCGTCCTGCGCGCCACCGTCGACGAGCTGAACGACCCCCGGTACGAGGCGCCCTCCCGCGCGCTGGCGGCCGAGGGTGTGATCGACCCCGAGCTGGGCGCCCAGTTCGTCGAGAAGCTCCTGGAGCCGCAGCTCCGGCTGTACGTGGAGCGGCTGCGCGCCGCCCAGGAGGCCGGCGCGGCCCGCCGGGACATCGATCCGCGCGTGGCCCTGGAACTGTTCGTCGGGCCCCTCGCCCACCGCTGGCTGCTGCGCACCCTGCCGCTGACCCACGTGTACGCCGACCAGGTCGTGGAATGCGCCCTCTACGGCATCGCTCCCCGGCCCGCCCGCTGAACAAAGCCGACAAAACAACGCCCAAACCCTGACAGACTCCGACAAGGAGCCCGGCTGCGTGACCGTAAGGATTCAGCCACCCGACCCCCGGTCCGGGATGCGGGTCCCCCGGGGCGCAGGATGGTGGGACCATGGCAGGGACCGCAGGGCTCGGCAGAGGTGTGAGGGGATAGATGGGCGACGGTATCGGCCGCTACCGCGGCACGGGGAGCAAACTGGCGCACTGGCTGGGCCGGCGCCCGAAGCAGGCGGACACCGACGCGCCGGGACGGGAAGAGCTGCTTCTGGCCATCGCCGCCTCGGGACTGCCCCTGGCCCCCGCCGCGCACCCCGTCGGCTACCGGTGTTCCTGTGAGCGCATCGGCTGTCCCACCCCCGCCCGCCACCCCCTCTCCTTCGCCTGGCAGACCCAGTCGACCACCGACCCGGCCCAGGTCGAACGCTGGGCGCAGGGCCAGCCGCAGGCCAACTTCATCACCGCGACCGGCATGGTCCACGACGTCCTCGACGTACCGCTGGAGGCCGGTCGCGCCGCGCTCCGGCGGCTGCTCGACAACGGCGTCGAGGTCGGCCCGGTCGCCGAGTCCGGGGACGGCCGGATGCTCTTCTTCACCGCCACCCGCGGCACCCCCGAGGACGAGGACGAGTGGTGGCCGTGCGAGCTGGACTGCCACCCCGAGACCATGGACGAGCACCCGGGCCTGCGCTGGCACTGCCGCGGCAGCTACGTCCTCGTACCGCCCGCCCGGCTGCCCGGTGAGCTCGGCGTGGACTGGGTGCGCGGCCCCGAGCACCCGCTGCCCGACCCGCTGACGCTGCTGGAGTCGCTCACCGACGCGTGCGCGCGCCACGCCGACCAGCTCGGCGAGCACGAGCGGAACCAGGTGGCCTGGCCGCTCAGCCGCTGACCGGCCGGGCGGACGGCGCGGCGGACGGCGCTCAGGAGCCCGTCGCCGAGACCACGCCCTGGAGCCGGCCGAGCACCGTGACCTGGTCCGCCGCCGCGCCGGACGGCTTGACCCGCACCACCTGGCTGGAGACCCACTCCTTGGTGAGGGTGCTCCTCACCTCGCCGGTCATCAGCGCCCGCACATCGGGGTTGACCGTCGGCCGGTAGCCCTTGGCGGCCGTCTGCCGGTCGTAGAAGCGGGTCGCGAAGAAGACCAGCGCCCCGCCGTCCTCGGTGGCCAGCCCCAGCGGCGCGAAGTCGCCGGTGTCCAGGGCCTGGTCGAGGAACTGCGTGGACAGTCCCGGCCGGCGGGCGACCTTCTGGCGCTCCACGCGCCACAGCGAGGTGTGCGGGCCCGCCGTGAAGTGCGCCGGCCTGCCCGTCTGGAGGTAGGAGGCGTACTCCTCACTCAGGTTCTTCGGCGCGACCGCGACGGCGGCGGAGTCCGGCGCGACCGGCTCCGCCCAGCCCTCGGCGCCGGTTTCGAACGCGGGGATGTCGGCCGGGGCCACGATGTTCAGGTAGGCCACCTCCCACAGCTGGTCCACGCCGCCCCGGACGAAGACCATCAGCCAGCGGGTGTCGCCCGCGCCCCGGTCGGTGTCCCGGTTGGAGTCGGCGTTCGCGACGAACCAGCGCGGCCAGCCCGCCTTCTCGGGGATGGTGAAGGCGGCGTCGGTCAGCTCGAGCGGCCGGTGGGCCGGGTTGCCGGCCGGGTTGGTGACGCTGCGCGCCTTGAGTCCGGCCTGGTTGATCGCGCCGAGCGCGCCGGTGACCCGGCCCGCGTCCAGGGCCGGGTCGTACGCCTTGTCCGCCTTGTTGTACGCGTCGGTGAAGTCCTTGAGCGCCCGCGCGGCCTCAGCCTTCGTCGCCGACGGGACGACCTCCAGCTCGCCGTGCACCGTCACGCAGCCGCTCGCCGTCAGCCCCAGCACCGTCAGCACCGTCATCGCCGCGAGCCCCGCCGCCGGCCGACCCAACCTTCTCATCGGTTGCCTTCTGCTCCTCGACCCCCACTGACCGTCCGAACCCTACCGGGGCCGGGAACAGCGCGAGCGCCGGGACCGGACACACCGCCCACCGCGACCTGGAGGGCGGTCGGGCCGGGCCGGGAGTTCTCGGCGCGACCCGTGACGGCGGTCATCAGGGCGGCCACGGCCGCGGCGGCGGTGACGAGGGAGAGGCGGACGGGTCGCACCGCGGGCTCACCGGCGCCTCCCGGCAACCCCACCGCCAGGTGGCGGAACAAACCGCTTTGGGGGCATTGGTGCGGGTGGTGTGGCGGCGCGTGCTTGAATTCCGGGGTGAACACCGCACCCGACGTCCTCGCCGTCTTCTGTGCCGCCGACGGGCGCCACGGCAACTTGCTCGGTGTCGTGCGCGACGGGCGCCGCCACCCCGACGAGGGGTCCCGTCAGGCCCTGGCCAAGCAGTTCGGCTTCGGCGAGACCGTGTTCGTGGACGACCCCGAGCGCGGTGCCGTCGACATCTACACGCCCGGTACGCGCCTGCCGTTCGCCGGGCACCCGCTGGTCGGGGCGGCCTGGCTGCTGGACCTTGAGGTGCTGCGGCCGGCCGTGGGGGAGGTGTGGGCGCGCCAGGACGGGGAGTTCACCTGGATCGCCGCGCGGGCCGAGTGGGCGCCGCCGCGCACCCTCCGGCAGTACGGTTCGCCGGCCGAGGTCGACGCGCTCGACGTGCCGCCGCCCGGGGACCGGCTGTACGCGTGGGCCTGGGAGGACGCGGCGGCCGGCCGGGTGCGGGCCCGGGCGTTCCCGGGCCGCGGCGACGGGGTGGAGGAGGACGAGGCCACCGGCGCGGCCGCGCTGCTGCTCAGCGACCGGCTGGGCCGGGCGCTGAACATCATCCAGGGCCGGGGCTCGCAGATCCTCACCGCGCCGGGACCGGGCGGCGTGATCGAACTCGGCGGCCGGGTGGCGCAGCGCTACGCGCTCAGCGGGAACTCGTCGCCGAGCTGACGGAAGACCGCGCCGTTGAGGTCGAAGGCGCGCCTGCACTCGTCGACGATGCGCTGCTTCTCCAGGTCGTCGGCGTTCACCCGGTCCAGCAGCTCGCGGTAGTCCCGCTTGAACGCCGCCGGGTTGGGGATCCGCTCGAAGACGTAGAAGCGGACGCCGTCGCCCTTGCGCGCGAAGCCCCACGTCTGCTCGGCCTTGTGGCGGATGACCTGCCCGCCCGACAGGTCGCCCAGGTACCGGGTGTAGTGGTGGGCGACGTACCCGGCGGGCCAGGCGCGGGCGCACTCCTCGATCCGGGCGGCGTACGCGGCGGTGGCGGGCAGCGGCACCAGGCCCGCCCGCCAGCGGGCGCCGCGCAGGTGGGCCAGGTCCCGCTCCAACTCGGTGGTGCGGAACAGCTCGGGCCGGACGAAGGGACCCGCGACCGGGTCGTCCGCCAGGCCCGCCGCCGTCTCCTCCAGCGCCCGGTAGACGAACCAGAGCTGTTCGGTGTACCGGGCATAGGCGTCCACGCCGAGCCTGCCGCCGAGCAGGCCGCTCATGAACGCGGAGCTCTCCGCCTCGGTGTGCTGCTCGTGCGAGGCGGTGCGGATGAGCGTCGAGAAGGGGGTGGCGCTGGCACGTGCGTCCAAGGCGGGCCTCCGGGGACCGAGGGGGACGGAAAGCGGTGCCGCGAGGTGCCGGCGACGGCGGCCGGTGCGGCCGCCCCCACCGATCCTCCTGCTCGGGGATACCCCGGTCAACGCTTTCCGACGTCCTGTCGGTAAAACGGTACCCGGCTCACGGGTCAGGGCAACGTCAGGATCTCGGCCCCGGTCCCGGTCACCACGAGGGTGTGCTCGAACTGCGCGGTCCGCTTGCGGTCCTTCGTCACGACCGTCCAGCCGTCGTCCCACATGTCGTACTCGTGCGTGCCCAGCGTCAGCATCGGCTCGATGGTGAACGTCATCCCGGGCTGGATGACCGTGGTCGCGTGGGGGGAGTCGTAGTGCGGGACGATCAGGCCGGAGTGGAAGGACGAGTTGATCCCGTGCCCGGTGAAGTCGCGCACGACCCCGTACCCGAAACGCTTGGCGTACGACTCGATGACGCGGCCGATGACATTGATCTGGCGGCCGGGCCGGACCGCCTTGATGGCCCGGTTCAGCGACTCGCGGGTCCGCTCCACCAGCAGCCGCGACTCCTCGTCGACGTCGCCGCAGAGGTAGGTGGCGTTGTTGTCGCCGTGCACCCCGTCGATGTACGCCGTGACGTCGAGGTTCACGATGTCGCCGTCGCGCAGGACGGTGGAGTCGGGGATGCCGTGGCAGATGACCTCGTTGACCGAGGCGCACAGCGACTTGGGGAAGCCCCGGTAGCCCAGGGTGGACGGGTAGGCGCCGTGGTCGCACATGTACTCGTGGGCGACCCGGTCCAGCTCGTCGGTGGTCACCCCGGGCGCGATGTGCTTGGCGGCCTCCTCCATCGCCCGCGCGGCGATGCGGCCCGCGACGCGCATCCGCTCGATGGTGTCGGGATCCTGCACCTCCGGCCCCGTGTACGGGGCCGGAGCCGGCTTCCCGACGTACTCGGGGCGGCGGATGGATCCGGGAACGGAACGGGCGGGAGAGAGCTTCCCCGGTACGAGCAGCGACTGGCCAGACATGTCAGCGAGTCTAACCAGGGCACACGGGGCACGATGCTGGCAGAGGAAGGAGCCCACGATGGCCCTGTTCAAGAAGCGCACGGCCGGAAAGCCGGGCGAGTGGTACTACTGCCTGAAGCACGGGAAGGTCGAGGAGGGTCCCGACTGCCCTGCGAAGAACCGTTTCGGCCCGTACCCGTCCCGCGAGGAGGCCTCGCACGCGATGGAGACCGCCCGGGAGCGGAACCAGGAATGGGAGACGGACCCCAAGTGGCACGACAAGCGCTGACCGCGCGTACCGGCCGCGACCCGGCCCCGGCGGCCGGGCCGGGGGCCGGGCCGGGGCCGGCCGGCGCCCCGGAGGGGAACCGGACGGCCGGAAACCATAGTGTCGGGATCATGACTACTGCGAACACCCCCAGGGACCCCTGGGACCTCCCCGACGTGTCCGGTCTCGTCGTCGGCGTCCTGGGCGGCACCGGCGACCAGGGCCGCGGCCTGGCGTACCGCCTCGCCCGCGCCGGACAGAAGGTGATCATCGGCTCGCGCGCCGCCGAGCGCGCCGAGGCCGCCGCCGAGGAACTCGGCCTCGGCGTCGAGGGCGCCGGCAACGCCGAGTGCGCCCGCCGCAGCGACATCGTGATCGTCGCCGTGCCGTGGGACGGCCACGCCGGCACACTGGCCTCGCTGCGCGAGGAGCTGCGCGGCAAGCTCGTCGTCGACTGCGTCAACCCGCTCGGCTTCGACAAGAAGGGCGCCTACGCCCTCAAGCCCGAGGAGGGCAGCGCCGCCGAGCAGGCCGCCGCCCTGCTGCCGGAGTCCCGGGTGACCGCGGCCTTCCACCACCTGTCCGCCGTGCTCCTCCAGGACCGGACGGTCGAGGAGATCGACACCGATGTGATGGTGCTGGGCGAGGCCCGGGCCGACACCGACACGGTGCAGGCCCTGGCCGCCAGGATCCCCGGGATGCGGGGTGTCTTCGCGGGGCGGCTGCGCAACGCCCACCAGGTCGAGTCGCTGGTCGCCAACCTGATCTCGGTCAACCGCCGCTACAAGGCCCACGCGGGCCTGCGCGTGACCGACGTGTAGCGGCCCGCGGGCATGGGGGACACTGGACGGGCACCATCGCCGTACCCCGACAGGAGCCGACCCCCATGCCCCGCCTCGCTCTGTACGCCCTCGCCGTCTGCCTCCTCGCGGCCGCCGCGGCCGTGGTCTCCTTCGTCCAGGGAAGCTGGCTGGGCGTCGTCTGGGTGCTGCTGGCCGGCCTGTCGTCCAACATGGCGTGGTACTACTGGCGCCGCCGGGCCGGGAACGTCACCGGCTGACCAGCTCCTCGCACAGCGGCGACCCCTCCTGCCAGAAGCTGTAGAGGTCGCGCCCGCAGTACGTCTCGAACTCGTGGACACCCAGGCCCCGCAGCACCACGTCGACGACGCCGAAGAACGCCTGGTTCACCTCCGGGATGAACAGGAACACGAACACCGCGAGCAGTCCGAACGGCGCGAACGGCTCCACCTGGCGGCGGATCCGGTACGACAGCCAGGGCTCGACCACGCCGTAGCCGTCCAGTCCCGGCACCGGCAGGGAGTTCAGGATCGCCGCCGTCACCTGGAGCAGCGCCAGGAAGGCCAGCGCGAGGCGGAACGGCACCGGTACCCCGTCCAGCGCGCCCAGCCAGAACGGCGCGGTGCACACCAGCGCGAACAGCAGGTTCGTCAGCGGGCCCGCCGCCGAGACCAGGCTGTGCTTCCAGCGGCCCCGGATCCGGTCGCGCTCGATGAAGACGGCACCGCCCGGCAGACCGATACCCCCCATGATCACGAAGAGCACCGGCAGGACGACGCTCAGCAGGGCGTGCGTGTACTTCAGCGGGTTGAGGGTCAGATAACCCTTCGCGCCGATGGAGATGTCCCCGCCGTGCAGCGCGGTGCGGGCGTGCGCGTACTCGTGCAGGCACAGCGAGACGATCCACGCCGATGTCACGAACAGGAAGGCGGCCAGGCCCGGGTCGGCCGAGAAACCCGTCCACACCGCCCATCCGGTGACCGTCATGACGGCGGAGATCCCCAGGAAGACGGGACTGATCCTCCGGTCGCCGGTGCGGGAGGTGGCGGTGGCCATGGTCGGCGCTCCTGGGGGTCGGGCTGGCGCTGGCGAGGGGTCCTTCGCCGACCGACCGTACCGGACGCGGCGCGCGCGGCGGGGGGAAGGAGAATGGGGCGGTGCGCATCTCCGTACTCGGCCCCACGCAGGTCCACCGCGCGGACGGCTCCGCCGTCCCGGTCGGCGGCGCGCGGCTGCGCGCGCTGCTGACGGTACTGGCGCTGCGCGCGGGGCGGACCGTGCCGGTCGGGCTGCTGATCGACGAGGTGTGGGACGGCGAGCCGCCCGCCGACGCGCCCGGCGCGCTCCAGGCCCTGGTGGGCCGGCTGCGGCGGGTGCTCGGGCCGGGCGCGGTGGCCTCGGCGGCCGGCGGCTACCGGCTCGGCGCCCGCCCGGACGACGTGGACCTGCACCGCTTCGAGCGGCTCGCGGCCAAGGGCGTACGGGCCCTGGAGGCGGGCGACCCGGCCGGGGCGGTGACCGCCCTGGACGACGCGCTCGCCCTGTGGCGGGGCCGGGCCCTCACCGACCTGCCCGACGGGGCGGCCGAGGCGGCCCGCTGGGAGGCCCGCCGGCACGAGGCCCGCCGGGCCCGGCTCACCGCCCAGCTCGCCCTGGGCCGCACCCACGAGGCGCTGCCCGAACTGGCCGCGCTGTGCGGTGAGTTCCCGCTCGACGAGCCGCTCCAGGCACTGCGCATCCGGGCGCTGCGGGCGGCGGGCCGCGCGGCGGAGGCCCTGGCGGCGTACGAGACGGTACGCCGCCACCTCGCCTCCGACCTGGGCACGGAACCCGGGCCCCGGCTGCGCGCCCTGCACGCCGAGCTCCTCGCCCCCGCCCCGGCGGACCCGGCCGTCCCACCCGGCGGACACCCCGACGCCGCCTCCGGCCGCCGGGACGCCCCGCCCGGGGCGCCGGCGCCGGCCGGTGCCCGGGCGACCGGCCCCGGGGACGTCCTCCACGGCGGCCCCGGCGGCCCCGGCGACGGCGCCCACCGCCACGGCGGGACGCCGCGCCCGGGCAACCTGCGGGCGCGGCTGACCAGTTTCGTGGGGCGCGAGGAGGACATCGAGGTCGTCCTCGGGGATCTCGCGCGGGCCCGGCTCGTCACCCTGCTCGGTCCCGGCGGGGCCGGGAAGACGCGGCTGTCGCAGGAGGCCGCCGAGCGCGGCGGGCACGCGTGGCCCGACGGGGTGTGGCTGGCCGAGCTGGCCCCGGTCGACGACCCCGGCGCCGTACCGGACGCCGTCCTCACCGCGCTCGGGGCGCGCGAGACCGTGCTGCGCGGCGCCGGGGCGGAGGAACTGCGGGTCGCCGAGCGGCACGGGGACGACCCCCTGGCACGCCTCCAGGAGCACTGCGCGCGGCGGCGCATGCTGATCCTGCTCGACAACTGCGAGCACGTCGTGGGTGCCGCCGCCGCGCTCGCCGAGCGGCTCCTGGAGTCGTGCCCGGGGCTCACCGTCCTCGCCACCAGCCGCGAACCCCTCGGCGTACCGAGCGAGACCGTGCGCCCCGTCGACCCGCTGCCCGATCCGGTGGCGCTGCGGCTGCTCGCCGACCGCGGGGCGGCGGCCCGGCCGGGGTTCACCCCCGACGACGACCCCGAGGCGTGCGCCGAGATCTGCCGGCGCCTCGACGGCCTGCCGCTGGCCGTCGAGCTCGCCGCCGCCCGGCTCCGGGTGCTCACCCCGCGCCAGATCGCCGACCGGCTCGACGACCGCTTCCGGCTGCTGACCAGTGGCAGCCGTACCGTCCTGCCGCGCCAGCAGACGCTGCGCGCGGTCGTCGACTGGTCCTGGGACCTGCTCGACAAGCCCGAGCGGGCCGTGCTGCGGCGGCTGTCGGTGTTCTCCGGCGGGTGCGACCTGGACGCCGCGGAGGCCGTCTGCGGCGGACCCGACGCGCCCGACGCCCTGGGCCTGTTGGGCTCCCTCGTCGACAAGTCGCTCGTCGTCGCCGCCCCCGCCCCCGACGGCGACATGCGCTACCGGCTCCTGGAGACCGTCGCCGAGTACGCCGCCGAACGCCTCGACGAGGCCGGCGACCGCGCCGCCGCCGAACGCCGCCACCTCGTGCACTACCGCGAGCTGGTCCGCACCACCGACCCCGAACTGCGCGGCCCGCGCCAGCGCGCCGCCCTGGCCCGTCTCCAGCAGGAGTACGAGAACCTCCGCACCGCCCTGCGCCGCGCCGTCGCCGCCCGCGACGAGCACGAGGCGCTCTGCCTGGTGCTGTCCCTCGTCTGGTACTGGCACATGCGCGGCCTGCGCGCCGACGCCCTGCACTGGTCCGAGACCGCCGCCGCGCTCGGCCCCGACCCCTACGCCCCGCCCGTCGCCCCCGCGCCGCCGCTGACCGCGCGGTGCACCGACGCGCCACCGCCGATGAGTGACGAGCAGCTCCACGAGGCGCGCCGCGGGGTACGTCTGGTCCAGTTGCTCAACATGGACCACCAGGCGTCGAAGTGGACCAGCCCGGAGGGCCTGCAGCGGCTGCGCCACATCCGCGCCGCCTACCGCTCCGGCCTGCCGCAGACGTGCCGGATGCCGGGCATGCTCTGGTGGTACGCGGTGATGCTCACCGGTGACCCGGGACAGCTCCGCGGCCTCCTCGACGACACCGTCGACGCCTGCCGGGAGCACGGCTACGAATGGGAGCTGGCCTGCATCCTCCAGATGCGCGCCAACGTGCTGGCCAACCGGAGCGACTGGGCGGGCGACGCGGTCCGGGACGCGGACGAGAGCCTGAAGATCTTCGACCGGCTCGGCGACTCGTGGGGCGCGGCGGAAGCGCTGTCGGCACGCGGTGAGGCCCGGGAGCGGCGGGGCGGGTTCGCGGGCGCCGCCGAGGACTTCGAGGCCGCCGTCGGCCACGCCGGACGGCTCGGCGCGCAGGCCCAGATGTCGCTGCTGCGCGTCCGCTACGCCGGCGCGCTCAACGAGCTGGGCCGGGGCGCCGAGGCGGAGACGATCCTGCGCGAGGTGCTGGCGCGTGGCCCCGGCGTGGGGCACGAGGCGGTGGCGGCGGCCCGGCTGTACCTGGCGCTGGGGCTGGGCCGCACCGGCCGCACCGGCGAGGCCCGGGAGCAACTGGAGGTGGTGCGCCGGGAGTTCTTCTCCGCCCACGCCCTGTCGCTCTTCGAGGGCTTCACGCTCGGCGTGCTGGCCTGGCTGGACAACCTGGACGGCCGGTACGCCGACGGCCTCGACCGGGCGGCCCGCGCCCTGGCCCACTCCCGGGAGCCGCTGTCGCTGATGGTCGCGCCGCACATGCCGGCCGTCCACCTCGTCACCGCCGCGTGGGCGCTCGCCGGCGCCGGCGGTCCCGGGGTGCGCACGGCGGCCGTGCTGCTCGGCGCGCACGAGGCGGCCCTGCCGGCCGGTTACGTGGCCACCCCGCTGGAGCGGGAGAACCTGGCGAAGGCCACGGAGGTGGTCCGCGGCGCCGTCGGGGACGCCTTCGACGCCGCGTACGCCGAGGGCGGCGGCCTCACCACGGAGGAGGCCGCCGCCCTGATCCCGCACCCGGGCACCTGAAGGCTCAGGTCCTCCTGCGGAACCTGGACACCGCGAGCGGGGCCGTGACGAGCGTGATGCCCGCCGCCCAGGCCAGTGTCACCCACACCGAGTGGGCGACCGGGCCCCCGTTGATCAGGTTGCGCGCGGCGTCCGCGAGGTTGGACAGCGGGTTGTAGTCGGTGAACGTCCTCAGCCAGTCCGGCATCGAGGCCGGCGGGGCGAAGATCGACGAGCCGAACTGCAACGGCATGAGCACCAGCATGGCCACTCCCTGCACGGCCTGCGCCGTCTTCATGGTGAGACCGAGCAGAATGAAGATCCACATCAGCGAGGCGCCGAAGACCACCGACAGCGCGACCGCCGCCAGCAGGTCGAGCACCGAGGTCCGGATCTCCATGCCGAGCAGGAAGGCCATGCCGAGCAGGATCGTCGTGGCGACCAGCATCCGGCCCACCTCGACGACGATCTTGGCGACCAGGACGGAGGACCGGGCGATGGGCATCGTCCGGAACCGGTCCATCACGCCCTTCTTGAAGTCGTCGTTGATCCCGGTGCCGACGGCCATGGCGATGTTCAGGCCCATCATCGCCATCAGGCCGGGGGCGACGTAGTTGACGTAGTCCTGCTGGTTTCCCTTGCCGGAGATCGCGCCGCCGAAGACGTACACGAACAGCAGGATGAAGACGACGGGCATCAGCACGGCGTCGAACATCGACTCCGGGTCCTGCTTGATCTGCAGGGCGTTGCGGCGGACCAGGGCGCCGATGTGCCGGGCGTTGGCGCGCGGCCCGATCCGGCCCTCGGCGACGGGGGCGGTCGTGGTGCTCATGCCGCGACCTCCTCGCGGGCCGGGCCGGACACGGCGGTCTTCTCGCCGGTGATGGCCAGGAACACCTCGTCCAGACCGGGCAGATGGGTGTCGATGTGCGCGATGCCGAAGCCGTGCGCGCCCAGCAGGCCCACCACGGCGGTCAGTTGCTCGTCGCTGAGGATCGGCACGTACAGCAGGCCCTCGTCCGGGACCACCGTCGCGCCCGCGATGCCGGCCAGGCCGCTGTCGCCCAGCGTCCGGGCCATCGTGGGGAGCTGCGCCGGGTCCACGGGCCGGACGCGCAGGGTCCGGCCGCCCACCCTGGCCTTGAGCTCGTCGACCCCTCCGCTGGCGATGACGCGCCCCCGGTCGATGACGGTGAGCTCGTGCGCGAGGCGCTCGGCCTCCTCCATGTACTGGGTGGTGAGCAGGACGGTCACGCCGTCGGCGACCATCCGCTGGACCTCGTCCCAGACCTCGTTGCGGGTACGGGGATCGAGACCGGTCGTCGGCTCGTCCAGGTACAGCACGGCCGGGCGGCCGATCATGGAGGCGGCCAGGTCGAGACGGCGCCGCATACCGCCGGAGTAGGTCAGCACCGGGCGCTTCGCGGCCTCGGTCAGCGAGAACCGCTCCAGCATCCCGTCGGCGCGCCGGCGGGCGTCCGCGCGGGACAGGTCGAGCAGCCGCCCGATCATGTAGAGGTTCTCCCAGCCGGACAGCTTCTCGTCGACCGACGCGTACTGACCGGTGAGACCGATGGTGCGCCGCAGTTGCCGCGGCTGGCGCACGACGTCGTAACCGGCGACGGTGGCGGTCCCGGCGTCCGGGACGATCAGGGTGGACAGGCAGCGGACCAGGGTGGTCTTGCCGGCGCCGTTGGGGCCGAGCACGCCGAGGACGGTGCCCTGGCGTACGTCGAGATCCACCCCGTCCAGCGCCCTGGTCTCGCCGTAGTGCTTCACGAGGCCTCGTACCTCGACGGCGTTGGTGTCGGAACGTGTCATGCGTCCATGGCACCAGCCACCACCGACACCTCACCGACAGATCGCCGACAGCACCGACGGATCGCCGGCAGCCCCCGTCCCGGCCGGCGGACCGCCCGCCGGCCGGGACGGCGCGGGTCAGGAGGTGGATCCCGCGGGCATGGCGTAGTTCCCGAAGCCGACCCAGTCGACCACGACGCAGGGTTCGTCCCCCACGACCCAGGCGTCGTGACCGGGCTCGACCGCGAAGAAGTCGCCGGGGCCGACCTCGTCCTCGGTGCCGTCGTCCATCACGACCCTCATCCGGCCGCCGACGACGTAGCAGGCGTGCGCGGCCCGGCAGCTCTCGGTGCCGGCGATGGGCTTGACGTGCTTGGTCCACTGCCAGCCCGGCTCGAAGACGGCCCGGCCGACCGGGCCCCCGTCGGTGTTCACCAGATCGAGCCGGCCCTTGCCGTCCTCGAACGGCCGGGTCTCGTCGGCGGAGTCGAAGTTCTTGCGCACGATTCCAGGCATGTCCACCGCCTCCCGGGCGGGTGTGAAGAGCGGGTCCCCGAGTCCACTTCCCAGGCTACGCCGCACCGGCGGGCCGACAGCCCGCCGATGGGGGAAGTCGGCGGGCTGTCGGGGTGGTGCCGGCAGTGGCTAGTGGAAGGTGTGCTCCTCCTGCGGGAACGTTCCGCCGACCACGTCGTCGGCGAACGCCCGCGCGGCGTCCCCGAGCGTCCGGCGCAGGTCGGCGTACTGCTTGGTGAAGCGCGGCACCCTGCCGCCGGTCATGCCCGCCATGTCGGTCCAGACCAGGACCTGCGCGTCCGTGTCGGGCCCGGCGCCGATGCCGATGGTGGGGATGTGCAGCGAACGGGTGACCTCGGCGGCCAGCTCGGCCGGTACGAGTTCCAGGACGACCGCGAAGGCGCCCGCGTCCTGGGCGGCCTTGGCGTCGCGCAGCAGCCGGTGGGCGGCCTCGTCGCCGCGGCCCTGCACCCGGTAGCCCATGGTGTTGACGGACTGCGGGGTCAGCCCGAGGTGGGACATGACCGGGATGCCGGCCTGGACCAGCATCTCGGTCTGGGGCAGGGAGCGCTCGCCGCCCTCCAGCTTGATCGCGCCGACGCCCGCCTCCTTGACCAGCCGGGTGGCCGACCGCAGGGCCTGGACCGGGCCCTCCTGGTACGAGCCGAAGGGCAGGTCACCGACGACCAGGGCGCGCCTGGTGCCCCGTACGACGGCCGCCGACAGGATGGCGATCTCGTCCAGCGTCACGGGCACGGTGGTCTCGTAGCCGAGGTGGCAGTTGCCCATGGAGTCGCCGACGAGCATGACCGGGATGCCGGCCTCGTCGAAGACGGAGGCGGTCATCGCGTCGTAGGCGGTGAGCATGGGCCACTTCTCGCCGCGCTCCTTGGCGGCGGCGATGTCGTGGACGGTGACGCGGCGGGTGCCCTTGCCCCCGTACAGCGCCTTGGTGCCGCCGCTGTCGGCGGACTGCTCGCGGGCAGCCTGAAGGGTCATGGTGAACGGCTCCTTCGTCATCTCGAGGCGCCCTGACGGCGTCCCCGGACCACGTCCATGGTGGCACCTCGTGCCGGACGGGGGAAGTGGCCCCCGGGCAGACGGCTGGAAACCGGAATTCCAATACGAGACGGTCTCGTATCGAAATTCGGTTACCCTCGGACCATGCCCTCACCGTCCACCCTTCCCGCCCCGCCCCGGGTTCCGGAGGCCGTGCACCGCCGTCGCTGGGCCATCCTGGTCGTCCTGATGTTCAGCCTGCTCATCGTGGTGCTGGACAATTCGATCCTGAACGTCGCCGTCAAGACGATCGCCGCCCCCGCGCCCACCGGCCTGGGCGCCAGCCAGAGCGAGCTGGAGTGGGCGATCAACTCCTACACGCTCGTCTTCGCCGGACTGCTGTTCACCGCCGGGCTGCTCGGCGACCGGCTCGGCCGGAAAAGGACCCTGCTGTTCGGCCTCGTCGTCTTCGGGGCCGGCTCGGCGCTCGCCGCGATGTCCGATTCGCCCGCTCAGCTCATCGTCTTCCGGGCGCTGATGGGTTTCGGTGCCGCGTTCGTCATGCCCGCCACCCTGGCCGTGCTCATGAACGTCTTCGAGCGCGACGAGCAGCCCAAGGCCCTCGGCATCTGGGCCGCCGGTGTGGGCCTCGGCATCGCGGTCGGCCCGGTGACCGGCGGTGTGCTGCTGGAGCACTTCTGGTGGGGGTCGATCTTCCTGCTCAACGTCCCGGTCGTGCTCGTCGCCCTGGCCGCGATGGCCTGGCTGGTCCCCGACTCCAGGGACCCCCGTCCGGGCCGTACCGACCCGGTCGGCGTCGTGCTGTCCGTCGTCGGTCTGGTGCTGCTGGTGTACGGGATCATCCGGGCCGGCGCGCTCGCCGACTTCACCGACGCCGGCGTGGCTCTGCCGCTGGCCGGCGGGGCCGCGGTCCTCGCCTTGTTCGTCCTGCACGAGAAGCGCAGCGACCATCCGGCCATCGACGTCGCCCACTTCCGCAAGCCCGCCTTCTCCGCCGCCGTGGCCGCCATCGCGCTGGTCTTCTTCGCCCTGATGGGCGTGGCCTTCTTCGCCGTGTTCTACCTGCAGAGCGTGCGCGGCTACAGCCCGCTGCGGTCCGGGCTGATGCTGCTGCCGCTGGCCGTCGCCCAGCTCGCCTTCGCGCCCCGCGCCCGGCTGGTCGTCAAACGGTTCGGCGCCCGCGCCGTCTGCACGGCGGGCATGCTGCTGATCGCGCTCACGCTCTCCTCCTACGCCCTGTTCGACGCCGCGACGCCGGTGTGGGTCCTGGAACTGGCCTTCTTCGCCCAGGGTGCCGGAATGGCGCACATCATGCCGCCGGCGATGGTGACCGTGATGCAGACCCTGCCCCGGGAGAAGGCGGGTGCGGGCTCGGCGGTCAACAACACCTTCCGGCAGGTCGGCGGGGCACTGGGCGTCGCCGTCCTCGGCTCGGTGCTCTCACTGACGTACCGGGGCGCGATCGAGGGCCGGCTCGGCGCGGTCCCGGCCGGCGCCCGGGAGGCGGCGGGCGAGTCCATCGAGGCGACCCTCGCCGCGGCCGAGCGCCTCGGCCCGGCGGGCCGGGCGCTGCTGCCGGCCGCCCACGACGCCTTCCTGGGCGCCATGCACGTCACCGCGGTCGCGGCGGCGGGCGTCACGCTGGCCGGAGCGGTGGTGGTCGCCGCCTTCCTGCCCGGGCGGCGGCCGGAGCGGGACCCGGCGCGGCGGGCCCCGGGCGACGCGCGAGAATCGGTCCGGCGGTGAGGGCCCGGCCGGGGCCCCGGAGGGCCGCGCAGGACCACGGAGCAACCGGAGAGGTGGGGCGGGCGTGTCCCTCGCAGAGCCGCAGGACAACGGGGGAGCCGCCCGGCGCGGACGGCCGCGCAGCGAGGCGGTCGAGGAGGCCGTCCGCGCGGCGGTGACCGGGCTCCTGGAGGAGGGCGTGCCGCTGGCCGACGTGTCCATGGAGCGGATCGCCAGGACCGCCGGCGTCGGCAAGGCCACCCTCTACCGCCGCTGGGCGGGCAAGGAGGAGCTCTTCGTGGACGTGCTGCGCTCCGTGGAGCCGCCGGAGCCCGAGCTGCCCGGCACCTCGGTGCGCGACGACCTGATCGCGCTGCTGGAGGCGCTGCGCCGTCGCGGCCTGGCCAAGCGCTCCTCCGCCTTCCTGTACAGCGCCTTCGCGCAGATGCGCAGCCATCCCACACTCTGGGAGGCCTACCGGGCCACGGTGATCCAGCCGCGCCACCGGATGGCCGTGGAGGTGCTGCGGCGCGGGGTCGAGAACGGCGAGATCCGCGCGGACCTCGACATCGAGTTCCTCAACGACCTGTTCATGGGGCCGCTGCTGGTGCGCACCGTCATCCGCCCCGGCGCCCCCCTGGAGGACGACCTGCCCGCCCGGATCGTCGACGCCGTGCTGGCCGGGGTGCGCCCCCCGGCCGGCGACCGTCCCATTGCCGACTGACCGGTAGGAACCGGTCAGAAGTGTTCGCGTTCTGTTACAGCTGTCGTCCCACCCGTAACCTCAGGAACCCGCCGTGGCCACTGCGTCGTCCTCGTGGCAGTACGGCCGTCCTCTGATCCCCTAGGGTCGGGAGCCGGGACGGCTGGCACGACAGCACGACAGCACGACAAGCACGACAGGCATGGCGAGCAAGGCGAGTGAGGACGGCTTCATGGCGCGGGTGGACGTGACGGAGACGGGGAACGGCGGCGCGGACGGTCGGCGCACCGGCTCCCGGGTCCGGGCGGTGGTCGACCGCTGGCGCGGCGACCCGGGGATCTGGCGCCGGGGCTCGCTGCTGGCCGGCTGCGCCGTCGCCCTGGCCCTGTTGATGATCTTCCACGCGGAGATCCCGAACAAGATCGGCAACCTGGGCAGCCTCACCGAGACGTTCCTGCCCTGGCTCGGCCTGTTCGTGCCCGTGCTGCTGGTGGCCGCCCTGCTGCGCCGCTCGGCCACGGCGCTGATCGCCCTGCTGGTACCGGCGCTGGTCTGGCTCAATCTCTTCGGCGGGCTGGTCGGCGACAAGTCGGGCGGTGCGGGCGACCTGACCGTGGCCACCCACAACGTCAACGCCGACAACCCCGACCCCGAGGGCACCGCCCGCCAGGTGGCCGGCTCGGGGGCGGACGTGGTGGCGCTGGAGGAGCTCAAGCCCGGCATGGTCCCGGTGTACGAGAAGGCGCTGGCCGACACCTACGCCTTCCACTCGGTGCAGGGCACCGTCGGGCTGTGGAGCAAGTACCCGATGACCGACACCCGCCCGGTGGACATCCGCCTGGGCTGGACGCGCGCGATGCGCGCCACGGTGGCCACGCCGCACGGCGAGGTGTCGGTCTACGTGGCCCACCTGCCGTCGGTGCGGGTCAAGCTGAACGCCGGGTTCACCGCCAACCAGCGGGACAACAGCGCCGACGCGCTGGGCGAGGCGATCGTCCGTGACGAGGTGGGCAAGGTGATCCTGCTCGGCGACCTCAACGGCACGATGAACGACCGTTCGCTGAACGCCGTCACCTCCCAGATGCGCTCCACCCAGGGCGCGGCGGGGGACGGCATGGGCTTCAGCTGGCCGGCCGCGTTCCCGCTGGCGCGGATCGACCAGATCATGGTGAAGGGCGTGCAGCCCGTCGGTTCCTGGACGCTGCCCGCGACCGCCAGCGATCACCTGCCGATCGCGGCACGCGTCCGGCTCTGAACCTGAGATCCGGCGGCAATCCTCCGTTCATCCCTGGGAACATTTGACGTGAGACGCTTTGTTCAGCAAAGGAACTAAGTACGCACCACACCCTCACGTCCGGAAGGTCCCTCTCCCATGCCCCTGGCGCTGCTCGCGCTCGCCGTCTCCGCCTTCGGCATCGGCACGACCGAGTTCGTGATGATGGGCCTGCTGCCCAACGTCGCGGACGACCTGCACACCTCCGTCCCGACCGCCGGGTACCTGGTCTCGGCGTACGCGATCGGCGTCGTCATCGGCGCCCCGCTGCTCACCGCCGTCGGCTCACGCGTCCCGCGCAAACGGATGCTCGTGCTCCTGATGGCCCTGTTCACCGTCGGCAACCTCGCCTCCGCGCTGGCGCCCGGCTTCGGCACGCTCCTGGGCGCCCGGGTGCTGGCCGGGCTGCCGCACGGCGCCTTCTTCGGCGTCGGCGCGGTCGTCGCGGCGCGGCTGGTCCGCGAGGGCCGGCAGGCCAGGGCGGTCGCCACGATGTTCCTGGGCCTGACCATCGCCAACATCGTGGGCGTTCCCGCCGCCACCCTGCTGGGCCAGCACCTCGGCTGGCGCGCCACCTTCCTGGTCGTCACGGCGATCGGCCTGGTGGCGATGGCCGCCCTGGCCCGCCTGGTGCCGTACGTACCGCTCGACGCCCAGCAGAGCCTGCGGCGCGAACTGCGCGCCCTGGGCGACCGCCAGGTGCTGCTCGGCCTGCTCACCGCCGTCTTCGGCTTCGCCGGCGTCTTCGCGGTCTACTCCTACCTGGCCTCGATGACCACCGAGGTCATGGGCTTCGGCGAGTCCGCGGTCACCCTGGTCCTGGCCCTCTTCGGCATCGGCATGACCCTCGGCGCGCTCGTCGCCGGCCCGCTCACCGACCGGGCCCTGCGCCCCACGCTGTACGGGTCGCTCGCCGCCCTCGCGCTGGCGCTGGTCGCCTTCCGCTTCACCGTGCACGTCCAGTGGGCCGCCCTGGTGACGGTCGTGGTGCTCGGCGCGGTCGGCTTCATGACGACCACCCCGCTCCAGATGCTGGTCATGAACAAGGCCCGGCACGCCCCGACGCTGGCCTCCGCCTCCAACCACTCGGCGTTCAACCTCGCCAACGCGGGCGGCGCCTGGCTCGGCGGGGCCGCCATCGCCGCCGGCTGGGGCTGGACCTCGCCGACCCTGGTGGGCGCCGTCCTGGCGGCGGCCGGGCTGGCCGTCGCGGCCACCGCCGGCCTGCTGGACCGCGACGGGGGCACGGCGAAGGGGACCTCCCGTGTGGTCGCGGGAAGCTCCCTGGCCGCCGGGACCCGTACTACGCCGTCGTCTCGCGCCAGCGGTTCGTGACCGGCAGGCGCCGGTCCTTGCCGAACCCCTTGGCCGAGATCTTGGTGCCCGGCGGGTACTGGCGCCGCTTGTACTCCGCCGCGTCCACCAGCCGCAGCGTCCTGGCCACCAGCTCCTCGTCGAAACCGGCCGCCACGATCCCGTCCTTGCCGGTGTCCCGGTCGACGTACAGCTCCAGGATCCGGTCCAGCACGTCGTAGTCCGGCAGCGAGTCGGTGTCGACCTGGCCCGGGCGCAGCTCCGCGCTGGGCGGCTTGGCGATGGAGTTCTCCGGGATCGGCGGGGTGAGGCCGCGCTCCTCGGCGGCGCGGTTGCGCCACCGGGCGAGCCGGAAGACCGACGTCTTGTACACGTCCTTGATCGGCCCGTACGCGCCGACCGAGTCGCCGTACAGCGTCGAGTAGCCCACCGCCAGCTCGGACTTGTTGCCCGGCGCCAGCACGATGTGCCCCTCCTGGTTGGAGAGGGCCATCAGCAGCGTGCCGCGCAGCCGCGACTGGAGGTTCTCCTCCGCCAGTCCGGTCAGGCCCAGCGAGCCCATGTAGGCGTCGAACATCGGCTCGATCGGTACGGTGCGGAAGTCGAGCCCGGTACGGCGGGCCAGCTCCGCCGCGTCGGCCCCGGAGTGCTCGGAGCTGTACTTGGACGGCATCGACACCCCGTGCACGTTCCCGGCGCCCAGCGCGTCGCAGGCGATGGCGGCCACCAGGGCGGAGTCGATGCCGCCGGACAGCCCGACCAGCACGGAGCGGAAACCGTTCTTCGCGACATACGCGCGCAGCCCCACCACCAGCGCGGTGTACACCTCCTCGTCGTCGTCCAGGCGCTCGGCGTACCCGCCGGCCAGCTCCGGCTCATAGCCCGGCAGCGGCTCGTCGGACAGCACCACCCGGTCGACGCGCAACCCGTCGTCCACCACCCCTGTCACCGGCTCGGCGGACGCGGCCGGCAGGTCCAGGTCGATGATCACGCTGCCCTCGGCGAACTGCGGCGCGCGCGCCACCACCTCGCCGTCCTCGTCCACCACGATCGAGTCCCCGTCGAAGACCAGGTCGTCCTGACCGCCGGTCATCGCCAGGTAGGCGAGGGTGCAGCCGGCCTCCCGGGCGCGCCTGCGCACCAGGTCCAGGCGGACGTCGTCCTTGTTCCGCTCGTACGGCGAGGCGTTGATGGACACCAGCAGCCCGGCGCCCGCGCTGCGGGCGGCCGGCACCCGGCCGCCGTCCTGCCACAGGTCCTCGCAGATGGCGAGGGCCACATCGACCCCGTGCACCCGCACCACCGGCATGGTGTCGCCGGGCACGAAGTACCGGAACTCGTCGAAGACGCCGTAGTTGGGCAGGTGGTGCTTGGCGCACGACAGCACCACCTCACCGCCGTGCAGCACCGCGGCGGCGTTGCGGGGCGCGCCCGCCGGCTGACCGTACTTCGGCCGGGCCTCCTCCGAACGGTCCAGATAGCCGACGATCACCGGCAGCTCACCGAACCCCTCGTCGGCCAGGCGCGCGGCCAGCGCGCGCAGCGCGCCACGGGACGCCTCCACGAAGGACGAGCGCAGGGCCAGGTCCTCGACCGGGTAGCCGGTCAGCGCCATCTCGGGGAACGCGACGAGGTGCGCCCCCTGCTCGGCGCAGTGCCGGGTCCAGCGCACCACCGCCTCCGCGTTGCCGGCGAGGTCGCCCACGGTCGAGTCGATCTGATTCAGGGCGAGGCGTAGTTGAGGCACCCGGCCAGTGTAATCGTCAGAGCGACGCGATGGGCGGTGGGAGCCCCGGTGGCCCCGGGCCGCACGGGCGCGGTGCCGCCGGGCGGGCGGTGACCCGGGGGAGGGACGGCGGAAGCGGCGGGCGAGGGGCGGCGGGGCCCGGCCGGAGCGCTCCCGGGCCGCCCGTGGCAGGGTGGCGACGGTACTGGCGCGCGGCGGCGAGGGGGACGAGACGGTGGACGTGAGCTTCGTACGGGTCGGGGGAGTGGCGCACCATGTGGCCGTCGAGGGCAGCGGGCCGGTCTGCGTCCTGAGCACGGGGCTCGCCATGAGCTGGTTCGACTGGGACCCGGTCGTCCCGCTGCTGGCCCCGCACCGCACCGTGGTCCGCTTCGACCGGCCGGGGCACGGACTGAGCGGCCCGGCGTCCGTACCGCCGTCCGCCGCCGGCGAGGCCCACCGCATCGCCGCCCTGCTGGACGCCCTCGGCCTCTCCGGGCCGGCCACCGTCGTGGGCCACTCCATCGCCGGCTTCCACGCGGAGGCGTTCGCCCGGCTGCACCCGGACCGCACCGCCGGGGCCGTCCTCGTGGACACCTCCATAGAGGAGCGCGCGCGGGTACCCGCCGCCCCCGCCGTCCGCACGGCCCTGGCCCGGGGCACCGGAAGGGCCCTCAGCGCCGCCGGCCTGCCCGCCGCGCTCGGCCCCCTCACCCGGCGCGCCGTGGTCCGCCTCTCCCGCCCCGGCCTGGCCGCCGACCCGGCCCCCGCCGCGCTGGTACGCCGCTGCTACGCCACCTCCCGGGTGTTCCAGGGCGCCCTGCTGGAGAACACGCACTACCGGGCGGTGGCCGCCGAGGTCCTCGCGCTGCGCGACCGCCACCCGCTGCCGCCCGGTGTCCCCGTCACCGTCCTGGCCGCCCCCTGGGGCGCCTCCACCCGCTGGGCCACCCGCCAGCGGGCCCTCGCCGACCTGCTGGGCGCCCGCTTCACGTCCGTACCGGGCTCGGGCCACCTGATGATGCTGGACCGGCCGGACGCGCTGGCGGCGGCCGTCCTCGACCAGCGGCCCGGCGCGCGGGCCCCGCACGCGAAGGGGGCATGACGCCCGGGGCGCCATGCCGCCCACCCGCCGCTGCCGGGAAGCCCTGGGGGTTGTCCCGCCGATCTCGCCGGGCTCGCGTCACCCGGTGCCGCGCCTCGCCGCTCGGTCGCCGGTCGCCGACGCTCCGCAGTGGGCTTCCTCCTCCGCCCCGCGGTCCACGGCACCGGACGCCGCTCCCTGAACCGGCCCGATCGACGAGACACCCCCTAGCGTGCGTAGACGTTCTCGGCGAAGCTCGCGATCTGGTCGTTCGACAGGTGACGGGCCAGATCGGCCTCGCTGATGATGCCGACCAGGCGCTTGTTCTCGATGACCGGCAGCCGCCGGATGCGGTGGCTCTGCATCTCGCGCAGGACCTCCTCCACATCGGCGTTGGCGTCGATCCAGCGCGGGGTGCCCTTCGCCAGGTCGCCCGCCGTGACCCGCGCGGGGTCGTGGCCCTCGGCCACGCAGCCCACGACGATGTCACGGTCGGTCAGAATGCCGCAGAGCCGCTCGTTCTCGTCGGCGATGGGCAGCGCGCCCACGTCGAGATCGCGCATCAGCCGCGCGGCGCGGTCGAGGGTCTCGTGTGCGGGGAGCCACTGGGCCCCCGGGTGCATGATGTCCTTGGCGGTGGTCATGGGGTTGCGTACCTCCGTAGGGGCGCGAAAACGCCGTACGTCGTCCCCGAGCGCAACCCATTCTCGTCGGCCCCCCGCCCGCCCGCGACCGCTGCCGCCCCGTCTGCGCCGCCCGCCGCGGCCGCCCGGGTGAGGGCCGCCCCGGAGCCGGGACGAGTGCGGCCGTCGCACCGCCCGGGCCGTCGCACCGCCCGGGCCGTCGCACCGCCCGGGCCGTCGTGCCCTCGCCGCCCGGGCCCTCACGCCGCCCGGTCCGCCGGACGCGTGCTGAGCGCCAGCAGCGCCACGTCGTCGGCGACCTCCCCCGCGTACGAGGACAGGTCCCGCCACACCGCGCGCACCATCTCCACCGGGGCGCCGGGCCGGACCCGGTCCGCCAGCGGGTAGAACCGGCCCGCCCCGTCCCGGGCCTCCGTGACCCCGTCCGTGTGCGCCAGCAGGACGTCCGAGGGGCGCAGCGGCACCGTCACGGCGTCCGGCGGCTGGAACTCCGTCACCCCCAGGCCCAGCGGCGCCCCCGGCTGGAGCTCGACCTCGCGCGTCCCGTCGCCGCACACCAGCAGCGGCGCCGGGTGGCCGCAGCTCAGCACCCGCACCTTCTCGCCGTCGTCCGGGAACTCCAGCAGGACGGCCGTCGCGAACAGCTCCCCCTCCTCCCCGGCGCCCCGCCCCTCGGCGCGGGCGGCCGAGTCCACCATCAACCGCCGGTCCAGCCGGGCCGCGACCCCCGCCAGGTCGGGTTCGTCGAGCACCGCCTCCCGGAAGGTGCCCAGCAGCGCCGAGACCGTGCCGACAGCCGCCATGCCGTGCCCCTTGACGTCGGCGACGATCGCGCGCACCCCGTGCGGACCGTCCTGCACGTCGTACAGGTCGCCGCCCACCAGCGCCCCGCGCTCCGCCGCCCGGTACAGCGCCCCGCACCGCACCGGCCCCACCCGCCCGGGCATCGGCGGCAGCACGGCGAGCTGCGCGGCCTCCGCGACGGTGCGCACCGACACCAGCTGCGCGTCACGGCGCGCCCGTACCCACGCCAGCACCACGCTGACCGCGCCGATCAGCGCGAACGCCAGCAGGTCACCCCGGGTGAGGTCATCGGCCCGGACGGCCGGGAGCAGCAGCAGCCCCGTGGTCGCGACCGCCACCAGCCCGGTGCCCACCGCCCCGTACACCAGCGAGGTGAGCGGTGGCAGCACGGCGAAGGCGAAGCCCAGTTGCAGGCTCTGCGGGGTGGCGAGCTGCACCAGCACCAGCAGGGACAGCAGCAGCCAGGGCGTCGCGCGCAGCCACACGGGCGAGCGGGCAGCGGGGAGCTCCTGTGCGCCACGGTCCATACGCCCAGTCTGCGAGCCCGGCGTTACCCGCGCCACAGACAGCCAGGCACTATGGGTTCGCAACGTGCACGAAACCGTGTGGTGGCATGCTGGCCTGATCAGCGAGGATGGGTGTGGGAAATGGACAAGCAGCAGGAATTCGTGCTCCGCACGCTCGAGGAGCGCGACATCCGCTTCGTGCGTCTGTGGTTCACGGACGTGCTGGGCTTCCTGAAGTCGGTCGCGGTGGCACCCGCCGAGCTTGAACAGGCCTTCGACGAGGGCATCGGGTTCGACGGCTCCGCCATCGAGGGCTTCGCGCGCGTGTACGAGTCCGACATGATCGCCAAGCCGGACCCGGGCACCTTCCAGATCCTGCCGTGGCGCGCCGAGGCCCCGGGCACGGCCCGGATGTTCTGCGACATCCTGATGCCCGACGGCTCCCCTTCCTTCGCCGACCCGCGCTACGTCCTCAAGCGCATCCTCGCCAGGACGTCGGACCTGGGCTTCACCTTCTACACCCACCCCGAGATCGAGTTCTTCCTGCTGAAGGACAAGCCGCTGGACGGCACCCGTCCGACCCCGGCCGACAACTCCGGCTACTTCGACCACACCCCGCAGAACGTCGGCATGGACTTCCGCCGCCAGGCGATCACCATGCTGGAATCGATGGGCATCTCGGTCGAGTTCAGCCACCACGAGGGCGCACCGGGCCAGCAGGAAATCGACCTGCGCTACGCCGACGCGCTCTCCACGGCGGACAACATCATGACGTTCCGCCTGGTGATGAAGCAGGTCGCGCTGGAGCAGGGCGTGCAGGCCACCTTCATGCCCAAGCCGTTCTCGGAGTACCCCGGTTCCGGCATGCACACCCACCTCTCCCTCTTCGAGGGCGACCGCAACGCCTTCTACGAGTCGGGCGCCGAGTACCAGCTCTCCAAGGTGGGGCGCTCCTTCATCGCCGGCCTGCTGAAGCACGCCGCCGAGATCTCGGCCGTCACCAACCAGTGGGTCAACTCCTACAAGCGCATCTGGGGCGGCTCCACCCGCACCGCCGGCTCCGGCGGCGAGGCCCCCTCGTACATCTGCTGGGGCCACAACAACCGCTCGGCCCTGATCCGCGTCCCCATGTACAAGCCCGGCAAGACCGGCTCGTCCCGCGTCGAGGTCCGCTCCATCGACTCGGGCGCCAACCCGTACCTGACGTACGCGGTCCTGCTCGCCGCGGGCCTGAAGGGAATCGAGGAGGGCTACGAACTCCCGGCCGGCGCCGACGACGACGTCTGGGCCCTGTCCGACGCCGAGCGCCGCGCCATGGGCATCGAACCGCTCCCGCAGAACCTGGGCGAGGCGATCTCCCTGATGGAGCGCAGCGAGCTGGTGGCCGAGACGCTCGGCGAGCACGTCTTCGACTTCTTCCTGCGCAACAAGAAGCAGGAGTGGGAGGAGTACCGCTCCGAGGTCACCGCCTTCGAGCTGCGGAAGAACCTGCCGGTGCTGTAGACCCGGGTCAGGCTGGGTTTCACCGCCGCACACCACTCCGGGCCCACGGTCGCCGACCGCCGGCCCGGGGCTGTGGCCGTCGTCCGCACGTGGCCACCCCGGTTCGTCCCCGGCCGTCCGGCGCGGAGGAGTCGTCCCCGGTCCGCCGGCCACCGCCGCGCGGGCCTCGCCCGGGTGGGGCGTCGCGGACCCGGTCTAGCGTTCGGCCAGTTCCGAGGGTGCCTCCTGGACCGTCCAGCCGTTGCCGTCCGGGTCGCTGAAGAAGACGAACGAGTTCCACGTCTCGCCCTTGCCGTCGGTCCAGCCGTCCGGCCCCACGTGCCGGACCGGGCTGACCGCCACGCCCCGGGAGGTGAGCCGGTCACGGGCCGCCTCGATGTCGGTCACGCAGAGCTGGAGGCCCTGGAGCGAGCCCGGGGCCATCGTGGAGGTGCCCGGCGCCGGCGGCATGCCGCTCTGCAGGGCGATCGAGCAGCGCGACCCGGGCGGGGTCAGTTGGATGATGCGGATGCCCGGCGCCACATGGGTGTCCAGGTCGGCTTCGAAGCCGCACTTGTCCGCGTAGAACTCCTTCGCCCGGTCCAGGTCGGTGACCGGGACCACGACGACTTCGAGCGTCCAGTTCATTGCGCGTCTCCCTCACAGGCGCCAGCGGGATCTGCCCGTACGTCCCGCGCCGGGCGGGCCGGGGACGGTACGAGAGGCGACGGCGAAGACCGGGGCGCGGCGCCGTCGCTGTGCGTGACGGCACCGTCGTCCACCGTGCACCGCCAGTCGGCACCGTACTCGGTGGCGCCGCCGTCGGCGAGGACGCGCAGCCGCGCCCCGCCGGTCCGGCGCTCCGCCTCACCCCGACCGCTGGTCCGGGCCCGCGCGCGCCGTGGGTGGCCGTGGTGAGGACGGTGCCGCCGCACCGGACGCCGCCGCACCGGACCGGGTCGCGGGCCTCACGCCCGCCGGGACCGCCGCGGAACGACCGCGCGCCGTCGGTCCGGACGGCCGGCGGCCGGGTGACGTGCGGGCGTCCGCCCGGGCGGACGGCGGAGAGCCGGGAGACGGTCGCCCCGGCGGCCGGGCGACCGCCCAGGGGCGGGGTGGCGCCGGCGGGCTGGAGCGCGGGTCCGGGGCGCGGTGGACGTCCACGGAGGGGCGGCCCCGGCCCCCGGACTCATCGGTGCGACGGCGTCCAGTGCAGCTTGCCGTCCAGGCCCACCGCGGCGACGCCCGCGGGCACGCCCGCCGGGGCGCCGGCGAACAGCGGCCCGGCCACCGTCCACCGGGCGGTCCCGTCCGGCGCCGGTGCCGGGACGGCCAGCGAGCCGGAGCGCGCCCGCGCGGCCGGGCGGTCACCGGACGCGGCCACCGGGCCGTACCCGGCCACACCGGGCAGCTCCTCCCGCACCGGTGAGGCGTGGCCGCTCCCCGCGAAGCGGGCCGTGCGGATGTCGCCCGAGTCGGGCTTGCGGAACCACAGCCGCACCCCGTCGCCGTCCGGGGTGGCGCTCAGCGCGACCGTGGTCGGCGGCAGACCCGTCGCCACCGGGCCGGCCACCGGGCCGCCGGTGGCCGGCCGCGTCCACGCCAGCACCGACGTGGGCGTACCGGCGAACACATAGCCCCGGCCCGCCGTGTCGGTCACGGCCACCGGGTTGCCGCGCAGGGCGCGCCCGCCCGCCGTCCGCCAGCCGGACCACTTGCCGCCCGTCCGCTGGGACGTGACGCTCATCGTGTGGCGGCCGTCGCGTACGTACACCGCCAGCAGACCGGCCCGGTCCACCAGCGCGGCGGGGGAGCTGATGTCGGACGTCGCCGCCCTGTCGTCCCGCTCCGGTGTGCCCAGCGACCGCCAGGCGCCGAACGCCCCACCGGTCGCCGCCTGCGTGCTGAGGACCACCTCGCGGCGGTAGTCGGCGGCCTTCCCGCCCAGCACCGTGCGGGTGCCGAGCACCGCGACCCGCCCGTCCGGCAGCCGCACCGAGGTCACCCCGCCGTCCAGCCCGTCACCGGGCACCCGGACGGGCCCGGTCCAGGCGCCGGACGGGCCGGCCGCCTTCCGCCACACCACCAGCCGGCCGTCCAGCACCGAGAACGCGTACAGCTCGCCCTTGGCGCCCTGCTGGAGCCAAGTGGTCGAGTCGGAGCGGGTGTAGCGGACCGACTGCGCCCAGCCGTGCCCGGCCGGGCGCGCGGCCACCTTGCGGTCGCCGCAGCCCGCCGGGTCCCCGCAGTAGTCGGTGTGGTCCATCCACGCGTACGTCTTCAGGGCGCGCAGCTTGGCGGCGACGCTTCGGGGGTCGAGGGAGTGCGGCAGCCCGCCGGTGGAGTAGCCGAGGTAGTTCTGCACGGCGACCGGGGGATGGCCGGGGGAGGCGGCGTACCGGGCGAGTGCCGCCTGCGCGAACCGCGCGCCGTACATGTGGTCCTGGTGGTCGGAGAGCTTGCCGCTCTCGTCGTTGCGGCCCGGCGTCGGGTCCATCATCCGCACGAACGTCGGCCTGAAGCGGGTCAGGAGCCCGGCGACGGTGTCGACGACTTGCCCCTTGGAGTACGAGAACCCGCTGCGCACCGGGGAGCCGGCGGCGAGCTGGGAGTTCAGGGCGCGGATCCGGCCGTCCCACAGCCCGCGCAGGCTGTGCGGCCGGTCGTCGGTGATGCTGCCCGCCTCGCGCAGCTGCACCCACACCAGGCTGATCTGCGGCTTGGCCCGCAGGGTGTCCAGCTCGGCGCGCCCACCGCCGGCGGTGGCGATGGACGTGCGGTCCCAGGGACTGGTGCGGTTGCCGGTGGCCATCTCGGCGTAGGCGGCCCGGATGCCGTTCTGCCGGGCCTCGGCGTAGGCGGGCTTGTCGGCCGGCGGGCGGGGGTCCTGGCGGCGCGCGTTGCGGCCGTCGGACTCACCGGCCGTGAGGTAGACGGAGGTGAGGCTGTGGCCGGCGGCTATGGACTGGGCGGTGTCCGGGTTCATGAAGAACAGGTCGTCGTCCGGGTGCGCCATGATCTGCACCACCGCCGTCCCGGCCGTCCGCACCGGCTTGACCGCGGCCGCCTCGGGCACGCCCCGGCTCGGTACGTCGGAGGCGTCCGACGCCCCGGCGGTGAGCGCGAGCGTTCCGCCGGTGACACCGAGCAGCAGCGCGAACGGCGCGGCCAGCAGGACGGCGCGGCGGGACAGGGACAGGGGCGGGCGGGGCATGGGCGACGGCTTCCGTGGTGCGAATGGGGGGCGAACCGGGAGAGAAGAGGGACTTCGCCGCGACCCGGTTCACCGGCCGTCGTGTGTGGTGCCTCACGCCGGGACCGGGACGGGTACGGACCCGCTCGGGCCGCGGCGCCGCGATCAACGCCGCCCGATAGGCTCTGGCCGAGGGAGACACCGAGGGCCGGGCGCGGTCGCCGGCGGTGTCGACCGGGGCGGCCCGCGGGCCGTGGGTACGAGCGGACCGGGCCCGGTCGGCCGGCGGCGGACACGCGAAGCGCCCCCCGGGCGCGGACCGGGCCCTCCAGAGGAAGGAGAGCGCGTATGCCGGTGCCGGTGCCTGGGCGCAGGAGCAGTACCTTCACGCGACTGCTGCGGCACGGTTTCACCGATCCCTCGGCCGCCGAGCGGCTGCTGGACCTGCCCGCGCTGTCCGCCGTGCGCGACGACCCGGTCCTCCTCGACGCGCTCGGCGCCACCGCCGACCCGGATCTGGCGCTGCGCGGTCTTGTCCGGCTGGCCGAGGCGCAGGGCGACGGCGCGGCGCCGGACAGAACGGGCGGCGCGGCGCGCCGGCTGCTCACCACGCTCATCGGGGCCAAGCCGCTGCGGGACCGGCTGCTGGGCGTGCTCGGCGCGTCCGAGGCGCTCGGGGACCACCTGGCACGGCACCCCGGGGACTGGCGGGAGCTGGCCACCTACGAGGCGGCCGACCTGCACCCGGGGGTGGCCGACTTCGAACGGGGGCTCGCGGGGGCCACCGACCCGGTGTCGCTGCGCGTCGCCTACCGCCGCTGCCTGCTGGCCATCGCCGCGCGCGACGTGTGCGGCACCGCCGATGTCGCCCAGACCGCCGCCGAGCTGGCCGACCTGGCGACGGCCACCCTGCGCCGGGCGCTGGACCTGGCCCGGGCCGCCGCGCCGGACGACGCCGCGCTGTGCCGGCTCGCGGTCGTCGCGATGGGCAAGTGCGGCGGCAACGAGCTGAACTACGTCTCCGACGTGGACGTCATCTTCGTCGGTGAGCCCCGGGAGGGCGCCGACGAGGGCAAGGCGCTCCAGGCCGCCACCCGGCTGGCGTCGCACCTGATGCGGATCTGCTCGGAGACCACCGTCGAGGGCACCATCTGGCCGGTCGACGCCAATCTGCGGCCCGAGGGGCGCAACGGCCCCTTGGTGCGGACCCTCTCCAGTCACCTGGCCTACTACCAGCGGTGGGCCAAGACCTGGGAGTTCCAGGCGCTGCTCAAGGCACGGGCGGTGGCCGGCGACGCGGAGCTGGGCGCCGCGTACATCGACGCCGTGTCACCGCTGGTCTGGCAGGCGGCCGAGCGGGACAACTTCGTCACCGACGTGCAGCGCATGCGCCGCCGTGTCGTCGACAACATCCCCGTCGCCCAGGTCGACCGGGAGCTGAAGCTCGGTCCCGGCGGGCTGCGCGACGTCGAGTTCGCCGTCCAGCTCCTCCAGTTGGTGCACGGCCGCAGCGACGCCACGCTGCGCGGCGGCGGCACCCTGGGCGCGTTGAAGGCCCTGGCGGAGGGCGGGTACGTGGGGCGCGTGGACGCGGCCCAGCTCGACGACGCGTACCGGTTCCTGCGTGCCATGGAGCACCGCATCCAGCTGTACCGGCTGCGCCGCACCCACCTCGTCCCGGAGGACGAGGCCGATCTGCGCCGCCTCGGCCGTTCGCTGGGGCTGCGCACCGACCCGGTCGCCGAGCTGAACCGGGAGTGGAAGCGGCACGCGGCGGTGGTGCGGCGGCTGCACGAGAAGCTGTTCTACCGGCCGCTGCTGGACGCCGTCGCCCAGCTGGCGCCCGGGGAGATCCGGCTCAGCCCCGCGGCGGCCCGCCAGCGGCTGGAGGCGCTCGGTTACGCCGACCCGGTCGCCGCGCTGCGGCACCTGGAGGCGCTGTCGTCGGGGGTGAGCCGCAAGGCGGCGATCCAGCGGACGCTGCTGCCGGTGCTGCTGGGCTGGTTCGCCGACTCGGCCGACCCGGACGCCGGGCTGCTGGGCTTCCGCAAGGTGTCCGACGCGCTCGGCAAGACCCCCTGGTACCTGCGGCTGCTGCGGGACGAGGGCGCCGCGGCGGAGAACCTGGCGCGGGTGCTGTCCGCCGGACGGCTCGCCCCGGACCTGCTGCTGCGGGCCCCCGAGGCGGTCGCCATCCTGGGGGCGCCGGAGGGCCTGAAGCCGCGCGGCCGGAGTCATCTGGAACCGGAGATCCTGGCGGCGGTGGGCCGTGCCGGCAATGCCGAGCAGGCGGTCGCCGCGGCCCGTGGCGTACGGCGCCGGGAGCTGTTCCGTACCGTCGCCGCCGACATCATCGGCTCGTACGGGACCGAGGAGAGCCCCGCGGAGGCCGACCCCGGGGCGCTGGTCGACCGGGTCGGCCAGGCGGTCACCGACCTGAACGCGGCGACCGTCGCGGGGGCGCTGCGGGCGGCGGTGCGCGAGCAGTGGGGCGACACACTGCCCACCAGGTTCGCCGTCATCGGCATGGGCCGCTTCGGCGGCCACGAGCTGAACTACGGCTCCGACGCGGATGTGCTGTTCGTGCACGAGCCGCGCGAGGGCGTGGACGAGCAGGAGGCGGCCCGGGCCGCCAACACCGTCGTCGCCGAGATGCGGCGGCTGCTGCAACTGCCCACCGCCGACCCGCCGCTGCTGATCGACGCCGACCTGCGCCCGGAGGGCCGGAGCGGTCCGCTGGTGCGCACCCTCAAGTCGTACGGGGCCTACTACCGGCGCTGGTCGCTGGGGTGGGAGAGCCAGGCACTGCTGCGGGCCGAGCCGATGGCGGGGGATGTGGACCTGGGCCGCCGCTTCATCGAGCTCGTCGATCCGCTGCGCTACCCGGCCGGCGGGCTGGCCGACTCCGCGGTGCTCGAGATCCGCCGCCTCAAGGCCCGGATGGAGACGGAACGGGTGCCGCGCGGCACGGACCCCACGCTCCACACCAAGCTGGGGCGCGGCGGCCTGTCGGACGTCGAGTGGACCGTTCAGCTCCTGCAGTTGCGCCACGGGCACACCGTGCCCGCCCTGCGCACCACCCGTACCCGGCGGGCGCTCGCCGCCGCCCGGGACGCCGGCCTGATCGGCGAGCAGGACGCCCGAACGCTCGACGAGGCGTGGGTGCTGGCGACCCGGGTCCGCAACGGCGTGATGCTGGTACGGGGCCGGGCCGGGGACACCTTCCCGGCGGACAGCCGGGAGCTGGCCGCGGTGGGCCGCTACCTGGGGTACGGGCCCGGCCACGTCGGCGAGATGATCGAGGACTACCGGCGTACGACGCGCAGGGCGCGGGCGGTGGTGGAGGAGCTGTTCTACAGCGACTGAGCGGCCGGGCCGGCGTCGAGCCGGGCACCGGGCCCGCCCGGTGTCCGCGCCCGGCCCCGGGCCGCCACGGCCCGGGGGCCGGAAGCCCAGCCGGCGCCGGGCGCCCGTACGACGGCGGCAGGGCGGCCCGGAGCGGTGTTACGGGACCTGGGAGCCGACGGCCGCTTCGGAGGGCAGGCGGGCGGCCGGTGGCGCGACCGGCTCGGGCTCCGGCCGGGGCTCCGGCTCCGGCGGGAGCGGGCGGACCGGTGCCGTGCCCGCCGCCGCCACCTGGCGGGGCAGCCGGTGCGGCAGGCCGCCGTACCAGAGGTACGCCAGCGCGTAGCCGAAGGCCAGGCAGATCATCCCGCCGACCGCGTCCAGCCAGAAGTGGTTGGCCGTGGCCACGATGACGACCAGGGTGAGTGTCGGGTAGAGCGCCCCCAGGATCTTCGCCCAGGGCGCTCTGGCGAGCGCGAAGACGGTCAGCCCGCACCACAGCGACCAGCCGATGTGCATCGACGGCATCGCGGCGTACTGGTTCGACATGTGCTTCAGGTCGCCCGAGGCCATCGAGCCCCAGGTCCTGTGCACCAGCACGGTGTCGATGAAGTTCTCGCTGGTCATCAGCCGCGGCGGCGCCAGCGGATACAGGTAGTAACCGAGCAGTGCCACACCGGTGGTGGCGAAGAGCACCAGCCGGGTGGCGGCGTACCGCCCCGGGTGCCACCGGTACAGCCACACCAGCACACCGATCGTCACGACGAAGTGCAGCGTGGCGTAGTAGTAGTTCATCGAGACGATCAGCCATGTCACCGACTCCACGGCGTGGTTGACCGACTTCTCGACGGCGATCCCCATCGCCTGCTCGGTGCGCCAGATCCAGTCGGCGTTGCGCAGGGCCTGGGTCTTCTGCTCCGGTACCGCGTTGCGGATCAGCGAGTACGTCCAGTAGCTGATCGCGATCAGCAGGATCTCGAACCGGATGCGGGGGCGGCGCGGGGCACGCACACGCTGCCACCCGGTCCTGGTCTCCGCCGGGCGGGCCGGGGCCGGATGTCCGTCGATGGGTGATGGTGCAGGGGCCGTACGGCCCTCCAGTGTCCTCACAGTCGTGTCACCCATGGGCCGAGAGTCTGCCAGATGTGTCTACCCGGTCGATCATCCGCCCGTCCGGCCCTCCGCGCCATCGCTGCGCTTCTCGGAGGGCCGCTGCCCCTGGGGGCCGGAGGCGGTCGAACCGCGGACCACCAGCTCCGGCATGAAGACGAACTCGGTGTGCGGGGCGGGCGTGCCACCGATCTCCTCCAGCAGTGCCCGGACCGCCGCCTGCCCCATCGCCTGGACGGGCTGGCGGATGGTGGTCAGCGGCGGGTCCGTGAAGGCTATGAGCGGGGAGTCGTCGAAACCGACGACCGAGACGTCCCGGGGCACGTGCAGCCCCCGCTGGCGGGCGGCCCGGATGGCACCGAGGGCCATCATGTCGCTGGCGCACACGACGGCGGTGCAGCCCCGGTCGATCAGGGCCGACGCGGCGGCCTGCCCGCCCTCCAGTGTGTACAGGGAGTGCTGGATCAGCTCCGCGGACTCCCGCTCGGACAGCCCGAGCCGTTCCTCCATCCCGCGCTGGAAGCCCTCGATCTTCCGCAGGACCGGCACGAACCGTTTGGGCCCGACGGCCAGCCCGACGCGGACGTGCCCCAGCGAGGCGAGGTGGGTGACGGCCAGCTGCATCGCGGCCCGGTCGTCGGGCGAGACGAACGGGGCCCGCACCTTGGGGGAGAAGCCGTTGATCAGGACGTACGGGACGCCCTTGCCGCGCAGCTGGTCGTAGCGCTGGGTGTCGGCGGTGGTGTCGGCGTGCAGACCGGAGACGAAGATGATCCCGGAGACGCCCCGGTCCACCAGCATCTCGGTCAGCTCGTCCTCGGTGGAACCGCCCGGTGTCTGGGTGGCGAGGACGGGGGTGTAGCCCTGGCGGGTCAGCGCCTGGCCGATGACCTGGGCCAGCGCGGGGAAGATCGGGTTGTCCAGCTCGGGTGTTATGAGCCCGACGAGACCGGCGCTGCGGTGGCGCAGCCGCACGGGCCGTTCGTATCCCAGGACGTCGAGCGCGGCCAGCACGGACTGGCGGGTGGCCGCGGCCACACCGGGCTTGCCGTTGAGCACGCGGCTGACTGTGGCTTCGCTGACCCCCGCCTGGGCTGCGATGTCGGCAAGCCGCGCGGTCATGGGATGCGACTGTACCGGCCGCACGTCAGCTTGCCCACCAGACGCAGGAATCGGCGGCGAGCACCACCGTTCCGCCGGTGTCGCCGTGCGCCTCACCGGCGGCCAACTCCCGGGCGGGCCCGGGCAGCCGCCGCCGTACCCCGTCACCGGAATCCGCCGGCGGCCCCTCGCCCGGACCGTCGGCGGGGACGGCGCGGGCGGCGGAGGCGCCCGGGACGGCGGGTCCGGTGGTGGCGGCGGGCCCGGTGGGCTGTCCGGCGGGGCTCTCCGGCCGGGGCGGGCGGGTCGGCGGGGTGCTGCTCAGCAGCGGGCTGCCCGGGGCCGGGAACCGCACCGGCCGGCCGGTCATGTTCAGGGTGCAGATCAGGTCGCCCCGCCCGGGTCCGGTGGCCGAACCCTTCGCGCGGCGCCGGAAGGCCAGCACGCCCGCCGGGGCGGGCAGCCAGTCCACCGCGTCGCCGGCGCCGAGCGCCGGGTGCTCGCGGCGCAGCGCCAGCGCGGTGCGGTACAGCTCCAGCGTCGAGTCCGGGTCACCGGTCTGCGCCTGGACCGACAGGTCCTTCCACACCGGCGGCTGCGGCAGCCAGCTGCCGCCGGGACCGAAGCCGTACGGCGGGACGTCGCCCGACCACGGGATCGGCACCCGGCAGCCGTCGCGCAGCCCGTCCTGGCCGTCGCCGCGCGCGAAGGCCGGGTCCTGGCGCGCCTCGTCGGGCAGTTCGGTGACCTCGGGCAGCCCGAGCTCCTCACCCTGGTAGACGTAGGCCGAGCCGGGCAGCGCCAGCATCAGCAGGGCCGCCGCCCTGGCCCGCCGCAGCCCGTCCGCGCCCTGCCCGTACCGGGTGGTGTGCCGGACCACGTCGTGGTTGGAGAGCACCCAGGTGGTGGGCGCGCCCACCGACGTGGTGGCGCGCAGCGAGTCGTCGACCACCCGGCGCAGGCAGTCGGGGTCCCACGGGCAGTTCAGGAACTGGAAGTTGAACGCCTGGTGCAGCTCGTCGGGGCGCACGTACAGGGCGAGCCGCTCGGCCGACGGCGCCCACGCCTCGGCGACCCCGATGCGCTCGCCGGGAATCCCCCCGGCCGAAGGCGCGGGGGAGTAGGTGTCCAGCAGCCGCCGCCACGCGCGGTGGATCTCGTGCACGCCGTCCTGGTCGAAGAAGGGGAGCTGCTGCGAGCCGATCAGCCGGACCTGCTCGCGCCGGCCGATGTCGGGCAGCCCGGGGGCCTTGACCATGCCGTGCGCCACGTCGACGCGGAAGCCGTCGACGCCCAGGTCCAGCCAGAACCGCAGGACCGACTCGAACTCGGCGGCGACCTCCGGGTCGTCCCAGTTCAGGTCCGGCTGCTCGGGCGCGAAGAGGTGCAGGTACCACTGCCCGTCGGCCACCCGGGTCCAGGCCGGGCCGCCGAAGACGGACTCCCAGTCGTTGGGCGGCAGGGCACCGTCCGGGCCCTTGCCGGGGCGGAAGAGGTAGCGGCCGCGGCAGACGGGGTCGCCCGCCAGGGCGGCCCGGAACCAGGGGTGCCGGTCGGAGGTGTGGTTGGGGACGATGTCGACGATGACCCGCAGGCCCAGGTCGTGGGCGGTGCGCACCAGGTCGTCGGCGTCGGCGAGGTCGCCGAAGACCGGGTCGACGGCGCGGTAGTCGGCGACGTCGTAACCGCCGTCCGCCTGGGGGGACGCGTAGAAGGGGGTGAGCCACACCGCGTCGGCGCCGAGCCGGGCGATGTGCGGCAGCCGTTCGCGGGCCCCGCGCAGGTCCCCGACGCCGTCGCCGTCGCTGTCGGCGAAGGAGCGGACGTAGACCTGGTAGATGACGGCGTCACGCCACCAGCCCGGGCGGTCACCGGCCCGGTCCGCGTGGCGCGGCTCTTCCGGCGTCTGGACGGGGGAGGTGAGCTCATGGGCCATGTGCGGTGTCCCTCTCGGGTCGGCCGGACTGCGGGCTGCGTACAGCCAACGAGGCCGGAGCGGGAAATGGAACGGTCCCCGCAAGGCTGCTGCAAGTCCTTTCAGCGAGGCTTGCAGAGCCGTGCGGCCCGTGCAAGCCCACTCGCCCGCCGCTGTCAAGCGATGCGTCGGCAACCGTCGGGACACGCGGATGTAACGATCGGTCGGCCTTGCAGAAATTTCCCGCAAGCTCTTTCGGCGCGTTTTCATCCCTGTTACGTTCCTGCCAACCCGGCGCGCCGCGAGGGAGCGGTCTGCAGGAGGCAGGTGATCGGTGATCCGCCTTCGTCTTCCCGGGATCAGTTGAAGGAGTTCACATGCGGCGTGGCATAGCGGCCACCGCGCTGGTCGCGGGCCTGGCCATGACAATGGCGGCGTGCGGCGGCGACGGCGGCACCGAGGGCGCCAAGAAGGGCTCGGGCGAGCTCTCCGGCACCGTCACCTTCTGGGACACCTCGAACGAGGCGGAGAAGGCGACCTACCGGGCCCTGGCCGAGGGCTTCACCAAGCTGCACCCCAAGGTGAAGGTCAAGTACGTCAACGTGCCCTTCGGCGAGGCCAACGCCAAGTTCAAGAACGCCGCGGGCGGCAACTCCGGGGCCCCCGACGTGATGCGCACCGAGGTCGCCTGGGTCGCCGACTTCGCCAGCCTCGGCTACCTGGCACCGCTGGACGGCACCCGCGCGGTCGAGAACCAGGTGGACTGGCTGCCGCAGGCCGCCGCCAGTACCAAGTTCAACGACAAGACCTACGCCGTGCCCCAGGTCATCGACACGATGGCGCTCTTCTACAACAAGAAGATGCTCAAGGAGGCCGGGGTCCAGGTCCCGAAGAACATCGAGGAGTTGAAGGCCGTCTCGGCGAAGATCAGCGCCAAGACGCCCGGCAGGACCGGCCTGTACCTGCGCGGCGACGACCCCTACTGGTTCCTGTCCTTCCTCTACGGCGAGGGCGGCGACCTGGTCGACGCCAAGGCCAAGCGGGTCACCATCGACGACGCCTCCGGCGTCAAGGCGTACAAGACGATCAAGGACCTGGTCGACTCGAAGGCGGCGATCACCGACGCCTCCGACGGCTGGAACAACATGCAGAACGCCTTCAAGTCGGGCAAGGTCGCGATGATGCTCAACGGCCCGTGGGCCATCGAGGACGCGCGCTCGGGCGCCGAGTTCAAGGACAGGTCCAACCTCGGGATCGCCCCGGTCCCGGCCGGCAGCGGCGGCCAGGGATCCCCGCAGGGCGGCTGGAACCTCTCCGTCTACGCCGGCTCGCAGAACCTCGACGCCTCCTACGAGTTCGCCCGCTACATGAGCTCGGCCTCCGTCCAGCAGCAGACCACCGAGAAGCTCAGCCTGCTGCCCACCCGCCTGTCGGTGTACGTCAAGCCGTCCGTCGCGAAGAACGAGATGGTGCAGTTCTTCAAGCCCGCCGTGGACAAGGCCGTCGAGCGCCCGTGGATCCCGCAGGGCAACGCCCTCTTCGAGCCGGTCCGCCTCCAGATGGCCAACGTCCTGTCCGGCAAGACCACGCCGGACAAGGCGGCCCAGGAGACCGGCGACGCCTACCGCAAGCTCCTCAAGGACTACAAGTAAGCAGTGAGAAGGGCTGACCGACCCATGGCTGTCGAGACCAGCCAGTCGGTGGCGAAGGCCGCGGGCGCGCCCAGCGCCCGCGGCCGCGGCCGCCGCACTGACAAGACCCCGGGCAGCGGCCCGGGCGGGCTGCGCCGGGCGCTGTCCACCCACTGGTACGCCTGGAGCATGATCGCTCCGGTGGTGACCGTGATCGGCGTGATCATCGGCTACCCGCTGCTGCGCGGCGTGTACCTGTCGCTGACCGACGCCAACGAGGCCAACGTCGAACGCACCATCGGCGTCAACCACATCCCCGCGACGTACGAGTTCGTCGGCCTCGACAACTACCGGGCCGTCCTCACCGACGGGGTCTTCTGGGACCGGCTCGGCTGGACCCTGGTGTGGACCGTCACCTGTGTCGCCCTCTCCTTCACCCTGGGCCTGGTCCTGGCCAACATGCTCAACCGCAAGATCAAGGGCCGGACCTTCTACCGGATGGCCCTGATCCTGCCGTGGGCGGTCCCGGCCTTCGTCTCCGTCTTCACCTGGCGCCTGCTGTTCAACGAGCGCAACGGCCTGTTCAACCAGTTGCTGGCCGGCGGCGGGATCGACGGCGTCTCCTGGCTGAACGACCCCACCTGGGCCAAGGTCTCGGTCATCGCCGTCAACGTCTGGCTCGGCGTGCCCTTCATGCTCGTCGCCATGCTCGGCGGGCTGCAGTCCATCCCCGGCGAGCTGTACGAGGCCGCCGAGATGGACGGCGCGAGCGCCTGGCAGCGCTTCCGCCACATCACCCTGCCCGGGCTGCGCCCCGTCTCCAGCACGGTGATCCTGCTCAGCTCCATCTGGACCTTCAACATGTTCCCGGTGATCTTCCTGCTCACCCGGGGCGGGCCCGGCGACGCCACCGAGATCCTGGTGACGTACGCCTACCGGCTGTCCTTCGTCAACAGCCCGCGCGACTTCGCGGGATCGGCGGCCTGGGGCGTGGTCATCCTGCTGCTCCTGTCGCTCTTCGCGGTGGTCTACCGCCGCGCGCTCAAGAAGCAGGGAGACATGTGGTGACCGAGACGACCACGTCCACGCGCAGGGTCCGGGCGCGCGGCGAGCGCTCCCCGCTGGCGTCCGCGGGGCTGCACCTGGCGCTGCTGATCGCCACCGTCGTCGCGGTCTTCCCGCCGCTCTGGCTGGTGATCACCTCGTTCAAGCCGAAGGCGGACGCCTTCGACACCTCGCTCGTCAAGAACTTCACCCTGGGCAACTACGGCTACGTCCTGTCGGACACCAACTTCCTGTCCTGGCTCGGCAACTCGCTGGTCGTCGTGGGGCTGACCACCGTCATCGGCGTCTTCATCTCCGCCACCACCGGCTACGCCGTCAGCCGCTTCCGCTTCCCCGGGCTGCGCCCGCTGATGTGGCTGCTGCTCATCACCCAGATGTTCCCGGTCGCGGTGCTGATCGTGCCGCTGTACAACCTGCTGGCCGGCCTCGGCCTGCTCAACCAGCCGGTCGGCCTGGTCGTCACCTACCTCACCATCGCCGTGCCGTTCTGCGCCTGGATGATGAAGGGCTACTTCGACGGCATCCCGGCCGAGATCGACGAGGCGGGGCGGGTCGACGGCCTCTCTCCCTTCGGCACCTTCTGGCGGCTGATCATGCCGCTCGCCAAGCCGGGCCTCGCCGTCACCGCCTTCTACACCTTCATCACCGGCTGGGCCGAGGTCGCCTACGCCTCCGCGTTCATGACCGGCGAGGAGAACCTGACCCTCCCCGGCGGTCTGCAGACCTTCGTCAACCAGTACACCAGCGACTGGGGCTCGCTGACGGCCGCCGCCGTGCTGATCGCGGCACCCGCCGCCGTCGTCTTCGGCCTCGTCCAGCGCCACCTGGTCTCCGGGCTGACCGCCGGCGCCACCAAGTCGTAACCCGGCGGACCCGCCCACCGGATCCGTACCTCCCGGTCCGCGGCGCCGGTCCGGCCTGTTCCCGGACCGGCGCCGCTCCTCCCACTCCTTACCCACAGGGAAGACATGACCCAGCACCTCGCTGCCCCCGCCGCCCCGACCACCGGCACGCACACGGGCTGGTGGAGAGACGCGGTGATCTACCAGGTCTATCCGCGCAGCTTCGCCGACGGCAACGGCGACGGCATGGGCGATCTGGAAGGCATCCGCGGCCGGCTGCCCTACCTCAAGGACCTCGGGGTCGACGCCGTCTGGCTCAGCCCCTTCTACGCCTCCCCGCAGGCCGACGCCGGGTACGACGTCGCCGACTACCGGGCCATCGACCCGATGTTCGGCACCCTGCTCGACGCCGACGCGCTGATCCGCGAGGCACACGCCCTGGGCCTGCGCGTCATCGTCGACCTGGTGCCCAACCACTCGTCCGACCAGCACGAGTGGTTCCAGCGGGCGCTGCGCGAGGGCCCCGGTTCCCCGCTGCGCGAGCGCTACCACTTCCGCGCCGGCAGGGGCGCCGACGGCGAACTGCCGCCCAACGACTGGGAGTCCATCTTCGGCGGGCCCGCCTGGACCCGGGTCGAGGACGGCGAGTGGTACCTGCACCTCTTCGCCCCCGAGCAGCCCGACTTCAACTGGGAGCACCCCGCCGTACGCGACGAGTTCCGCTCCATCCTGCGCTTCTGGCTCGACATGGGCGTCGACGGCTTCCGCGTCGACGTCGCCCACGGCCTGGTCAAGGCCGACGGGCTGCCCGACATCGGCGCGCACGACCAGCTCAAGCTGCTCGGCAACGACGAGATGCCGTTCTTCGACCAGGACGGCGTGCACGAGATCTACCGCAGCTGGCGCCAGGTCCTGGCCGAGTACTCCCCCTCACCTTCGGTCGGGGGCGCCCCCAGCGAGCGGATCCTCGTCGCCGAGGCATGGACCCCGACCGTCGAGCGCACCGCCCACTACGTGCGCCCCGACGAGATGCACCAGGCGTTCAACTTCCAGTACCTGGGCACCCACTGGGACGCCGCCGAGCTGCGCCGGGTCATCGACGCCTCGCTCGCCGCGATGCGCCCGGTCGGCGCCCCCACCACCTGGGTGCTCTCCAACCACGACGTGACCCGGCACGCCACCCGGTTCGCCAACCCGCCCGGCCTGGGCACCCAGCTGCGCGAGCCCGGCGACCGCGAGCTGGGCCTGCGCCGCGCCCGCGCGGCCACCCTGCTGATGCTGGCACTGCCCGGCTCCGCCTACCTCTACCAGGGCGAGGAGCTGGGCCTGCCGGACGTCACGGACCTGCCCGACGAGGTGCGTCAGGACCCGTCGTTCTTCCGGGCCACCGGCCAGGACGGCTTCCGGGACGGCTGCCGGGTGCCCATCCCCTGGACCGTCGGGGGCTCCTCGTACGGCTTCGGCAGCGGCGGCAGCTGGCTCCCGCAGCCCGCGACCTGGGGGCGGCTGAGCGTCGAGGCCCAGACGGGCGACCCGAACTCCACGCTGGAGCTGTACCGCAGCGCGCTGGCGGTGCGCCGGGAGCAGCCGGGCTTGGGCGCGGGCGACGCGGTGGAGTGGCTGGACGCCCCCGACGGCGTGCTGGCCTTCCGGCGCCGCACCCCGGACGGGACATTCGTCTGCACGGCCAACACCACCGGCCGCGCCGTGCGGATACCGGCCCCCGGACGGCTGTTGCTGGCCAACGACGAGGTACCGGTGTGTCAGGACGGCCTGGCCGAGGTACCCGCCGACACCACCGCCTGGTGGGCGGTGTGACAGTTCCCGAGCCGCGGGGCGACGCAGGAGGGGGCGCCCCGCGGCTCGCGGACATCGCGGCGCAGGCCGGGGTCAGCGAGGCCACGGTGAGCCGGGTCCTCAACGGCAGGGCGGGCGTCGCCGGGAGCACCAGGCACCGGGTGCTGGCCGCCCTGGACGTGCTGGGCTACGAACGCCCGGTACGGCTCAGGCAGCGCAGCGCCGGCCTGGTGGGCCTGGTCATCCCCGAGCTGACCAACCCCATCTTCCCCGCCTTCGCGCAGGTCATCGAGCAGGTGCTGGCCGGGCACGGCTACACGCCCGTGCTGTGCACCCAGATGCCGGGCGGCGCCACCGAGGACGAACTGGTCGAGCAGCTGGAGGAGCGCGGCGTCACCGGCATCGTCTTCCTCTCCGGGCTGCACGCCGACACCACCGCCGACCCGTCGCGCTACGTCGGACTGGCCGCCCGGGGCGTGCCGTTCGTCCTCATCAACGGCTTCAACGAGCGCGTGGACGCCCATTTCGTCTCGCCCGACGACCGCTCGGCGGCCCGGATGGCGGTGCGCCACCTGGTCGAGCTGGGCCACGAGCGCATCGGGCTGGCCATCGGGCCCACCAGGTACGTGCCCTCGCGGCGCAAGGCCGAGGGGTTCACGGCGGCGCTGTGCGGCCTGCTGAAGCTGGACCGGCGGGAGGCGGAATCGCTGGTGCGCCCCACCCTGTTCGGGGTGGAGGGCGGGCAGGCGGCGGCCGGCGAGCTGCTCGACCAGGGCTGCACGGGGATCGTCTGCGGCAGCGACCTGATGGCGCTCGGCGCGGTCCGCGCGGTGCGGGGGCGCGGGCTCGACGTGCCACGGGACGTGTCGGTGGTCGGCTTCGACGACTCGCCGCTCATCGCGTTCACCGACCCGCCGCTGACCACCGTGCGCCAGCCCGTGCGGGCGATGGCGACGGCCGCGGTGGACGCGCTGCTGGAGGAGATCGACGGCAACCCGGTGCAGCGCACGGAGTTCGTCTTCCAGCCGGAGCTGGTGGTACGGGGTTCCACGGCGCAGCCGAGGTAGGGGTGCGGGGGCCCGGGGCGTGCCCGGTCGGGCGGCGGGGTCCTGACGGGCCCCGGGCCTCCCGGCTGGTGACCGGCCCGACCGGCCGGGCGCGTGGAGCCCCGGGCGGAAACCGCCGGGGCCCTCGGCCGGCCGGACCGGGGTCCTGGTTGAACGTAACACCGCTGCAATGGCTTGCGAAAGAGCTTGCAGCGAGGAAACCCGTTGGGTTTCCGGGGAGTAACCGGACTGTGTCGCAGGGGTTGACCGCGTGACGACCGCCTCGTACGGTCACGACCGAAAAACATTGCTGCTTTCTTGCAGCAAGATTCTTCATCCCCCATCGGCCTTGCTGGCATGGCGCGTTGCCGTACGAGGCTGCACCGTCGCAACCGCACCTCCCTGTCCCCAGGAGGAACCATGGCCAGCAAGACCGTGGCCGCCGCCCTCGCCCTCGTGGCGGGAGCGGCTGTGGCCGTCACGGCACCCCCCGCACCGGCGCAGGCCGCGCCCCCCGGCACCAAGGACGTCACCGCCGTACTGTTCGAGTGGAACTTCGCCTCGGTGGCCAGGGCCTGTACCGAGACCCTCGGCCCGGCGGGCTACGGCTACGTCCAGGTCTCACCGCCCCAGGAGCACATCCAGGGCAGCCAGTGGTGGACCTCGTACCAGCCCGTCAGCTACCGGATAGCCGGACGCCTCGGCGACCGGACCGCCTTCCGCGACATGGTGAACACCTGCCACGGCGCCGGCGTCAAGGTCGTGGCCGACGCCGTCATCAACCACATGGCGGCCGGATCGGGCACCGGCACCGGCGGCTCGTCGTACACCAAGTACGGCTACCCCGGCCTGTACTCGGCCCCCGACATGAACGACTGCACCGCGCAGATCACCAGCTACCAGGACCGCGGGAACGTCCAGAACTGCGAGCTCGTGGGCCTCGCCGACCTGGACACCGGTGAGGAGTACGTCCGCGGCAGGATCGCCGGGTACCTGAACGACCTGCTGTCACTGGGTGTCGACGGCTTCCGCGTCGACGCCGCCAAGCACATGCCGGCCGCCGACCTGGCCGCCATCAAGGCCAGGCTCACCGACCCGGGCGTGTACTGGAAGCAGGAGGCGATCCACGGCGCCGGCGAGGCCGTCTCGCCCAGCGAGTACCTCGGCAACGGCGACGTCCAGGAGTTCCGCTACGCCCGCGACCTCAAGCGGGTCTTCCTCGCCGAGAACCTCGCCCACCTGAGGAACTTCGGTGAGGGCTGGGGACACATGGAGTCCGGCAGGTCCGCCGTCTTCGTCGACAACCACGACACCGAGCGCGTCGGGGACACCCTCAGCTACAAGAACGGCTCCGCCTACACGCTGGCCAACGTCTTCATGCTGGCCTGGCCCTACGGCTCACCGGACGTCCACTCCGGCTACGAGTGGTCCGACAAGGACGCCGGCCCGCCCGCCGGCGGCAACGTCGGCGCCTGCTACAGCGACGGCTGGAAGTGCCAGCACGCGTGGCGCGAGATCGCCTCGATGGTCGCACTCCGGAACGTGGCGCGCGGTCAGGGCGTCACGAACTGGTGGGACAACGGCGGCGACCAGATCGCCTTCGGCCGCGGCGACAAGGCGTACGTCGCCATCAACCACGAGGCCGCGGCGCTGACCCGGACCTTCCAGAGCTCGCTGCCCGCCGGCACCTACTGCGACGTGCAGAGCGGCCGGCCGGTGACCGTGGGCGGCACCGGCCAGTTCACCGCCACCCTCGCCGCGGGCACCGCGCTCGCCCTGCACACCGGCGCCAAGGGCTGCGGCACCACGACCACCCCCGTCTCCGGCGGCGCCTCCTTCGCCGTGCACGCCACCACCGTGCCCGGCGAGAACATCCACGTCACCGGTGACCGGGCCGCCCTGGGCGACTGGAACCCGGCCGGCGCCCCCCGGCTGGACCCGGCCGGCTACCCGGTCTGGAAGCTGGACGTGAACCTGCCCGCCGGGACCACCTTCGCGTACAAGTACCTGCGCAAGGACGCCGCCGGAAACGTGACCTGGGAGAGCGGCGCCAACCGCACCGCCACCGTCCCGGCCTCCGGGAAGGTCACCCTGAACGACACCTGGCGCCCCTGACGCCACCCGCCCGGCCGCCCCGCGCCCGCGCGGGGCGGCACCGGTCACCCGCCCACGCCACCCGCTTCGAGGAGATCCCACCTTGAGACGCCTCCGCCCCCTGGCGCGCCCCGCCGCGGCCGCCCTCGCGGCGGCCACGGCCGCCGCGCTCGTCCCCGCCCTCCCGGCGGTGGCCGCGCCCCGGCCGCCCGCGCCACCGTCCGACGCCCGGCTGGCCGCCGAACCCGCCCGCCACGACCTGACCCGCGAGCAGTTCTACTTCGCGCTGCCGGACCGGTTCGCCAACGGCGACCCGCGCAACGACCGCGGCGGACTGACCGGCTCCCGCCTCACCACCGGCCACGACCCCGCCGACAAGGGCTTCTACCAGGGCGGCGACCTCAAGGGGCTCACCGAGAAGCTCGACTACATCAAGGGCCTGGGCACCACCGCCATCTGGCTGGCGCCCCTCTTTAAGAACCAACCCGTCCAGGGCGAGGGAAAGGACGCCTCAGCCGGCTACCACGGCTACTGGATCACCGACTTCACCCAGGTCGACCCGCACTTCGGCACCAACGCCGACCTGGAGAGGCTCATCGACAAGGCCCACGCCAAGGGCATGAAGGTCTTCTTCGACGTCATCACCAACCACACCGCCGACGTCGTCGACTACCGGGAGAAGTCCTACGGCTACCTCTCCAAGGGCGCCTTCCCGTACCTCACCGAGGACGGCGTCCCGTTCGACGACGCCGACCACGCCGACGGCACCGAGCCGTTCCCGGAGACGGACCGCGACTCCTTCCCGCGCACTCCGGTCGTCCCCGACGCCAAGAAGGACCTCAAGGTCCCCGCCTGGCTCAACGACCCGACGATGTACCACAACCGGGGCGACTCGACCTTCGCCGGGGAGTCCTCCACCCAGGGCGACTTCGCCGGTCTGGACGACCTGTGGACCGAGCGCCCCGAGGTCGTCGAGGGCATGGCGAAGATCTACCAGCGCTGGGTGCGCGACTTCGACATCGACGGCTTCCGCGTCGACACCGTCAAGCACGTCAACACCGAGTTCTGGACCCAGTGGGCCACCGCCCTGGACGCGTACGCCGCCAAGCGCGGCCGTGACGACTTCTTCATGTTCGGCGAGGTGTACTCCGCAGACCCGGCCGTCACCGCCCCGTACGTCACGCGGGGCCGGCTCGACGCCACCCTCGACTTCCCCTTCCAGGACGCCGCCCGCCGGTACGCCTCCCAGGGCGGCCCCGCCACCAGGCTGTCCGAGCTGTTCGCCCAGGACTACCGCTACACCACCGACAAGGCCAACGCCTACGAGTCGGTGCCCTTCCTCGGCAACCACGACATGGGCCGCTTCGGCGCCTTCCTGAAGCAGGACAACGCCGGGGCCGGCGACCGGGAACTCCTGAACCGCTACCGGCTCGCCAACGAGCTGATGTTCCTCACCCGCGGCAACCCGGTCGTCTACTACGGCGACGAGCAGGGCTTCACCGGCGCCGGCGGCGACAAGGACGCCCGCCAGACCCTGTTCGCGTCGAAGACCCCCGACTACCTCGACGACGACCAGCTCGGCACCGACCGCACGCACGCCACCGACGCGTACGACACCGGCCACCCCCTCTACCGCTCCATCGCCGCCCTGTCCCGGCTGACCAGGAACCACCCGGCCCTCCGCGACGGCGTCCAGACCGAGCGGCACGCCGACACCGGGCAGGGCGTGTACGCCTTCTCCCGTACGGACACGAAGAAGCGCACCGAGTACGTCGTCGCCGTCAACAACGCCACCGCCCCGAAGACCGTGGAGTTCGCCACCGACTCCCCGGACACGGCCTTCCGGTACCTGTACGGCGGCACGGGCACCGTCACGAGCAGCGCCGGCGGCAAGCTGAAGCTCACCGTCCCCGCCCTCTCCTCCGTCGTCCTCAAGGCGGGCAGGTCCGTACCGGCCCCCGCCACCGCGCCCACCATCGACCTCAGGGCCCCGGCCGCCGGAGCCACCGGTACCGTCGAGATCGCGGCGGACGTCCACGGCGGCTCACTGAACCGGGTCGTCTTCACCGCCCAGACCGGCAGCGGCAGGTGGCAGACCCTCGGCTCGGCCGACCACGCCCCCTACAAGGTCACCCACACCGTCACCGCCCCCGAGGGCACGGCCCTGCGCTACAAGGCCGTCGTCGTCGACAGCACCGGCCGCACCGCAAGCGCCCTCGCCACCACCACGGCGGGTCAGGCGCCCAAGCCCGGCAGGCCCAGCGCCGTCGACCGCGACTACGCCGTCGTCCACTACCAGCGGCCCGACGGCGACTACGACGGGTGGCAGCTGCGGACGGGCACCACCACCGCCGCCTTCACCGGCCGTGACACGTACGGCGCCTTCGCCTGGGTCAAGGTCGAGGACGGCGCCATGTCCGTCCCGTACACCGTCGAGAAGAACGGCACCGCCGACGGCCCGCGGCGCACCCTCGACCTCTCGGCCACCGGCGAGCTGTGGATCAAGCAGGGCTCCGACGGGCAGGCCGACAAGGCCCCCGGCGGCGCCTACCCGCCGCAGGACCAGGGCAAGGCCGTCATCCACTACCACCGCCCCGACGGCGACTACGACGGCTGGGGCCTGCACACCTGGGCCGGCGCCGCCACCCCCACCGACTGGTCCAAGCCGCTCCAGCCGGTGAAGAAGGACGCCTTCGGCCTCACCTTCGAAGTACCGCTCGCCACCGGGGCCACGTCCCTCTCCTACATCGTCCACAAGGGCGACGAGAAGGACATCCCCGCCGACCGGTCCCTCGACTTCGGCACCCATGGCAAGGAGGTCTGGCTCCTCACCGGGGACAGCGGCTACCTGCTGCCCACCACCGGCGCGGCGCCCGCGCTCGACCTCACCAAGGCCGAGGCCCAGTGGATCGACGCCGGCACCGTCGTCTGGAAGGTCGAGGCCGCGCCCGGCACCAGCACCCAGCTCGTGTACGACCGGGACGGCGGGATCACCGCCACGAACGGCGCCCTGTCCGGCGAGGGCCGCTGGCTGCGCCTGAATCCCGCCGCTCTCACCGACGCGCAGCAGGCGAAGCACCCGCACCTCAAGGACTACCCGGCCTTCACCCTCGACCCGCGCGACCGCGACCGGGTGCGGGACGCCCTGCGCGGCCAGCTGATCGCCACCCGGCGGGCCGCCAGCGGCGCCCTGCTCGCCGCCACCGGCGTCCAGATCCCGGGCGTCCTGGACGACCTGTACGCCAGGAAGGCGCAAGCCGAGGCGCTCGGCCCCGTCTTCCGCGACGGCACGCCCACCCTGTCCCTCTGGGCACCCACCGCCCAGGGCGTGGCCCTCGAACTCGACGGCCGGCGTGTGGCGATGAAACGGGACGCGGCCACCGGCGTCTGGTCCGTCACCGGCAACAGGAGCTGGCAGGGCAAGCCCTACCGGTACGAGGTGAAGGTCTGGGCGCCCACCGTCCGGAAGGTCGTGACCAACAAGGTCACCGACCCCTACTCCACCGCCCTGACCGCCGACTCCGCCCGCAGCCTGGTCACTGACCTCGCCGACCCGAAGCTCGCCCCGAAGGGCTGGACGACGCTCAGGAAACCGGCCGCCATCCCGCTGCGGGACGCGCAGATCCAGGAGCTGCACGTCCGCGACTTCTCCATCGCGGACCGTACGTCGAAGCACCCGGGCGGCTACCTCGCCTTCACCGACACCACGTCGGACGGCATGAAGCACCTGAGGAAGCTGGCCGGCAGCGGCACCTCGTACGTGCACCTGCTGCCCGTCTTCGACATCGGCACCATCCCCGAGAAGAAGTCCGGCCAGGCCACGCCCGACTGCGACCTGGAGGCGTACGCCCCCGACTCGGACGAACAGCAGGCGTGCGTGTCCAAGGCCGCCGCCAAGGACGCGTTCAACTGGGGCTACGACCCGCTGCACTACACCGTCCCCGAGGGCTCCTACGCCTCCGACCCGGACGGCACCCGCCGCACGGTCGAGTTCCGGCGGATGGTCCAGGGCCTCAACGGGGCCGGGCTGCGCACCGTGATGGACGTGGTCTACAACCACACCGTGGCGAGCGGCCAGTCGGACAAGTCCGTCCTCGACAGGATCGTGCCCGGCTACTACCAGCGCCTGCTGCCCGACGGCACCGTCGCCACCTCCACCTGCTGCGCCAACACCGCGCCCGAGAACACGATGATGGGCAAGCTCGTCGTCGACTCGGTCGTCACCTGGGCGAAGGAGTACAAGGTCGACGGCTTCCGCTTCGACCTCATGGGCCACCACCCCAAGGCCAACATGCTGGAGGTCAGGAAGGCCCTCGACGCGCTCACGGTCGCCAAGGACGGCGTTGACGGCAAGAAGATCATCCTGTACGGCGAGGGCTGGAACTTCGGCGAGATCGCCGACGACGCCCGCTTCGTCCAGGCCACCCAGAAGAACATGGCCGGCACCGGCATCGCGACCTTCTCCGACCGCGCCCGCGACGCCGTACGCGGCGGCGGACCGTTCGACGCCGACCCCGGCGTCCAGGGCTTCGCCTCCGGTCTGTTCACCGACCCCAACACGTCCGAGGCCAACGGCACCCCGGCCGAGCAGAAGGCCCGCCTCCTGCACTACCAGGACCTGATCAAGGTCGGCCTGTCCGGCAACCTCGCCTCCTACACCTTCACCGACACCTCGGGCCGCGAGGTCAAGGGCTCCCAGGTCGACTACAACGGCGCCCCCGCCGGCTACGCCGCCGCCCCCGGCGACGCCCTCGCCTACGCGGACGCCCACGACAACGAGACCCTGTACGACGCGCTCGCCTTCAAGCTCCCGGCGGCCACGTCCCCCGACGACCGGGCCAGGATGCAGGTCCTCGCCATGGCGACCGCCGCCCTCTCCCAGGGCCCGGCGCTCTCCCAGGCGGGCAGCGACCTGCTCCGCTCCAAGTCGCTGGACCGCAACTCGTACGACAGCGGCGACTGGTTCAACGTCCTCAACTGGGACTGCCGGGCCGGCAACGGCTTCGGGCGCGGCCTGCCGCCGGCGGCCGACAACAAGGACAAGTGGTCCTTCGGGAAGCCGCTGCTGTCCTCCCCGTCCCTGACGGTCGGCTGCCCGCAGATCACCGGAGCCTCCGCCGCCTACCGGGACCTGCTGAAGCTCCGTACGACGGAGAAGGCCTTCAGCCTGTCCACGGCCGGCGAGGTCCAGTCCGCGCTGTCCTTCCCGCTCTCCGGCCCGGACGAGACCCCCGGAGTGGTCACCATGCGGCTGGGCGACCTGGTCGTGGTCTTCAACGCCACCCCCGACCGGCAGGCCCAGAAGGTCCCCGCCCTCGCCGGACGGGACCACGCCCTGCACCCGGTCCAGGCCCAGGGAGCCGACCCCACGGTCAAGGCGTCGACGTACGACCCGGCCACGGCGACCTTCACCGTCCCGGCCCGTACGGTGGCGGTCTTCACCCGGCGCTGAGCCGGCGGCCCCGGCCGGCGGGCACGGACAGGGGGCGGCGGCCCGGACACGGGCCGCCGCCCCCTTCCCCGCACGCCGCTACCGCACGGCCCGGTCGGGCACCGAGGGCAGCAGTGTGCCCAGCCGGCCGATCAGGTCGGCGAACGGCCCGTCGGCCGGCTCGTCCGCCAGGACGCGCGCCAGCAGTTCCGCCGTCTCGTGGTCGTACGCCGCGCTCACCGCCGCCAGCGCCACGAAGTCGTGCACCAGTTGCAACTCCAGCTCCCGGCGCGGGACCCGGCGCCCGTCCAGCCAGATCAGCGCGGTCGACTCGGCGAGCGAGACCCACGACCGCACCACCAGCTCCAGCCGGGCGGGCGGGTCGGTCACCCCGAGGTGCGCCAGGATCTGGTCGCGGGCCGCCCGGCGCACCTCGTCGATCGTCGCGGTCGCGGTCGCGGTCGCGGAGCCGACCGCGGGGCCGCCCCGCATCAGTGCCGCGAACCCCGGCCCGTGTTCCTCCACGAAGTCGAAGTACCGCCCCATGACCCGCAGCAGCCGGGCCCCCAGCGGCCCCTCGCGCGGTTCCAGGAACCGTCCCGCCAGCTCGTCGGCCGCCAGCCGCAGCGCCGCCTCGTACAGGCTCTGCTTTCCGGGGAAGTAGTGGTAGACGAGCGGCCGGGAGATACCGGCGGCGGCGGCGATCTCGTCGATCGACACCTCCTCGGGGGAGCGGCGTCCGAACAGGTCCAGGGCGACCTCGATCAGCTGCCGTCTGCGCTCCTCGACACCCATCCTGCGGCGCATTCCGGTCGTCATGCGCCCAGCCTAACGACCGCCCTCGAACAGCGTGCGACGCGGCGTCCGTTACGCTCCGGGGACCATGAGCACTTCCGACCAGGACAGCGACCGGGACACGGACGAGAGCAGGGACGGGAACACGGACGAGGGCACCGCGCCGGACCCCGGCCCGGGCGGCTGGGACCAGGGCGCCGACGCGCCCCGCTCCGGGCTCAGCCCCCGCCAGGCGCGCCGGCTGCGCGTCGCCGCCGCGTCCGTCCTGCTGGTGGCGATGGCGGTCGTCCTGGTGCTCCGCCTGGCCAGCCGCACCTCCGTCCTGGTGGTCGGAGTCTACGGCCTGGCCATGATCCTCTGCGGTGTCGTCATCGAACTCAGCCGGCACGGCCGCACCCGGCTCGGCACCTGGCTGCTCGGCACCGGCCTGCTCGCGGCGCTGGCCGCGGACTGGCTGCTGCTGCCGTGACGGAATCCGATGAGCCCTTCCACGACATCACCTGAGGTCATGCTGATCGACCACATGACCAGGGGAGGGGAATGTCCGTGCACCGGATACTCAGGGGGGTGGCGGCCGGGGCCGCTGCGCTCGGCGGGGTGATCCTCGGTTCGGGTACGGCGGTCGCCGCGCCGAACGGCAGGCGGTCGTCGGTCCGTTCTCCAGCCGTGGCAAGTCGGTGCCCCATCCCGCGGCGAGCGGAGTGAGGTTCCAGGGCCGCCTCGTCGTCAGCAGCCTGGGCAGGGCCCAACTCGTGCCGGTGGCCGGCAACTTCCCCGGCGGGCCCGTCACGATGAGCGGTGCCGTCGACAGCGACTTCGGCGCCGCCCCCTGCAACGAGAAGACCCTCGCCACGGGGAGCAACCACGCCTGTCACGGCCCGGCCGACGTCGTCGAGGACTGCCACGACCGGGGAGCCGGGGCCGCCGACGGTCCCTACGGCGGGACGGTGCGCCTGACCGTCGGCGGGCAGACCGCGGAGACCAGCCTCCACGACGTCTGCCTCGCCTGGGACGAGGAGCCCTGGTCCTGACCGGACACCCGGCCCGGCCGCGCACCGCCACCGCGCGGCCGGTCACCGCAGCGCGTGGACCGTGGTGCCGTCGTCCAGCCGGCCGGACAGTTCCACCCGCTCGGTGGGCTTCCGCTCCAGCCCGAGCGCGAGCAGCCGTCCCTCGCCGCCGCCGGTCACCCCGCCCGACGCGGTGACCGAGGCGACCTGACGGCTGCCGGCGGCCAGCATGTACCACCGGCCGCCCGGCGACTGCCACAGCACACCCGCCAGGACACGCGGGTCCCGCTCGGCGCACACCGGGGAGTCCTCCGCCGTCCCCACGACCGAACCCGCCGTCACCGGCGCGCCCGCCGCCGCGGCGGACCGCCGGCCCTGGGGCGCCTGGAACTGCGCCAGCGCCATGCTGCCGGTACCGCGCCAGGTCTCGGCGCGGGTGCACAGCCAGGCCGCCGTGCCGCCCGCCCCGGGCAGCTCCTGCTCGGCGAACCGCCATGAGTTCACCGACCGCACACCGCGCGCACGCACCTGCGACAGCAGGCAGGCGGTCCGCGCCCACTCCGCCCGGGCCGCCTCGTCGGTCACATCGGCCGGGGCGGACGGCGGGCCGGACGTCAGCCGGGCCGGGGTGAGCTCACCGAGGTCGGTCAGCAGCCGGGTCGAGGCGCCCTCGCGCACCTCCAGGGCGTCCCAGGAGCGGCACTGGCTCGGCGCCGCCGGGCTGGGCGTGGGGACGGTCACCCCGCGCGCGTCCCGGGTCAGGGCGCGGACCGGGTCGGCGGGGCGGAGCAGGTCGCGCACCGCCACCTCGCGGACCCACGGCGCCGTCAGGTAACGGACGTTGGCGTGCGAGCGGCCCACCACCAGGGCGCCGGCCGCGGCGCTGTCGGCACCGTCGGTGCGCGCGAAGTCCAGCGCCGCGACCTGGGTGCCGTCCTTGGGCTCCGCGTACCGCACCGCCCGCAGCCCGTCGTGGAACAGCACCACTCGGCCCGCGTCGACCTCCCCGGCGAACAGCAGTTGCGGCGGGCCCATCGGCGGGCCGGGCGGCGTGCCGGGGGTCGCCGACACCTGGACCGACTCCCCGGGGCGGGCCCAGACGGCCAGCGCCCGGCCCAGCAGCGCGCGGTCACCGGTGAGTTCGCCCCGGGCGGGCCACACCGAGAAGTCCGTACGGACCGACCGCTGCCAGGCGGCCGGCGCGACGCGCCGCAGGCGGCCCGGGTCCAGCGCCGCCTCGGACACCGGATTGCGGGCGTACTCGGGGGCGGCCGCCCCGTCCGGGCCCCAGCCGTCCCCCGGCGTGACCAGCAGCGCCCCGCACACCACCGCGGCGGCGAGCGCCGCCAGCGCGGCCCTGGTGTGCTGGCGGCGGCGCACCAGGTCCGTCGGCCGCGCCCGGAGCGAGCACGGGTCGAACTCGGGCGACTCCAGCAGGCCGTACGACGCCTCCAGCCCGTCGGCCTCGGCCAGCGCCGCCGCCGGCTCGGCCACCCCGGCGGCGGCCAGCACCCGGTGGGCCTCCGCGTCGCCCTGCCGCTCCAGCCCGCGCAGCACACAGGCCGCCCGGCCGGGTCCGGACATGGCGTTCAGCCGCTGGTCCAGGGCGAGTTCGTCGGCGCCGCCCGAGTGCGGGAACAACCGCAGCCCCCACACCTGGGGGAGCAGCGGCGGCAGCTGGGCCCGCTTGGGCCACGCCCAGCGCTTCAGCGGCAGACCGGCCGCGAGGGCCTGGCGCAGCACCTGGAGGCGCACATGGGCGTAGCCCGTGTCGGTCGCGTCCCCGGTCCGCCGCTGGCCCGGCATCGCCGCCCCGCCGCCGTCACCGGAGCCGCCGCCGCCCGGAGCGATCCCGGTGCCGGCGCCGGTGCTGTGGCCGGCACCGGGATCGCCGGGCCTGCCGGAGGCGGGCTTGCGGGGCAGCGAGCGCTGCACGAGGGAGTGCGCGGTCAGCACACGGCGGCTGCGGCCGAGGGCGGGCGGCAGCACCAGATAGGCGATGCGGACGAGCCGGGGATAGTGCTCGACGAGAGCCGCCTCCGCCTGTTCGACATCGACGGGCGAGAAGCTGGCCAGATCCTGGGTGCTCACGTGCAGCAGAACGAACGAGTCCGGGGATGGTCACCTGGCCGCGGGCCCGCCCCAGCCGGCCGGCCCGCTGAACACCGCCGTTCCCCGCGCCCCGCCGCCCCCGTTCACGGCCGTCATGAACAGGCCCGCGTCGGACACCGGTGCCGCGCCCGGCACCCGGACCGTGGCGACCGTACGCCATGTGTCGCCCCCGTCGGTGGAGCAGGCGCCGGTGAAGGCGTCCCCCGCGCGGGACAGCCGCAGCACCACCGGCGCCGCGATCCCGGTGATCCGCCGCCGGCTGTCGAGGGTGCCGTCACCGGTCGAGTCGTAGGACAGGGCGACGCCGTTGGCCGGGGTCACCGCCAGATCGACGAACCCGGGCGCGCCGGGGACGGCCAGGGCGTTCCGCACCACAATCCCGGCCCGCGCCCAGGGGCCCGTGGCGTCCTGCGCGTCGACCCGTACGGTGAGGGTCCCGCCGTCCGGGAACACCTCCTCGCGGTACAGGGCGCCGAACTCGGCGGTGGCCTTCCACAGGTCCTGGCCGCCGCCGTTGACGGCGTAGCGGTCGCCGAGCTGCCCGAAGACGGCGCCGTTGCTGGCGTAGGTGCGCCACGCCGCGTCCAGGGGGCCCGCGACGTACAGGTCGCCCCGGTGGACGGTGGTGACCGGCTCCTCGCCCCGGGGGCCGTACACCGCGCGCAGCGTGTAGGGCAGGGGTTCGACCGGGACGGTGAGCGGTGTCGCGGGGACGGCCACCCGCCAGGTGGCGGCGGCGGAGCCGGCCGCCGGGACGGGCGGGAGGTCGCGTCCGGGGAGGTCACCGAGGCCGGTGAGCGTCAGCCGGACCGGGCCGGTCGCCCGCAGGCCGTTGACGTTGCGGAACACGGCGGTGACCCGGCCGGTGGCGCCCGGGGCCGGCGCGGCGGGATCGGCGGAGACGGTGACGGCGCCCTGGAAGGGCGCGCGGGCGAGGGCGTCGAACACCCGGCGCGCGGTGCGGTGGGGATCGTGCGCCGGGCGCAGCGGATAGGGCTCGGTCCGCCGCGTCCAGGCTTCCTCCATCGCGTACCAGTCGAAGGACCTGGGGGCCCGGCCCTCGGCGAGGGCGTCCTCCAGTTCCTCCAGGTAGGCCCGCCACTGGGGGAGGTGCACATCGGCGATCAGGCCGGACCAGTCCCGGTTGGCGTAGTTGGCCAGCCGCCCGCCGTCCGCCGTGGCGCGGTCGGCCCAGGTGGTGACCAGGACGCGGGCGGTGCGCTCCAGGCCCTCCCGGCGGGCGTCCGCCAGCCAGGGCCCGAGCAGGAAGGCGCGGTGCGCGCCGGTCATCTCCTCGCTCAGCCGCATCAGTCTCAGCCACAGCCGGGACAGCGCGCGGAAGGTCTCCAGGTCCTTGTGGGTGAAGGCGGCCCTCAGCTCTCCGATGAGCTGCCAGGACCGGTTGGCGAGCACTTGGCGGCCGAGATCCGTGAGGTCGTGGCGGTAGGCGTCGGACCGGCGCAGGTGCTCGCGGACGCCGAGCAGCGCGGCGAACGCCTTGTCGAAGTCGGCGGGGTCGAAGGCGGGCGCGTGGGTCGCGTAGTGCGTCCCGGAACTGGCGGACAGGCTGGGCCGGGCGGCGAAGACCGAGTCGTGCGGGCGGCCGTCCCGGCTGGTGATCCGGTACGCGGTGTCGCGCAGGACGGCGAAGGCCGTCCGGGCGCTCTCGTCCCGGCCGCCGTAGCGCAGCTCGGCGTACTCGTCGAACCAGCGGGCCCGGTCGACCGGCTCCCGGCGCCAGGCCAGCTCGGAGAAGAGCTCCAGCGCGGCCGGGTCGCGCTCGGCGGCCTCCGGCATGTAGGCCGTCCCGGCGAGGGCGGAACCGGGCCGGTCGCGCCAGGCCGTGAACCGTTCGGTCCACAGGTGGGTCTTGGCGCCGATGGTGGTGCGGCCGCCGAAGTTGGGAATGGTGCCGAACGCGTAGGGGACGCCGCCCCAGTCCTTCTCCCGGTCGGTCACCGCCTCCAGGTCGGACAGCCCGTCCACGACGAGGAGCCGCGTCCTGTCGAGGGCGTCCAGCAGATCGCGGCGCGGGTTGCCCTGCCAGCCGAGGATCACCCAGGTGGCCCCGGGCCGGGCCCGCCGGAGGGCGGCCTCGACGGCCCTGGCCGCCTCGGGGACGGGCACGTCGCCCGCCGAGCCGCCCTCGTGCAGCAGGTCCATCTTGACGTGTCGCACCTCACCGAACAGGTCGCTCTGGTGGCGGTAGAAGGCGGCGGCCACCGAGCGGAACACCTCGGTGCGCGGGTCCAGCCAGTCGGGGCGCCGCAGCCCCGCCCACATGCCCTGCGGGACGGTCCGGGCGCCGGGGTTGCGGGCGGCGAAGCCGTCGGGCACGGTGCCGAAGTAACCGGGCAGGACGGGCGACATCCCCAGCTCGCGCAGCCGGTCGGTGATGCGGCGGCCCAGCGCCGCGCGGCGCGCGATGAGCCCGGCGCCGAGCGGACCGCCGTACCCGCTCATGTTCTGCAGCAGCCACCAGGGCTGGTGGGAGGGGGCGGGCAGCCAGGCGCGGGCCTCGGCGTCGGAGTAGCCGAACTCCGTGAGCAGCCGGTGGTAGACCGCCTCCTGCCCGGTGGTGACCAGGACCTCGTTGCAGCCGTGCAGGGCGAGGATGTCGATCAGCCGCTCCCAGCGCGGCCAGTCGGCGTACGGGGCGGTGTAACCGTCGTGCGTGTCGTTGAAGGCGAACCGGTGCGGGACGGTGGCCTCCCGGTACAGCGGCGCGCCGGGGGAGGGGAGCCGGGCGGGCAGGTCGAGCTGGGTGCCGGACCAGGAGATGTGCGCCCGGCAGACGTACTTCAGGTACCAGTGGACGCCGGTGAGGAGGGCGGCCGGGCCGGTCCCGGCCACCTCGATCCGGCCGGTGGACCCGGTCACCCGGAACCGCTCCGGGCCGTCGCCGGGGAGCAGCCGGGTGAGGTGGAACTGGTCCGCGTGCGCGGGCAGCAGCCGTTCGAGCGCGGCGCGGGCGGGAGCGGTGGCGCCGGCGGGCCCGGAAGGGCGGGAGCGACCGGTGGTGCCGCCGTCCGCCGGCACCGGGCCGGGCGCTGCCCCGGCCGGACCGGCGGCCGCGCCGATCGCCCCCGCGGCACCCAGCAGCGCGCGTCTCGACACAGGGGCCATGGGGTCCCCCCTCCTCCGCTTTGCTGATCACGTCTCAAGTGTTTGCGATTCGCACGTTACCTGCGGTTCGCCCACGCGGCGGGGTGCGAACCGGCACGATGGCCGGATGCGAACCAACCGAACTCGTGTGTCATTGGCGGCGGTCGTCCTCACGGCCCTGGCCCTCCCCGCGACCACCGCCTGCGACGCGGGAGGCAAGGAGCCCGCCGCCGTCCCGGAGGCGGCGGCGGGCACCCTGGAGCAGCTTGCCGCGAAGGCCGGCTGCGAGCCCAACATCCAGACCGACGCCAAGGAGATCCGCCAGGCCAACTGTGTGACGGGCGACGGCAGGTACGTCCTGGCGACCTTCGCCACCGACCGGGGCCAGCGGGAGTGGCTCAACGAGGCCAACGACTACGGCGGCACTTACCTGGTCGGCCGCAAATGGGTGGTCGTCGGGGAGGAGAAGGTGGTCACAGCGCTGCGCGGCCGGCTCGGGGGTGCGGTGGAGACCGCCTCGCCGCACCACTCGGGGGAGAACGGTGGTGGTGGGGGGAGCGAGGAGGGCCACACGGGGCACCACGGGAGCTGACCGCGCAGGTATGGGGGGTGGGGATCAGGTGGTGATCAGGCGCAACGGCGGCCGCCGTTGATGCAGTTCACCACCTGCTTCATCAACCGGTTGTCGAAGACGTTGATGAAGTCCCCGTGGTCGGTGACGGGCTTGTGGAGCTGCTCGGGGAACGAGTCCACCGCGAACGTGGTCCCGGCCGGGACGTCGTACACGATCCGCTGCACCAGCTGCGGAACAGCCCGGAACCCGTTCGGGCAGCGACCGTTCCCGTCCGCGAAGGCCACATGGGTGCGGTGGTTGGCGCTGTCGGTGTTCCTGCCGTCCCAGCAACTCTGGAACTTGAAGGTCCGTACGACGTCACTGCCCTCGGGGCAGATGGGGTACTTGTCCTTCAGCTGACGGTCCTCGAAACCGGTGCAGCTCCAGGAGGCGTTGGCGTTGGCGTCACCATTGGTGAAGGCCTTGGCGTCACCGGTGATGATCCGCAGGAACCTGGGCATGGCGGTGACCTTGGAGACCGGGCTGCCCACGAAGTCCATGGTGACCTGCGCGGGCGTCAGGATCTCGCCGACGTTCTGGTCGTTGCCGCCGCCGTCGGCGTTGGCGTCGGCCTCGTTCTGTCCGTTCTGCAGCCGCAGGACCGGCCAGAAATAGGTGGACCGGTCACCCTGGTTGCGGCAGGTGGTCCGGCCGCGGGCCAGGTCGTCGTCGCTGGCGAAGGCGTCATTGGCCTGGTTGCCCACGTAGTCGTGCATGTGGTGGGCGCCATTGCCGACCCCGGGCGCCACGATGACGTTGTCCGGGTTGAACTTCCCGTTCTCGTTCCGGCCGCAGTCGGTGGTGAAGGTTCCCCGGGACGCGCCGCGCAGTTCGCGCGGTTCGCGGACGTTGGGCCGGACGGACTGGATGTCGGCGAAGTCCGCCGCCACGGGGCCGTTCCCCGCCTGCCCCTGCCCTTGGCCCTGCCCCTGCCCCTGCCCTTGGCCCTGCCCTTGGCCCTGCCCCTGCCCCTGCCCTTGGTTCTGCCCCTGGCCCTGGTCACCGCCCTGGTCCTGCCCCTGGCCCTGCCCGCCGTTCAGGCCCTGGACATCACCGTTCTGGACGTCGCCGCCCTTGGTGGCGGCCTGGTCGTCGGCCCTCAGGGTGCACGGGGCCAGGCTCTCCAGCCCCGTCGGACGCTCCCCGCCACGGCCGATGGCGACGGCGATCCGCTCGATGGCCGCCGTCCGCTTGTCCTTCAGCGGAATGAGGATGGCGTTGTCGGCCAATCGGCGGTCCCGCTGGATCTCTTCCTTCCGGTCGGCGAACCGCTGGTACGCCTCGGTGATCTGCGTGTCCATCCTCGCCAGTTCCCGGTCCACCTCACGACGGGCCTGATCGGGCACCCCAGGCAGGCCGTTGGCGACTTCGGGGCAGTCGATGGTCGACACCTGCTGCCCGGCGCCGAGGGTGTGGGGCCGCTGCTGCGGCGCGCCCGACCAGCCCTCTCCCGCGGAGGCGTAGACATTGGCCGCGATCAGTCCGCCGCCGCCCAGTAGAAGGGCAGCCGAGGCGGCGATCACCCGGTTGGCCAGCGTCGAGCGTTTTCGTGTGCGTCCCATGGAACTCCAATCCTGGGCGGGGGGAACCGCGCCGTTCCATACGGCGGCGATTCCGGAGGCGTTCAACGGGCGCCCCAATTCGTAGGAAGCTACGGCGCCGACCGGGCGCGGCGCCGCACAGCCCGCTCACTCCCCCCGTCACCGGCCCAGGAGCTGCGCCTCCCGCTCCGCGCTCAGCCCTGTGGCGGGCCGGTCGGCGCGCTGGGGAGCCCGCCCGCCGAGGGTGCGCAGCCAGGCCCAGGTGTCGGCGACCGTCTCGGTGACCGGACGGCAGCGCAGGCCCGCCGCGAGTGCCTTGGTGACATCACCGCGGTGCATCGCGTCGTACAGCTCGCCCTCCGGGATCCAGATCGGCAGGTCCGACCAGGGCTCGACGCCCGCCGCCAGGATCACCTCCGGGTCGGTCCACCGCAGTTCGGCGCCTGATCCCGTGGCGCGCACGCACGCCTCCAGCAACCCGACCATGGTGGTGTGCCCGTTCGGCGAAACCAGGTTGTACGGGCCGGACAGGCCGGCCCCGGCCGCGTCCAGCAGCCACGTGGCCATGTCGCGCACGTCGATGTACTGCAACGGCAGATCGCGCGGCCCGGGCGCCAGGACGGGGCCACCGCGGGCCGTCCGGTTCAGCCACCACGGCAGCCGGCCCACGTTCTCACCGGGGCCGATGATCAGGCCCGCGCGGCCCAGCAGCGTCCGCTCCGCACCGAAGGCCGCGAGCACCGCTAGCTCACCGCCCCGCTTGCACTGCGGGTACGGCACACCGGTCGCGTCCGGCGACGCCTCCACCAGCGGGCCGTCCTCGGCCGTCCCCGCCGCCGGGGGCCAGGCGTGGACGCTGCGGCTGGAGACGTACACATAGCGGTCCGCCCGGCCGGCCAGCAGCCGGGCGGCGTCCCGTACCGCCGTCGGGTCGCCCGACCAGGTGTCCACGACCAGGTCCCACCGCCCCCCGGCCAGGGCGGCCAGGCCGCCCTCGGCCGTCCGGTCACCGCGCAGCGGGACGACCCCGGCGGGAGCCTCGTGGCGGCCCCGGTGAAAGACCGCCACCTCCCAGTCCCGGGCGAGCGCCGCTTCCACCACGGCACGCCCGGCGAACTCCGTACCGCCAAGAACCAAAAGTCTCATGAGAGCGACTCTGCCTCCGCCGCACCGCTGTGAACAGCGGTTCCGCTCCGGGGGAAACCGCTGTGCGCACCCTCGTGGCTCCCGTCGCCGCCCCGGGGATGGCAGCATGTGCGCACCATGACGGATGCCCGGTCCCCGATACGCGCCCTGCGCGCCGCGCTCTTCGCGGCGGTGTGCGTGTCGCTGGCCGCCGTGGGGCATTCGTCGATGTCCGCGCACGACCTGCCGCCCGGTTCGCTGCTGACCGCCTTCGCCGGGACCGCTGGCCTCGCCTGGCTGGCCGGCGGCCGCCGCCGGGGGACGCCCGCCATCGGGGCGGGCCTCCTCGCCGTCCAGGCCGCGCTGCACCTGACGTTCCAGGGCGCGGGCCCGGCGCACCGCCACGGCCACGGAGGCGCGTACGGCATGGCGCCGGGGATGCCTCCGGGAACGCCACCGGACACGGTGGCCGGCACCCTCCCGGTGCCCGCCGCGTCCGTGTCCGTGTCCGTGTCCGCGTCCGTCGGGATGCTCGCCGTGCACGCCCTCGCCGCAGCCGTCTGCGCGCTGTGGCTGGCCCGGGGCGAGGCCGCCTTCTTCCGGCTCGCGCGGGCCGTCGGCGCTCTCGCCTTCACCCCACTGCGCCCGCCGCCCGCCCCGCTGTCACTGCCCGGCCAGCCCCGCCCGCCGCACCCCGGCGCGCCCGCTTCCCGCCGTCACCGCGGCGTCGTCCTCGCCCACACCCTGTCCCGGCGCGGCCCGCCCCGGCACCCCGTACCCCGCGCCACGGCCCCTGGAGCATCCGTCTGACCGGGGGCCGCCCTCCCCCACGGACACACGCCGACTCCTAGGACAGTCATGGCCATTGACGACCCCGCACGGGGCACCACGACCGACCCGCTCCGTACCCCGACCGCCGAACCCACCGCCACCGCCGAACCCGTGCCGGCCGTCGAGCCCGCCCCGACCGCCGCATCCCCGAGCACCGGACCCGCGCCGGCGACCGGAACCGCCGGGCCTCCGGCGTCCGCCTCGACGTGGAGCGCGCTGCGCCCCCTGGTGCTGCGCGTCCACTTCTACGCGGGGCTGCTGATAGCCCCCTTCCTGCTCGTGGCGGCGGTCAGCGGACTGCTGTACGCGCTGTCCTTCCACGCCGAGAAGGTGGTCTACCGCCACGAGCTCCGGGTCCCGGCCGGGGAGCGGGCACTCCCGCTCTCCGCACAGGTCGGCGCCGCCCGGGCGGCCCGGCCGGACGGCACGGTGACCGCCGTGTGGCCATCGGCCGAGGAGGGCGCCACCACGCGGGTGATCATGAGCAGCCCCCGGGTGGAGGAGGGCAGGTCCCTCGCCGTCTTCGTGGACCCCTACACCGCCGAGGTGCGCGGAGCGCTGCCCAGCTACGGCAGTTCGGGCGCCCTGCCGCTGCGCACCTGGCTCGACCATCTGCACCGGGACCTGCACCTGGGCGACCTGGGCCGCCACTACAGCGAACTGGCGGCCAGCTGGCTGTGGGTCGTCGCCCTGGGCGGTCTGCTCCTCTGGGCCGGGCGCGGACGCCCCGGCAGGCGGACGGCGCGCACCCTGCTCCTGCCCCGGCGGGGCCCGAAGTCCCGCCGCCGCACCCTGTCCTGGCACGGGTCGGTCGGCCTGTGGGCGGTGACCGGCCTCGTACTGCTGTCCGCCACCGGCCTGACCTGGTCGCGGTACGCCGGTGAGAACATCGGCGCACTCCAGGACGGGCTCGGCGGGGCCACGCCCACCGTCTCCGCGACCCTCGACACCCCCGGGGACGCGGGCGGCGCCGGCCACGAGGGACACGAGGGGCACGGCGCCGGCCACCACCCGGCCCCCGCGCCGGCGGGAACCGACATCGGCATCGACAAGGCCGTCGCGGCCGCCGGCGCCGCCGGGGTGGCCGGCCGGATCTCCGTGGTCCTGCCCACCGGCGGCACGGGGTACGTCGTCAAGGAGACCGACACCCAGTTCCCGCTGCACCTCGACTCGGTGGCCGTCGACCCGGCCGACGGGGAGGTCCTGGACGTGCTGCGGTTCGCCGACTACCCGCTGCTCGCCAAGCTGACCCGGATCGGCATCGACGCCCACACGGGCGTCTTCCTCGGCCTGCCCAACCAACTGCTCCTCGCCGCGCTGATGCTCGCGCTCATCTCGCTGATCCTGTGGGGCTACCGGATGTGGTGGCTGCGCAGGCCCACCAGGGAACGCCTGCTGAGCGCCGGCCGGCCCGTGCCGCGCGGAGCCTGGCGGAAGGCGCCGGTGACGCTGCTCCTCCCGCTGGCGGCCGCGACCGCGCTGGTGGGCTGGTTCGTGCCGCTGCTGGGCCTGAGCCTGCTGGCGTTCCTGGCGGTGGACGCCACCCTCTCCCTGGTGGCGCGCCGCCGGGCCGCGCGCCTCGCCTAGGGCGCGTACTTGTAGCCGACCCGCCGCACGGTCTGGATCGTGTGGCGGTGCTCGGCCCCCAGCTTGCGGCGCAGCCGGGCCACATGGACGTCGACGGTGCGGCCGTCGCCGACATGGCCGTAGCCCCACACGGTGGTCACCAACTGGTCGCGGGTGTGCACCCGGTGGGGGTTCGCGACCAAGTGGGCCAGCAGCTCGAACTCCAGGTAGGTCAGGTCCAGCGGCTGCCCCTCCACCAGGGCGGTGCGCCGGGTGCCGTCGATGGTCACCGGCCCGTCCCCCGCGGGGACGGGCGGCACCTGGTCCCGCTGCTCGACCGGTACGAGGACCAGGTAGCCGATCATCGGCGGCTGGCCGGGCAGGGCGGGCAGCGCGTGCGGAGGCGCGGGCATCCAGGTGGCGCCGGGAGGCAGGAAGTCGGGGGCACTGATCACCTCGTCCGGGCTGACGGCCCGGAGCCGGTGCCGGCCCGGCGGACCGGCCGCCGGGCCGGTCACCGGGCTGGTCACCACACTGGTCGCGGTGCTGGTCGCAGCGGAGATGGTACGAGTGTTCGCCATGGTGGCATCAGCTCTTTCGCGCGGAGGAACGGACGGACGGATCGACGTACGTACGTCATGCGCGACGGCCGAAGGCCTGTCGGTCGAAGGGTGCTGCCGAGAGGCGTTAGGGGGCCGTCGCGTTCACCGCGCGGCAACACACCCGGTCGAAGTCGTGGTGCTGACGAGAGGGCCAGAACGGCTCGAGGTCGCTGCGACCTGACGCGGTGTTCTGAAGGCTGGCCATGCCCCTATTGAAGCAGACGGTGGTTCACCGCAGGAGCCCTTGTCGCCGGTCAGCCCGCCGGCCGCGCCCGCCGGAGCGGTCCGGTGACCGGATTCGCGCGGTGTGCCGGGCGGCCCCGCGCCACGGCCGGCCCGGCCGTCCGGAGCACCCCGGCGCCGCCCGCCCCGGCGCCCGGGAACGCCAAAGGGGCGCCCGCCGGTCAGGACGGGCGCCCCCGCGCGGGACCCGCGCGGGAAGAGCGGACGGATCAGACCTGGCCGGCCTTCTCCAGGGCCGCGCAGCACGTGTCCACCAGCAGGCGGGTCACCACGTACGGGTCCACGTTGGCGTTCGGACGGCGGTCCTCGATGTAGCCCTTGCCGTCCTTCTCCACCTGCCAGGGGATGCGGACCGACGCGCCCCGGTCGGAGACGCCGTAGCTGTACTCGTTCCAGGGGGCCGTCTCGTGCAGTCCGGTCAGCCGGTCGTCGATGCCCGCGCCGTAGTTCTTGACGTGATCCATCGGCTTGGAACCCTCGCCCAGCGCCTCGCACGCGGTGATGATCGCGTCGTAGCCCTCGCGCATCGCCCTCGTGGAGAAGTTGGTGTGCGCGCCGGCACCGTTCCAGTCGCCCTTGACCGGCTTGGGGTCGAGGGTCGCGGACACCTCGAAGTCCTCGGCGGTGCGGTAGAGCAGCCAGCGCGCCACCCAGAGCTGGTCGGACACCTCCAGCGGCGCCAGCGGGCCGACCTGGAACTCCCACTGGCCGGGCATGACCTCGGCGTTGATGCCGGAGATGCCCAGGCCCGCCCTGAGGCAGTTGTCCAGGTGTGCCTCGACCACGTCGCGGCCGAAGATCTCATCGGCGCCGACACCGCAGTAGTAACCGCCCTGCGGGGCGGGGAAGCCGCCGGCCGGGAAGCCGAGCGGGCGCTCGCCGTCGAAGAAGGTGTACTCCTGCTCGATGCCGAACACCGGCTCCTGGTCGGCGAACCTCTCCGCGACCTCGGCCAGCGCCGCCCGGGTGTTGGACGCGTGCGGGGTCATGTCCGTGTTGAGGACCTCGCACAGGACGAGGATGTGGTCACCGCCCCGGACCGGGTCCGGGCAGGAGAAGACCGGCTTCAGCACCCGGTCCGACGCGTGCCCCTCGGCCTGGTTGGTGCTGGACCCGTCGAACCCCCAGAGGGGCAGCTCCTCGACACCGGCGACGGCAGCCGTCAGGATCTTCGTCTTCGAGCGGAGCTTGGCGGTCGGCTCGGTGCCGTCGATCCAGATGTACTCAGCCTTGAAGGTCACGGGGTCTCATCCTTTGGCGGGTGCGGCGGTATGCCGCGCAGCTTGGCAACACGGCGTTTCCCGCCCGTTGCCCGACGATGAACCCCGTGTTACCCGCCCGCACGCCCAGGGGGGGATCCGGTACGGGTCCCGGCGCGGGCCGGCGTGGTGGCGGGGTGGTGGCGGGGCGGTGCCGGGCGCGGCGGTGCGGCCGGTGGAACGGCGCACCCGCCCGGGAGGCAGACTGGCGGGCATGGACAAGCCGCGCATCGGACTTCTCGGCACCGGCCCCTGGGCCTCCCGGACACACGCCCCGGCGCTCGCCGCCCACCCCGGGGTGCACTTCGGCGGAGTGTGGGGCAGACGCCCCGAGGCGGCCGCGGCGCTCGCCGCCGCGCACGGCACGCGGGCGTACCCGGACGTGGACGAGCTGTTCGCGGCGTGCGACGCCGTGGCGTTCGCGCTGCCGCCGGACGTCCAGGCGCCACTGGCCGCGCGGGCCGCGGCGGCCGGCTGCCATCTGCTGCTGGACAAGCCGGTGGCCACGGGGGTGGCGGACGCGCGCGAGGTGGCCGGGGCCGCCGGCCGGGCGGGGGTCGCCTCGGTCGTCTTCTGCACCCTGCGGTTCGCCGCCGACACCGCCCCCTGGGTGGAGGAGCAGGCGGCGCTCGGCGGCTGGTACCTGGCGCAGGCGCACTGGCTGGGCGCGCTGTTCTCGCCTGGGTCGGCCGGCGCCTACGCCGCCTCGCCGTGGCGCGGGGAGAAGGGCGGCCTGTGGGACGTGGGCCCGCACGTGCTGTCGGTGCTGCTGCCGGTGCTGGGCGATGTGACCGAGGTGGCGGCCGTGGCCGGCCCCGGGGACACCCGGCACCTGCTGCTGCGGCACGCCTCCGGGGCGGGCAGCGCGACGACGCTGAGCCTGAGCGCGCCGGTGGGGGCGGCGGACGCGGGGGTGGAGCTGTTCGGCGACCGGGGACGGGTGGCCATGCCGTCGTGGGGGGACGCGCGGGGCGCCTTCGGCGCGGCGGTGGACGCGCTGCTGGAGGCGGTGCGCGGCGGGGTGCCGCACGCGTGCGACATACGGTTCGGGCTGCGGCTGACGGAGATCCTGGCGGAGGCGGAGGCGCGGCTCGCCGACTGAGACCGCGCCTCCTGTCAGGGGGCTCCGCCGGGCGGCGCGTCAGCCGACGCGCTCGATCCTGGCCTTGCGGACGAGGAACCTGCCGGGTTCGCGGACCTGCTCGAAGGCCGCGTCGTTCAGCAGGACGCAGCTCCCGGAGACCGAGGTGACCTCGACCACCGTGGACCTGGCGTTGTCGAGGTTGGTCACCTTCAGCCGGGTGCCGGGTGGGAACCGGTCGCTGGAGGCGGCCGGGGCGCCGCCCTCACCGGACAGGGTGACGGTGGACCCGGGGCAGACCACCTCGCCGCCGGCCTGCCGCCCCGCGCCGGGCGCCCGGCCGCCGGGCGACCCGGTGCCGGCCGGGGGCCGCGTACCGGCCCGGCCGCCGGGCGCGGCGCTCGCCCCGTCACCGGCGCCGGACGGACGCGCGCCGGCGTCCGGCACGCCCGGGCCCGAGCGGCCCTCGCCGACCCGGCAGCCCGAGGCCGCCTGTTTCCGTTCGATCTCCGCGATCACCGCCAGCCGGTTGGCGATCCGCGCCTCCGACCGGGCGTCCGGGGCGGCCCGCTGCCCGGCGATGAACCGCTCGTTGTCGCCCAGGGCGCTGGCCAGGCCGTCGCAGGCAACCGACGCCTGGCTGGTCCCGGTCATCGTCACCGCCGTACCGCCGGCCACGGCGGCGGCACCGACGAGCAGGGCCAGCTTCTTCTTCCGGCTGAGTGTTCTCCCGCGTGACACGTGGGGGGCTCCTGTCCCCGGCCGCCGCGCCGCGGCGCCATGCGGCAGGATCGGTTTCCGTGTGCCCTTGGGTACGGGCGGCGCGGCCGTACCACTCAACCCTCCGGAGGGAAGTCCTCCGGAAGGCGGGGAAGCCGGGGGGCACCGGGCCGCCGGGAACGCTCAGGAGCGGCGCAGCGCGTCGCGGACCGCCTCGTCCGTCCGGGCCACCACCGCCGTACCGTCGTCGGCCGTGATGATCGGGCGCTGGATCAGCTTCGGGTGCTCCGTCAGCGCCGTGATCCACCGCTCGCGCGAGTCCGCGTCGCGCGGCCAGTCCTTGAGGCCGAGCTCCTCGGCGGCGGCCTCCCGCGTACGGGTGATGTCCCACGGCTCCAGTCCGAGCCGGGTCAGGACGTCACGGATCTCGTCCACCGAGGGCACGTCCTCCAGGTAGCGGCGGACGGTGTACCGCGCCCCTTCCTCATCGAGCAGGCGCACCGCGCCACGGCACTTCGAGCAGGCCGGGTTGATCCAGATCTCCATGCCGCCACGGTACCGTCCAAAGCCCGTCAAAGCCGGTCCGACCAGGGCCGATTGTCAGTGCCGGCGAGTAAAATCGAAGGAGTCAGTGAGGGCCCGGGGGAGGGCCCCACGCCACGCACCAGGAGGTCGCCGATGGCCGTCGCCACAGTCCCGACCCTGCCCATCGAACCCTGGCAGCCCTTGCGCAGGAAGCCACTCCCGGCGGGCCGTCCCCGCGAGTGGTACGTGTCCCACAACCGCCGCCTGAAGGCCATGCGCCTGGCCATCGCCCTGTTGGACTCGGGCGTCTACCACCCGTCGAAGGCCGACAACGAGACCATACGGGGCACGGCGGAGCGCGTCGGCGTCCACCCGCCGTCCGACACCACCTGCCGCATGGTGCGCACGCTGATCCGCGCCGGCCGCTGAGCGGCCGCGTCCGGGCCCGCCGCGCCACGCGGCGGGCCCGGACGGTCGGCCCGTCACGCGGCGGGCCCGGACGGCCCGCTCGCCACCCGGCCGGCGCCCGGCCGCACCGTCACCGCGCGCCGGTGGGGCACGCCCCGTCGGCGCCCGCCCCCTTCGCGGTGCGCCCGTCACCGGCACGTGTGTCGGGCCCCGGTGCCCATGAGTACGTTTCGGTCCATGGCTCCTTCCCGTCCCTGTATCACCGCCGAGGAGCGCCGGCGCCGCCTCGCCGTGCGCCACCACCTGGCGCCCGCCGCCCGCGCGGCCACGGTCGAGGTGGTCGCCGGCTCGCTCACCGCCCTGCACGGCACCGACCCGGCCACGGTCCACCTCGCGGCGGGTGCCCGCCTCACCGGCCCGGCCGGGCCGGTGGCGGCCATGGAGCGGGCCCTGTACGAGGACCGCACCCTGGTCCGTATGCACGGCATGCGCCACACCGTGTTCGTGGTGCCCACCGCCCTGGCGCCGGTCGTCCAGTCCTCCACCACTCACGCCGTCGCGGCGCGCGAACGCGCCACGCTGGTCAAGCAGCTCAAGGCGGGCAGCGCCTTCGACGAGGCATGGCTGACGGACGTCGAGGAGTCGGTCCTGGCCGCCCTGGAACGCCGGGGCGAGGCCACCGCCGCCGAACTCGCCCAGGACGAGCCGCGCCTGCGGGAACGCTTCGTCCACGCCCCCGGCACCGGCTACGAGCAGCTCCAGTCCGTCTCCTCACGCCTCCTGCGCCTCCTGGGCACCGAGAACCGTGTGGTGCGCGGCAGGCCGCTCGGCTCGTGGACCTCCAGCCAGTTCCGCTGGGCGATCGCGCCCGCACTGCCCGAACTCCCGGTGGCCGAGGCGCAGTCGACGCTGGTCCGCCACTGGCTCGCCGCCTACGGACCGGCCACCGAGGCGGACCTGAAGTGGTGGACCGGCTGGCGGGTGACCGACGTGCGCCGGGCCCTCGGGGCGGTGGGCGCGCTCGACGTGGACCTCGGCGACGGCACCGGCCATGTGCTGCCCGGCGACACGGGCCCCACCGAGGCGCCGGAGCCGTGGGCGGCCTTCCTCCCGGCCCTGGACCCCACCGCCATGGGCTGGCGGCGGCGCGACTGGTACATCGACCCCGACCCCGCCCACCACGCGGCCCTGTTCGACCGCAGCGGCAACATCGGCCCCACGGTCTGGTGGAACGGCGCCGTCATCGGCGGCTGGGCCCAGCGCCCGGACGGCGAACTCGTCTGGAAGACGCTCACCGACCCGGGCCGTGAGGCGCTGGCGGCCGTCGAGGCGGAGGCCGCCCGCCTGCACTCCTGGCTGGGCGGCACCCGGGTCACGCCCCGCTTCCGCACCCCGCTGGAACGGAGCCTGTCCGCCTGACCGGGGGCCGGGCGGGGCGTGCGGCCACCGCGTGGCCGGGGGCCGTCAACGCCCGTCCCGGAAACGGCAACAAAGATTGCCCGCCGCCGGGTACCGGGCCCAGCCTTTCCGGCAGAGGCGGTCGCCATCAGCCCCGAGAGCACGCCGCGAAGGATCCGGTGCACGGCACGGTGGTGGTCGGAGACGGGGGAGGACGGGGGTCCACGCGGTGAACGGCGCCGTGCGCGCGGCCGGTCGGGGCTCGGGCGCCGCCGGTGACGACCGCGCACGCCGTACCGGAGACCACCGCGGCGACACCGTGTCGGGGCCGTCGGCCGCCGAAGCCGCACCACCGTCGCGCACCCGGGCGTGAGAGCTCGGGCCCTGCCATGAATCAGGAGACATCCCAGCCATGCCCACAGGTCCCGCGGACAGTGTCAGTGAACAGCCATCACCCCCCGAGAGAGAGGACACGGCAGCCGGAGACGGCCGCGGCGCGCCGCCCAGGGCCGGTCTCGCGTTCGCGGTGCTCGGCATCGTCCAGGCGACGTTGATCTTCACCATCACCCTGATCTCCGTACCGCTGCCGGTCATCGGCCGGGAGTTCGGCATCGGTACGACGGAACTGGTGCTGGTCACCGCCGCGTACGGACTGCCCTACAGCGGGCTGCTGCTGTTCGGCGGGCGGCTCGCCGACCGGTACGGCGGCCGGCGCGTGTTCGTGACGGGGCTGGTGGTCTTCGGACTCGCCTCGGCGCTGGCCGCGTTGGCGCCCAACGCCGAGACCCTGGTGGCGGTGCGCTTCACCCAGGGCATCGGGGCGGCGATGACCGCGCCGGCGGCGCTCGCGGTGCTGCGCGCGGTGTTCACCGAGCCGGCCGCGTTCGGCCGGGCGATGGCCACCTGGGGAGGCGTGTCCGTGCTGGGCTCGGCCCTGGGCACCCTCGTCTCGGGCACCGTCACCACCTGGGTGTCCTGGCGGTGGATGTTCGCCGTACCCGTCCTGGTCGCGGTCGTCGGCCTGGCCGTCACCCGCGGCCTGTTGCCCGCCGGGCCCGCCGACGACGGCTCCCGGGCCCGCCCGGGCCTGGACCCGGTCGGCGCGGTACTGGCCACCATCGGCATCTCGGTCGGCAGCTACGGGCTGATCCTGACCGGGGACCACCCGTGGACCTCGGCCGCCGTGCTCGTGCCGCTGGTCGTCGGTGTGGTGCTGGTGGTGGCGTTCCTGGCGGTGGAGCGCCGGGTCCGTGACCCGCTGCTGCCGCCGGGGTTCACCCTGGAGCCGCGCCGCCTGGTGGGACTCGCCGGGATGCTGCTCGCGGCGGCGGGGGTCGGCCTGGTGACCTTCCTGCTCTCCATCTACCTCCAGCAGGAGCGGGGCTGGACGCCGCTGGAGACGACGGGCGCGTTCCTGCCCTTCACGGTGGCGCTCATCCTGACGAGCCGGGCGATGGGCCCGGTGGTGGGACGGTTCGGGGCGCACAAGGCCACCGTCGCGGGCCTGGTGATCGGCGCCGCCGGGCTGGCGCTGCTGGCCGGCGTCGGCCGGGACACCACCTTCGTCCTGGGCATGATGCCGGGACTGATCCTGCTGCCGGTCGGCCTGTCCCTGGTCTTCTCCGGCTCGGCCGTCCTGTCCACCGCCGGTGTGCCCCCGCACCAGGCGGGACTGGCGGGCGGCGTCATGAACACCGCCATGGAGCTCGGCCCCACGGTCGGCCTGGCCGCGCTGATGTCCGTCGCGGCCACCCGGGCCGACGTGGTCGCCGGCTACGGCTGGGCCTACGGCACGGCCGGTGCCGTCTACCTCGCCGCGGCGCTCGCGGCCGTCGCCCTGGTGCGCCCGGACCGTCCGGTGTCCGACGGGCCCGCGCGGGCCGAGACGGCGCCGGCCGGAGCGGCACCGAGGTAGCGGCCCGCGGGGCCGGGTCACCGGGCGCGGCCACCGTCACCGCTGAGGGGCGGTGACGGTGGCCGTGACGTACGGCGGCGGGGCGGCCGGGCACGCCGGTCCGTGGCCGTGCTGAGCTCGGGGGAGACTCAGCCCGAACCGGTGCTCAGCCGTGCGTCGCCCGGGTCGCGGCGTAGTACTCCCGCAGGGTCTTGGCCAGTTCGGGGCTGAACCGCGAGTGGAAGAGCAGCTCGGGCGGGGGAGTGAACTCCGGGTCGAGCTCGTCCGCCCAGCGGACCACGGCCGGGCGCATGTCGCTCTCGATCCAGCCGTGCCACTCGACCGGCAGCTTCCAGTCCTGCTCGTAGCCGATGGCGATGGCGTGGTGCACCAGGCTCTCCACGATCTCCTCGCGGCTCCAGGCCTGGAGCGGCGGCCGTACCGGGTTGAACAGGCTGAGGTCGGTCTCCGTCTCCTCACCCAGGATCCGGGCGGCGATCTCCCCCGCCAGCAGCGGTGACAGGTGCAGCCCGTCCCGGTAGGTGCCGCTCATGATCCACAGCCCGTCCATGCCGCCCTGGCCCAGCAGCGGGAAGCCGTCCATGGACACCGGCCGGTTGCCGACCTGGACCTTGGCGACACCACCCTCCGCGAGGTTGCGCCGCACCTGGCGGTGGGCGCAGGTCAGCAGGAAGACCACGTCCCGCAGTTCCGGGATCTCGCGAGGCTCCGGAGAGATGATGTTGGTGGCGCCGACGTAGACCTCACCCTCGCCCCGGGGCAGCAGGTGCAGTCCGCAGGCGAAGGAGCGGTTGGGGGTACGGATGATGCTGCGCGGCGCTGTCCCGTCCACCGTCCTGACCAGCGCCGAGACGCCGTAGCCGCTGACCAGCGGAGGGATGCGCGGGCCGACGGGCAGCGTGTCCAGGAGGGTCTGGGTGCGGGAGCCGGCGGCCAGCACCACCTGATCCGCGCTCAGTCTCTCCCCGCCGGCCAGGGTCACCCCGGTGACGCGGTCCCCGGTGTACTCGACCCCGGTCGCGAGGCCGGTGACGAAGGTGCCGCCCGCCCTGAGGAAGGCGGCCTCCATCCGCGCCAGGAGGGCGGCCGGGTTCACCGCGTGCTCACCGGGGATGTGGAACGCCTTCAGCGGACGGGATATCGGCTCGGCGTCCACCCACTCCAGGTCGGCGGGTTCCACGTCCTCGAACGGCTCGGAGTAGCGCACCAGTTCGGCACGGATGGCGGCGAAGTTGGCATCGTCGATCTCGGGGATGCCGATGGCGTTGAGGATGACGGTGGTGCCGTCGGCGGTCCGGACGCCGGGGGCGTCGTCGGCGCCGGCCTCCTCCTCCAGCTCGGCCAGCCACTGGGGCCACATCCGGGTGGCCCGGATGCCGAGCTCCAGCTTGGTCCGGCCGTACTGGCTGGCCACCAGCGAGGTGGTGATCTCACCGAAGGCGCCGAGCATGGCGCCGGCCGCCGTCGATCCCGCCCAGGGGCGGTGGGTCTCCCCGAGTACCGCCACCCGCTGTCCTCTTCGCGCCAGGACCAGCGCCAGGGAGAGCCCCAGGGCACCGTTGCCCACGACAAGAACATCCGGGTTGCGGCCCTGCGGGCCATGGTTGGCATTCATGCGTGTCCCGTTCTTCCGGGGTGCTCGCGGCACCCGTGCGACATTGCTGGAAGGAAGGTCGTATGTGCCGACGGTCTGGAAAGAGCTGGGGAATCGGTGGGAACGGCGCGGCCGGCGGCACACCACGTCGGCATGCCGGGAATCGTGCTCGTCGCCCCGCGCCTCACCGTTCCGCCGCCGACCGGTCGTACCAGGTCGGAAGCGGGCCGGCCGTTGTCACCGCCCCCGGTCGGCCCCGCTGGCCGGGGCACGACGGAAGACCGCCATGTGAGGAGGGCGCGCTCGATCTGTGCGGAATGCGACTGCGGAAAGCAGCCACTGAGGGCGCCCCGCTCGATCGGGGTGAAAAGTAATGGAAGGGTATGGGAACCGTCAATGACTGTCCCGGAAACGGCAAAGCGCCTGAACAGGCGAGGCGCGGCGACGGAACACGACAGCGGCCCGGAATCCATCCACCGCATGTGACGGTGAATGCGCGCCAAAAACCGGGCGGTGGGAGCCCGGTGGGGAGTGGTGCGGCGGCCGGCGCCGTCCGCGCGGCGCGCCGTGAGCGGGCCGGGGCGTGGGCGGGTGGGAGCGGCGAGCGCGATCGGGGCCATGGCCGGGCCGTGCCGCGGCCATGCCGGGGCATGAGTGGGCCGCCGGGTGATGGCGGGGCGACGCGCCGCGGACGCCCCGGTGCCCCCGCCGCCGCGCCCGCCCCCGTGTACGGGAGGGGGCGCCCGGTGGAGGGGTGCCGTACCACCGGGCCGAGCCCCGCCCCCGGTTCACACCGTGCGGGGGCGGGGCTCCGTCAGGGGTCGGGGACCTCTGATCGGCCGATGGTCAGGCCGAGCGGTGCTTGCTCAGCAACTCACCGACGATCTCGGCGACCTGGGTCGGCGAGGGCAGGCTCGGGTGGTGCGTGAAACCCCGCGAGACGACATCGAAACTGTCGTGCCACACCGGGTCGGCGACATGGTGGCCGTCCTCCCGGATCTGGGCGATGTTCCGCTTGACCGCGGGCTTGTTCCACATGTGGCTGCCCATCACCGGAAAGAAGACGACCGGGAAGTTCGAGGCCAGAACGATCGTGGAAAGACGGTTCGGGGCGGCGCCGGTGGCGGCGGCGGACAGGGTGTTCGCGGTCGCGGGCAGGACCACCAGGATGTCGTGGTCGGCCACCAGCAGAGAAGGCTTGTCGGTCGGCCAGTCGGAAGGAGACTCGCCGCTGACCACGCGCTCGGCATAAATGCCCACCGTGTGCGGCGGGAGGAACTGGGCGGCCGTGTGCGTCATTAACACGGTGTAGGTGCCACCGAGCTGGGAGCGCATCTCGTTGAGGTACGTGGGCAGCATTGTCACGGAAACGGAACCTGCGGCGCCGACGAGTATGCGGGGCGGGGGAGTCTGCTGTTCGGTCATAGGGCCATGATGCACGCAGCTTTCCCCGGGTCAACAGGGTGGATGTTCCCCGGGGGCTCGGCACTTCAGGCGTGCCGATCGCGATTGGGCGTGTTTTCGCTGCTGATGGCTTGATTCCAAGGCTCCCGGGACCCGGTGGGCGGGCCGGAGGCGGTGCCCGCCCAGCTCCCGCCCGGGGCCGCCTCCCGTCCGCCGCTGCCGCAAGGTGCCCTGCACGAGAGGGAGTTGGGCATGGCCGGCCGGTGTTCCCGGCCGGGCCGGCGGGGGCCGGGGCGAGGGGTCCGGCCCTGTCCCGTACCCGGCCGGGCCGACGGGAGCCGGGCTTCCTGTGAGGGGTTGGGGGCATATGCCGACAATGCTGGATGGCCGGAAGTTTCCCCGCGGTCGCGATCTTCGCCGGGAGTCGTCAATAAGTAAATGCTATGACGCCGCCAAGAAATAGTTATGACTCCCGGTAAGTCAGGGCGTGAAAGGCGTCGGCGATAGCCCGGACCTGCCCGGCTGTCCGCGCGGGTTGTGCGGGTACCGGATAGAAGTGGACGCGGAGGATCCCGATCCGGACGCATCCCGGCCTGCTGAGCGGCCCAAAGTCACTGCCGGGCCGCCACTTTCGGTCAACTCAATGAGGCGCCCTTGTCAGTCGGGAATCGGCGTGCTGCCCATGTGTCCGGTTCGAGGTGATCTTGTCAACGAGTACATGTCGTGTTTACGATACGAAGCGATGTGGGGGTCTCGCTAAGATCAAAAAGCCGACTATCCGTACGGGCGGACAGAGTGGGGTCACCGTTTTCTGTCCGTGCGTCCGACGCTGTGCAGGTTTTCCCGTAAGGGCTTGCCCGGGTAAGGGCTTTTCCCGTGGACGTTTTTGTCGATTGCCCGCTTCGGCGCTCGGGGTCTGCCTGCTCAAGGAAGTCAATGCGAAGCACTGAAGAGAGGCACGGACACATAATGGAAGAGCTTCTTGCCGAGTTACGGAATCACCGTGTCGGTCTTCGCCTGAACGGCGAGGGCCTGGACGTCGACGACCCGAAGGGCGACCTCCCGCCGCGACTTCGCGACGCCGTCGCCGAACACCGCGACGCATTGGTCGCCCTGCTCCGGGGGAACCCGCACCCGCCGAACCTGCCGCGCATACAGCCTCGGCCGGAGGCACGGCACGAGGCCTTCCCCCTCACCGACATCCAGCACGCCTACCTCATCGGGCGTACCAAGGGCCTGGAACTGGGCGGCGTCTCCAGCCACTACTACCTGGAGTTCGAGAGCAACGGCCTGGACATGCCCCGGCTGGAGGCCGCCCTCCACAAGGTCGTCGACCGGCACGACATGCTGCGGGCGGTGGCCGCGCCCGACGGCAAGCAGCGCGTCCTCGACCAGGTCGCTCCCTACCGCATCAGGACGACGGACCTGCGGGGCAGGTCGGCCGACGAGCAGGTGGGGACGCTCGACCAGATCCGCACCGAACTCGCCGACCAGGTCCTGCCCACCGACCAGTGGCCGCTGTTCGACATCCGCGCCACGCTCCTGGACGAGGACCGCGTCCGCCTGCACGTCAGCATGGACCTGCTGTTCGTGGACGTCCGCAGCCTCTCCCTCATGCTGACCGAGTGGCGCCGGTACTACGACGACCCGTCCTGGTCGCCCGAGCCGCTGGAACTGTCCTTCCGCGACTACGTCCTGGCCGAGCAGGCGCTGGAGGGCGAGCCGGTCGCCACCGAGGCGGCCCGGTACTGGCTCTCGCGCCTCGACGAGCTGCCGCCGGCCCCCGACCTGCCCCTCGCCGTGGCACCCGAGCGGCTCGGCCGCCCCTCCTTCGTCCGGCACCACGCGGTGGTACCCGCCGAGCGCTGGGCCGCCCTCACCGAGGTGGCCGTCCGCCGGGGGCTCACCCCGTCGGCGCTGCTGCTCGCCGCGTACACCGAGGTGCTGCGCACCTGGTCGAGGCGGCAGGAATTCACGGTGACGCTCACCCTCCTCAACCGGCTGCCGCTGCACCCGCAGATCGACCGGATCATGGGCGACTTCCTCTCGCCCAGCCTGCTCGCCGTCGGCGGCCGGGCCGACGAGACCTTCGCCGAGCGCGCCGCCGGGGTGCAGGGCCGGCTGCTCGCGGACCTGGCCCACTCCGCGCACAGCGGCATCCGGGTGCTGCGCGAGCTGACCCGCAAGCAGGGCGACGGGCGGAGCGTGTCGATGCCCGTGGTGTTCTCCAGCATGCTCCAGGACGCCGGCACCCGTGGCCCGCGCGGCGCCGGGGAGAGCGCCCACCCCTTCGGCGAGCTGGTGCACGGCAGCAGCCAGACCCCGCAGGTGTGGCTGGAGAACCAGATCACCGAGGAGAACGGCGACCTCCACCTGAACTGGAACGCCGTGGACGGGCTGTTCCCCTCCGGGATGCTGGAGGCGATGTTCGCGGCGTACCGCGAGCTGCTGGACCGGCTGGTGGACGACGAGGCGGTATGGGGCCGGACCGGGGGTGTCGTACCGCTGCCGCGCGCCCAGGCCGAGGAGCGGGAGCGGGCCAACGCGACCGCCACGGACATCCCGCCCGCCCGGCTGCACGAGCTGGTGGCCGAAGCCGCCCGGCGCCGGCCCGACGCGGTGGCGGTCATCGCCGACGGTGCCGAGTTCACCTACCGGCGGCTGACCGAGGACGCGCACCGGCTCGGGCGCAGACTGCGCGAGTCCGGCGCCGAGCCCAACACGATGATCGCCGTCTCGATGCGCCCGGGCGGTGAGCAGATCTCCGCCCTGCTGGGCGTCCTCCACTCCGGCGCGGCGTACGTGGCGATCGACCCCGAACTGCCCGAGCAGCGCCGCCACAAGCTGCTGCGGCAGTGCCGGGCGAAGGTCGTGGTCACCGAGCCCGAGCTGCGCGACGGGCTGATCTGGCCCGACGGCGTCGAGATCGTCACCCTGGAGGACGACGCCACCCGCGCCTGCGGCGCCGGGCCGCTGGAGAGCGTGCAGGGTCACGACGACCTCGCCTACGTCATCTTCACCTCGGGCTCCACCGGTGAGCCCAAGGGCGTGATGATCTCGCACCGCAGCGCGGCCAACACGGTCCAGGACATCAACCAGCGCTTCGGTGTCGACGAGCACGACCGGGTACTGGCCCTGGCGCCCACCAACTTCGACCTGTCCGTGTACGACATCTTCGGCGTCCTCGGGGCCGGCGGCGCGATCGTGGTGCCCTCGGTGGAACGGGGCAACGATGTCGCCCACTGGTCCGAGCTGGTCGACCGGTACGGCGTGTCCATCTGGAACAGCGTGCCGGCGCCGATGCGGATGTGGATCGAGTCGCACGACGGGATCGACGCCCCGCGCGGGGAGCGCCTCCGACTGGCGCTGCTCAGCGGCGACTTCATCCCGGTCGACCTGCCGGACCAGATCCGCAAGCGGTTCCCGGCGATGAACGTGATCAGCCTCGGCGGCGCGACGGAGGGCTCGATCTGGTCGGTGCACTACCCGATCGGGGAAGTGCTTCCGCAGTGGACGAGCATCCCGTACGGCAAGCCGCTCGCCAACCAGACGCTGCACGTCCACAACGAGTGGTTCGAACCCTGCCCCACCCGGGTGACGGGCGAGATCTACATCGGTGGGGTCGGCGTGGCGATGGGCTACTGGGCCGACCCGGTACGTACGCAGGAACGATTCCTCACCCACCCGGTCACCGGTGAGCGCCTGTACAAGACCGGCGACCTGGGCCGCTACCTGCCCGGCGGGGACATCGAGATCCTCGGGCGCCTGGACCACCAGGTGAAGATCAACGGCTACCGGGTCGAGCTCGGCGAGATCGAGGCCGCCCTCGGCCACCAGCCCGGCGTCCGCCAGGCGCTGGTCACCGCCCCCGCCCACCCGCGCACCGGACAGCGCCAGGTCGCCGCGTACATCGTGGCCGAGGACGCCGCCGCCCCCGACCCGGCGGTCCTGCGCGAGGCACTGGCGGGCCTGCTGCCCAGCTACATGGTGCCCAGCCACTACGTCACCCTGGACAGCCTGCCGCTCACCCCCAACGGCAAGATCGACCTGGCCGCCCTGCCCACCCCGTGGAACGAGGGCACCGAGACCGACCAGCGGGCGATGCCCACCAACGAGATCGAGGAACGGCTCCTCGCCATCTGGTCCGAGCAGCTCGGGCACAGCGACTTCGGCACCGAGGACGGCTTCTTCGACGTCGGCGGCGACTCGCTGCACGCCGTCGGGATCATCCGCCACCTCCGCACCGAGTTCGGGATCAGCTCGGCCGCCGAACAGGAAGTGATCGAGGGCCTGTTCATGAACTCGACCATCACGGCCTTCGCCGAGATCATCGCGTCGATCAAGGAGTCGGAAGCATGAGCCAGGCCGCACCCGAATGGGACCACGTGATCGTCGGAGGCGGCTCCGCCGGTTCCGTCGTGGCGAGCCGGCTCGCGGCCAGGAACGGCCGGCGGGTGCTGCTCCTGGAAGCCGGCGGTGAGCAGCCGGCCGGCCAGGACCCCGCCAGCAACCCGCTGCGGGACGCCAGCAAGCTGGTCCTGGACGGGTTCAACTGGGACTACCGGGCCAACCTGCGCGGCAGCGGCCGGCTGGACAAATTGCTGCGCGACGGCGTACGGCCCGAGGAGCAGCCGGCCCGCGCCCTGTGGCAGCGGTTCCCCTACCAGCTCGGCAAGGTGGTGGGCGGCTCCTCCGCGGTGAACGGCGCCGTCGCCCTGCGCGCCCTGCCCCGCGACTTCGAGGACTGGGTGGCACTCGGCAACCCCGACTGGTCCTGGGAGCAGGTGCTGCCGTTCTACAAGGAGATCGAGAACGACCCCGACTTCCCGGGCAGCCGGCACGGCGACAGCGGACTGATTCCCATCCGCCGGCCGCGGCGGGAGAACCTGCACGAACTGGACGCGGCGTTCTGGGACGAGTGCAACCGGATGGGTGTCGCCGACCAGCCCGACCTCAACTCGGGTGCGGACGACGGCGTCGGCGCGGTGCCGTCCAACGCGATCGACGGCGAGCGGGTCGACACCGCGACCGCGTACCTGACCGCGGCACGCGAGTACCCCAACCTGGAGGTGCGCACCGACACCCGGGTCACCCGCGTCCTCTTCGAGGGCAACCGCGCGATCGGCGTCGAGGTGGAGCGGGACGGCCACCTGGCGACCGTGCGGGCCGCCAACGTCACCCTGTGCGCGGGCGCGATCGGTACACCGGCCGTCCTGATGCGCTCCGGTGTCGGCCCGGCCGCCCTGTCCGCGGCGCTGGGTGTCACCCCGGTGGTGGACCTGCCGGGTGTCGGCGAGAACCTGGTCGACCACCCCTCGGTCGTCATCTGGTCGATGCCCAAGCCGGGCGTGTGCACGCCCGGCCTGCCCTGGCGCCAGGTGGCGGCCCGGATGTCCAGCGGCTTCGACGGGGACACCGACCTCCAGGTCGGGCTGCTCAACAACGTGGAGAGCTCCACCATCCCGGGGTTCGTGGACCGGCTGGGCGTACCCATGGTGGTGGGCATCTCGGTCATGCTGATGCGGCCGGCCTCTCGCGGCCGGGTGTACATCGACGACGCCGACCCGCGCAGCAAGCCGGTGGTCGAGCTCGGCTTCGGCTCGGTCCCCGACGACATCGAGCGTCTGGCCCACGGCGTCCGCAAGGCGTGGAGCATCCTGCAGTCGCCCGCGCTCGCCGAGCGCTTCGACGGGCAGCAGTTCTGGACCGACCGGATGATCGAGAACGACAAGGTGCTGCGCAGCGGCGTCCGCAACATCATGAACCCCGGCTGGCACGCCACCGGTTCGGCCCGGATGGGTCCCGCCGACGACCCGATGTCGGTGGTGGACCAGGAGGGCCGCGTCCACGGCACCGAGAACCTCCGGATCGTCGACGCGTCGGTGTTCCCCAGCATCCCCAGCGCCCCCACCAACCTGACCACCATCATGCTGGCCGAGAAAATCACCAGCAACACGAAGGAGTGACCCCCATGCATCCTTCGTCACGCTCAGCGGTACGGCTGTACTGCTTCCCGCACGCCGGCGCCACCTCACTGGTGTACCGGCCGTGGATCACCCCGGGCGGCCCCCTGCTGCGGGTCCACGGAGTCGACCAGCCGGGCCGCGGCACCCGCATCCGGGAGCCGAAGGCCACCGACTTCGACACGCTCGTGGCGGCCATGGCCGACCATGTGGCCGCCGACCTCGCCCAGGCCCGGGCCGACGACCCCGACGTCCGGTACGCGACCTTCGGGCACAGCTTCGGCGCGATGGTGAGCCTGGCCGTCGGAGCCGCCGTGGCCCGCTCCACGGGACAGGCCCCGGTGCGCGCCGTTCTCTCGGCGGCCCTGCCACCGGCCCTCCAGCAGCCCGACGACACCGACTCGCTCACCGACGAGGAACTGCTCACCAAGATCGCCGAGGACGGCGGCACCGCGCCCGAGCTGCTGTCCAGCAGCGCGATGAGCCGGTACCTGGTGCGGCTGATGCGGGAGGACTACGTCGTCCGCCGCCAGTTCCCGCAGCAGAAGGCCCTCCGCGTGGATCACCCGCTGACCCTGATCGCCGCGCGGGAGGACGCCTATGTGGCGCCCGACCACATGTGGCAGTGGTCGGAACACACCACCGGCGCCTGCCGTCGGGTGGAGATTCCGGGTGGCCATTTCGCCGCCATCCAGAATCCGAAGGACGTCCTGGCCATCGTGGCCGAGGACGTGGCCGACCGGGCCGGCGCAGGGGAGCGTTGAACATGGAAAACAAGCTGTACGAGTCCCAGCACGAGGATTTCCGGGCGATGTGCCGCGAGTTCCTGGCGCGCGAGGCCGTCCCGTACCACGCCCAGTGGGAGAAGGACGGAATCGTCAGCCGTGAACTCTGGCGCAAGGCCGGAAAGGCCGGACTGCTGGGGATAGGCGTCCCGACGGAATACGGCGGGGGCGGCGAGCGCGACTTCCGGTTCCCCACCGTATTGACCGAGGAGTTGATCCGGGCCGGCGTCACCGCACCCGGATTCGTCGCGCACAACGACGTCATCGCGACGTACCTGGCCGAACGCACCTCGCCCGAACAGCGCGAGCGCTGGCTGCCCGGACTGTGCTCCGGTGAGCTCATCGCGGCCATCGCGATGAGCGAGCCGGACGCCGGCTCCAATGTCGCCGACATCCGCACCACCGCCGTGCTGGACGGGGACGCCTACGTCCTGAACGGGCAGAAGACCTTCATCACCAGCGGGGAGAACGCCGACCTGGTGGTCGTGGCCGCGAAGACCGAACCGAAGCGCGGCGCGCAGGGAATCAGCCTGCTCGTCGTGGAGCGGGGCATGCCCGGCTTCACCCGCGGCAAGCGCATGGAGAAGATGGGCTGGCAGGCCAGCGACACCTGCGAGCTGTTCTTCGACGACTGCCGGGTGCCGGTCTCGAACCTGATCGGCAAGCAGAACGCGGGGTCGGCCTACCTGATGGCCGGAATGCCCCGGGAACGGCTCAGCATCGCCGCCGTGGCGGTAGCATCGGCGGAGAAGATGCTGGCCGACACCCTGGAGTACGCGCGTACTCGCCAGGCTTTCGGCCAGCCCATCGGCAGCTTCCAGCACAATCGCTTCGTGCTCGCCACCATGGAGACCGAACTCACGATTGCCCGGGTCTTCCTCAATCACTGCGTCTCCGAATTCAACGCCGGGCGGCTGACCGTGGCCGACGCCGCCAAGGCGAAGTGGTGGACCACCGAGCTCCAGGTCGAGGTCGCCAATCGCTGTCTGCAACTCCACGGGGGAGCCGGTTATCTGAAGGAAACACCCATCTCCAGGGAGTGGGCCAACAGCAGGGTGCAGACGATCTACGGTGGCACCACCGAGATCATGAAAGAACTGATCGGTCGCTCCCTGGGCCTGTGAGCCGGACGGACAGCCCCGCTGTCCGGGCGATGCGCGCCGCCGGCCGGCCCCGGCCGGCGGACGGCATCCACCGGCGCACAGGCGCGAGCAGAAGGGACGCACCACGCGATGACCATCCTCGGCACCCCGCCGCCCGGCGATCACGACCTGCCGCCGTCCGTGACGCCGGCGGACGGCTGGTTCACCGTCACCACCGCCACGCCGGAGGACTGGCGTCCGGTGGAGGAGTGGGCCGACGGCGAGGGGTGGAACACCGGTATCGGTGACATGGCCTGCTTCCACGCCACCGATCCCGGCGGGTTCTTCCTGGGCCGGGTCGGCAGCCGGCCGGTTTCGGCCATGTCGGTCGTCAACTACTCGCCGGAGTACGCCTTCGCCGGGCACTACCTGGTCGATCCCGAATGCCGGGGGCGGGGCCACGGCCTCGCCACCTGGAACGCGGCCCTGCCGCACGCCGGAGCCCGCACCGTGGGCCTGGACGCGGCGCCCGCCCGCAGGTCCGACTACCGGAGGGCCGGCTTCACCCCGGCCCACGACACCATCCGCTACGGCGGGCGCCCGGAGCGGTCGGGAAGGGTCGCCCCGGACACCGTGCCCGTCACCCTGAAGCACCTGGCGCACCCGGAGCACCCGGGCCACTCGGCGCGCGTCCGGCTTCCCGGGCCCACCGGGCACGCCGGCCGCGCCGGGCGACCGAGAGCCGCCCGGTACTCCGAGCACGTGGAGAACCAGGCGCACCTGGACGCCGTCGCCGCGTACGACCGGCGGTTCTTCCCGGCCGACCGGCGTGGCTTCCTGGACCGCTGGCTGACGGCCGCCGGCCATGTCGCCTACGCGGCGCTCAGGGACGGCCGGATCACCGGCTACGGCGTGATCCGGCCGGCCCGGGAGGGGCATCGCGTCGGCCCGCTGCTCGCCGGCACCCGGCGGGACGCCGAGGCGCTCTTCGACAGCCTGACCGCGCACCTCGGCCCGGACGAGGAGGTCTTCCTGGACGTACCGGTGCCGCGCGGGCGGGCGGACCTCCTGGCCACCGCCCGGGGGCTCACCGCGCGCTCCCACACCGTGCGCATGTACCGGGGGCCGGTTCCCACGGCCCCGGCGGAGCTCGCCTTCGCCACCACCACTCTCGAACTCGGATAGCCAGAACACCGGAGGTAGCACCATGGCGGAATCAGTCCCGACCATGTACGAATGGGCCGGAGGCATAGAGGCGTTGGAACGGCTCACCGAGGCGTTCTACCGGGAGGTCCGCAAGGACGAGATGCTCGCCCCGCTCTTCGCCCGCATGTCCGACGACCACCCCAAGCACGTCGCCGCCTGGCTGGCCGAGGTCTTCGGCGGCCCGGAGGTCTACACCAAGGAGCACGGCGGCTTCAAGCACATGCTGTCCAGGCACCGGGGCCGCTCCATCAAGCCCGAGCAGCGCCGGCGCTGGGTGGAGCTGATGCTGGACGCCGCCGACGAGGTCGGCATGCCCAGCGACCCGGAGTTCCGCCAGGCGTTCGTCTCCTACATGGAGTGGGGCTCGCGCAGAGCGATGGCCAACTCCCAGCCCGGCGCGGTGTCCAAGCGTGAGACGGTGCCGATCTGGGGATGGGGCGAGGCGCCTCCCGGCACCCTGCACTGAGCCCGGCAGGGCATGTTCCGGGGCCCCGCCGGACACCGGTGGGGCCCTGTCCGCCCGGCCCCGACGGGGCCGGGCACCCCGCGCACCACGACCGGAGATCCATCGCGGTCCCCGGGCCCGCCGTCGCCCGGCGGCCGTATCGGCGCCCCCGCCGGCCGGCCGGTGGCCCACTCGGCACCGGCCGGGACCCGAAGGCGGGCGCCCGTCGCTCCCGGCGCGCGCAAGGACGGTCCGTCATGTCGTGGAGGTACGTGTGTCGTTGCTCGCCATCAGCGATCTGCATGTCCGGTATGCCGAGAACCGCGAGATCGTCGAAGGGCTGCGGCCCGTGTCGGACGACGACTGGCTGCTGGTCGCCGGGGACGTCGGCGAACGGTCGGCGGACATCGAATGGGCGCTGACCCTGCTGCGCGACCGGTTCTCCACCGTCGTGTGGGCGCCGGGCAACCACGAACTGTGGACGGTGCCCGGCGACCCCGTGCAGCACCGGGGCGTGCCGCGGTACGAGTACCTGGTCGGTCTGTGCCGGTCCCTGGGCGTGCTCACCCCCGAGGACCCGTACCCCGTCTGGCACGGCCCGGAGGGCCCGGTCGCCGTCGCGCCCCTGTTCCTGCTGTACGACTACACCTTCCGCCCCGAGGGCACCTCCACCGAGGAGCAGGCGCTGGCCGTGGCGCACGAGGAGGGCGTGGTCTGCACCGACGAGTTCCTGCTGCACCCCGACCCCTACCCGAGCCGGGCCGACTGGTGCCGGGCGCGGCTGAGGAGCACCGAGGAGCGCCTGGCGGCGCTCCCCCCGGAGCTGCCGACCGTGCTCGTCAACCACTACCCGCTGGTGCGGGAGCCCACCCGGCTGCTGCGGCACCCGGAGTTCGCCCTGTGGTGCGGCACCGAGGCCACCGCCGACTGGCACCGCCGGTTCCGGGCCCGCGCCGTGGTCTACGGGCACCTGCACATTCCCCGCGTCACCTGGTACGACGGAGTGCCGTTCCGTGAGGTGTCGCTGGGCTACCCGAGGGAGTGGCGCCCCCGGCGGGGGGAGCCCGGGGCACTGTCCGTGGTGCTGCCGGGCACCGGAGCCGGTGTTCCCGCGCCCGCCGCGCGGCGGCCCTGACGTCCCGCGGGGCCGGCGGCGCCGCCGGGCGCCGGGCGGTCACCGCCCGGCGCAGGCCCGGGCGGTGTGGACGGTGGTGGCGGCGAGGTAGAAGGCGTCCGGGCGCCAGAGGATCCCCGTGCAGGCGTCGCCGTCCACCAGGCGCTCCAGGACGGCGCGGTCCTCCGCGTCGAGCCGGTCGCCGATCCGCTCCAGCAGCCGTGACAGGTGGCTGTGCAGATGCTCGCGGGCCGACAGCTCCAGCGGGGCCGGGAGGTCGGTGAGGAAGGTGCGCGACCCGGTGGGGACGAGCCCGGCCCGGGCCATCATGGCCGGCCAGTCCTCCACCACACGGGTGGAGCCGGGCAGCTCGGCCCGCAGCGAGGCGAAGTGGTCCTCGACAACCGCGTCGAGCCGGGCCTGGAAGCCGGGGCGGCCCATGCCGATGTCACGGGGCAGGAAGCGCGGCGGCAGGCCGCTCTCCACCACGGCCAGTGTCCCGCCCGGGCGCAGCGTGGCGGAGAGCGCGTCCAGCGCCGCCTGCTGGTCGCCGAGGTGGTGCACGAAGCGGCTCGTCCAGATCAGGTCCGCCGGGCCCAGCGCGTCGAACTCACCCGGCAGGTCGGCCCGCTGGACCGAGACCCGCGCGCTCAGACGCTGCTTGGCCGCGCGCAGCCGTACCCGCTCCAGCAGGGCCGGGTCCTGGTCGACGGCGACCACGTCGGCGTGCGGGAAGGTCCGGGCGAGCAGGCAGGTGGCCACCCCCGGGCCGCTGCCGGCGTCGAGGACGCGGCCGACGGCCAGGTCCGCGCCGTCGTCGCCCCCCATCAGTTCCCGCAGCCAGCGTGCCGCCTTCTCCAGGAAGGGGGTGTGCAGCTCGGCTTCGCGTTCCAGCTGGGCGCCCAGGGCATCCCGGTCGATGTCCCCGGTGTGATGTGTGTTCATGGGGGCCTTTCCTGTTCCGGGCGGGAGTGGGGTCAGCCCAGGTACGCGGCGAGAGTCCGCTCCAGGGCAGCCTTGGGCGCGGCGCCGACCCACGACTCCTCGGGGACGCCGTCCGAGTACACGACGAAGGCGGGAATGGAGGAGACGTTGTGCTGGGCCGCCAGGACGGGTTCCTCGTCCACGTTGACCTTCACCACGTCCAGGGAGTCCTGGTGCTCGGCGGCCAGCTGCTCCACGATCGGCGTGACCATGCGGCACGGGGCGCACCACGTGGCCCAGAACTGGATCAGGACGGGCTTCTCCGCCTCCAGCACACGGGCGGGGAAGGTCTTCTCGGTCAGGCTGTCCACGGGGGCTGCGCGCATGGTCGGGATCTCCAGGAGGTACGGCGGGCTGGGCGTCGGCGGGTGGTGTGCTGTCAGGGGGTGGTTTTGCGTCGTTGGGTGACGGCTTGGGTGACGTCGTCGTCGACGAGGTCGTGGTTGAGGGCGAAGCCGGCGGCTG
>NZ_JBFAGV010000018.1:0-118606 GCF_040653855.1 Streptomyces sp. NPDC050856 | reverse complement strand
CCAGGGCGACCAGCTCCCCGACCCGACCGCCCTGGTGCGCACCTCGACCGTGCCCGCCACCCGCGCACCCGGGTCCCGCCACGTCACGCCCAGCAAGCTGAACCGCTCGGTCCGCTCCCGTACCAGTGACGCGCCACGCCCGTCCTCGCCGGCGCGCAGCTCGGCCGTGACCGCCGTGGCCCGCACCGGTGCCGGCTCACCGTCCGCGGTGCCGTGGGCACCGGCGTTCCCGCTCGCGCCGTGGAAGGCCAGCGCACCGGCCAGCCCCGCCACCACCGTGGCGCCTGCGGTCCATGCATGACGTGGTCTCACGTAGCTCTCCACCTTGTGCGAACGTGCGCGAATGTGCCACGGACAGGTACGAAGAGGCAGGTCACCGGCGTTTCACCGGCGTGCCGAGCCAGTACGTACCCCGCTGGGCCCCGTTGCCCGGCCGGGGTGATCCATTCGGCGCACGACAGCCATGCGGGCAGGTGACAAGGCCGTCCACCGGGACGGGACCGCCGTGCCGCTCCGGCCGGCCCGCGCGCGACCACGACGGGCCGCGAGGAGAGCGACCCGGGTCGCTCAGCGCCCACCGTGGGAGGCGTCCGCCCGGCCGGGCGGGCGGCCCGGGCGGGTGGCTGTCCGGTGTCGCGGAGGGGCGGGCGGGGTCAGTGGGAGATGGGGCCAGTGGGCCACGTCACGACACAACTGCCGGTCGTGGGAGGCCAGCACCACGGCGGCGGACGTGGCCGCCAAGGCGTGGGTCAGTTCGTCGACCAGGGCGATGGACAGGTGATTGGTCGGTTCGTCCAGCAGCAGGACGTGGGGCCGGGAGGCCAGCACCAGAGCCAGGTCCACACGGCGCTGCTGCCCCAGGGAGAGCTGGTGCACCGGTTTGTCCAGCTCGGGGCCGGCCAGCAGTCCCAGCTCGTCCAGCGGCACCGTCCGGTCCCCGTCCAGCCGTCCGGCCGAGACGAGGGAGGCGACGTGCGCCTCGTAGACCTCCCGCACGCACCGGTGGGCGGGATGCGCCGACTCCTGGCCCAGCAGCGCGATCCGGGTGTCGTCGGCATGACGCACCCGTCCCGTATCCGGTTCCAGCCGTCCGGCCAGTACGGCGAGCAGGGTGGACTTGCCCGCGCCGTTGGGCCCGGAGACCACCAGCCGGGAGCCCGACTCCAGCGTCACCGTGGCCGGCGGGTGCAGACGGCCGGCCACGGTGACGTCCTCTGCGCGTATCAGGGGAGTTCCGGTGCGGGCCGGCAGCTCGGGCACGGCCAGGCGCAACGGCGGCTCGGGCAGGGACACCTCGTGCCGGGCCAGGTCGTCCTGTCGCTGGTGCACCGAGCGCACCACCGCGGCGACGCGGGTGGCGCGTTGGTGCTTTCCGGTCCCCTTGCCGGGGCGCCACCCGGTCACCATCCGTTTCCGCGCCGCCGCGAGGTCGTCGGCCAGCCGGGCGTGTTCGGCCCGCTGCCGGGCGTACTCCGCCTCCCAGCGCCGGCGGCTCGCGCGGCGACCGGCCCGATAGCCCTCGTAGCCGTTGCCATGGACGGCCGGACGGCCGTCCTGACTGGGGTCGAGATCCAGAATCGTGGTGGCGACGTCCCGCAGCAGGGCGCGGTCGTGACTGACCACCACCACGCCACCGTCCCAGTCCCGCAGACGGCCGGTCAGGTAGTCGAGCCCGGCGCGGTCGAGGTGGTTGGTCGGCTCGTCGAGCAGCAGGAAGTCGTGGGCGGCGCCGAGGAGGCACGCCAGCCGCACCCGGTAGCGCTGCCCGACGGACATGTGTGCCAGCGGCCGCTCCCGGTCGGTCACCGCGCCCAGGGCTTCGAGGGCGACGTCGACACGCCGGTCGGCGTCCCACGCTCCCAGCGCCTCGGCCGCCTCGAGCGCCGCCTGGTACGACGCCCCGGCGGCGGGCAGCTCCTGGGCGAGCGCGGCCGCGCCGGCGTCGAGGGCGGCCAGCGCGGCGCGGGCGTCGGCGAGGTGCGCGTCGATGACATCGCCGACCGTGCGGCCCTCGTCGGCGGGCATCTCCTGCGCCGCGATACCCAGGGTTCCCCGTCGCCGGACCGCGCCCGCGTCGGGGGCCAGCGTTCCGGCGAGTACCTGGACCAGCGTGGACTTGCCACGCCCGCTCCCCGACCACGCCCCAGCGGGAACGGGGGGTGACGGTCATGTCGACGCCCGTCAGGACCGGACGGCCCCCTCGGGCGAGGTGCACGTCGGAGGCGACGAGCTGGGCGCGGGCGCGCGCGGGAACGGTGAGAGGGGTGTTCATGACGCTCCGAACGGAGACACACGACTCCCGCGCGGGCGGGGGAGTGGGTCTTCCTTGGCTGGACGGGCGGCCGAAGGCGGCCGTGGACACGGCGAGCAGCCCACCGCCTCGGTCACCTCACGAGGGGGGCTGCGGCGTGCGCCGTCACAGGAAGAAGAAGGAACGCATGTGCCCACCGTACCACGCGACGAACCGGATCGTCTCGTCTGGCGTGGCGGGACGACGGCCGGTGGACCGGCCCCGGGGCGAACACCTGGGAGAGGCAGGGGGAACAGCGGGACGCGCACATGGTCGGCTCCGTCCGGGCCCGAGCGCCGACGGAGTCGACGGCCGCGAGGAGGGCGGCGCCTGCCGGCACGGCCGGCGACAGGGCGAACAGCCCGGCGACCTGACTGTCCTCCTCCCCGCCCCCGACCGGCCCCGGGAGGAGGCGAGGCGGAGGCAGGCGCCCGGCCCACACCGGCCGGCCGCGATGTCAGTGGCGCGTGCGACGCTGGCGGGATGGACGAGCAGATCATGCGCGGGCGGGTCTACGGAGCCGATCACGACGACCCCGACCCCGGCCCACGACCCGGACGCGCCTATGTCGAGCTGGTCGGCGGGCCGCTCGACGGGCTGCTCCTGGACGTCACCGGGTGGACGGCCGAGCAACTGCACGAAGGAGCAGCCCTGGCCACCGAGTTGGGCCGCTACGGAGCCGATGGGCGCTCGCTGTACGGGCCGAGGAACGGTGACCCGAGGCGGTTCGACTGGGAGGCCGACACCCCCTGAGCGGCGCGCCCGCCGCGCCGCGACGGGGGCGCCCGCCGGCACATGGGCCCCGGCCCGGGCCGGCGGCCCCGTGCCCGCCGGCGCAGGGGTCCCGGCTCGGTCGCCGGCCCCGTGCGGGCCGTTTCGGTCGGGTTCCGCCGGGGACGCGGGCCTCCCCGCACACCGCCGGACCGCGGTGGCCGTCCGGGGCGCGGCAGGACACCGCCGGTGGCTCTGCTCCGCCGCGCGGTCCCGGCACGAGGGCCGCCCCGCCGGTCCGGCAGGGCACCGGCGGGGCGGAGATCCGGGCGACCTCCGTCAGGGCGTGGCGGAGACCGTTCCGGGGAGTCGCGTGGGCGCGGTCCCGCTCGGCGGCCGGCCGGTCCTACCGCCGCGGCGCGGCGACGAAGACGCAGAAAGGGTGACCGGAAGGATCCGCGAACACGTACAGCGGTTCGTCGGGATCGTCCTGCCGGTCGAGCAGCAGCTCGGCCCCCAGGGACTCCGCTCGCTCACGTTGCCTGTGCAGTTCGGCCCGGTTCGGCACGGTGAAGTCGAGGTGCGCCTGCATGGGGACGTCAGGGTCGGGCCACGTCGTCCGGGGCAGGCGGTCGACCTGCTGGAAGGCGAGCGTGTTCACCCCGTCGGAGGTCCTGAGCACGAGCCAGTCCGGCTGCTCGGGCGCGCCGTCCGCAGGCGGTTCGTCCCCGGGCCGGTACGACAGCCCGAGCAGCCGCCGGTAGAACTCGGCCAGTTCTCGGGGCCTGGTGGTGTCCAGCACGGTGTGCAACAGCCGGGGGTACTCAGCCATGAGCCTTCCTCACGATGACGAGTCGCGCGATCCGCTCACCCTGGTTGCCCGCTTCGCCGGAAGTATTGCTCCGGGGCCCGCGGCACCGGCCGCTCCGCCTTCGTCGCCGGGCCCCGGGAGTGGCGGCCCGGCCGGGTGGTACGGTGCGCCGGCCGCCGGCCACCGCCGCCGGCCGGCGCCATGGTTCCTCAGTGCCGCCGCGGTGGGCGTGCTCTATTGCGCGGACTCGGGGGTAGGCGGGCCGGCATGTTCTTCTTCAGCAATCGGATCGGCTGTCTCGGCTCCCTCCTCGTCAGCGCGGTGGCAACCCTCATCCTGTACCTGATCCTCACGCGTTGATCCGGGAGCCGCCCCGGTGCCCCGTGCGAACGCGCCGAGCCCGACCGGGGGCCGCCCCGCGGCGGCGGAGCCGGGCGGCACCCCTCAGGGGCACCGGGCGACCGCGCCGTCCAGCAGTGGTCCCAGCTCCCGCACCACGGCGGTCAGGGCCCGGGTGTCCCGCTCGGCCCTGGCGAGCAGGATCGCCCCCTCCAGTGCGCTGATCATGAGCGTGGCGAGTGACTCGGCACGCGGGGCGGGCACGCCCATGCCGGCGAGCGCCTCGGCCACTGGCTGACGCCACTGGGCGAAAGCGGCGGCAGCGGCCGTTCTCGTGGACTCGGTGGAGGCGGTGCAGTCCACCGTCGCCGCGGCGACCGGGCAGCCCTGCCCGAAGCCCACCGCGTCGAACTCGTCCGCCCACTGGCCCGCCATCGCCTCGAACAAGCGGCTCGGTGAGGGCTGGGCCATCCCGGCGAGGAACCGGGCGACCCGGTTGCCCGCGTAACGGCCGGCCCAGTCGACGGCCTCGTTGACGAGCTGGGGCTTGCCCCCGGGGAAATAGTGCTGGAGCGACCCGCGCGGGGCACTCGCGTGTGCGGCGACGTCACGCATGCCGGTGGCCGTGACGCCGTGGCGCCGGATGAGCTGGGCCGCGCTGAACACCATGCGCTCACGAGGCCCGCGCTCGGGAACCGTCATTCCGACCTCCGGATGTCTCTGGAACCGGGCCCACGAACGCCCTCGCCCTTCCGGTCGGCCAGCCGGCGCGGGCGCACGGGCCGCTCCGGTTCGTCCGGCAGCCTATGCCCATGGTCATGGGACTCCTATTATGACAGCCGTCATAGGCGACGGGCGGATGTCCGGCGCGGCCCCGGAACGAGGACGGCGGTGTGTGGTGCGCGTGGGGTTCATCGGCCTGGGTGTCATGGGACAGCCCATGGCGCTCAACCTGGCCCGCGGTGGGACGGAGCTCGTTGTCTGGAACCGGACCGCCGCCAGGAGCGAGCCGCTGCGGGCGGCCGGGGCGGAGGTGGCGAGGAGCCCCGCCGAGGTGCTCCGGCGGGCTCGTGTCTCACTGCTCATGCTGGCGGACGGCGCGGCTCTCGACGCCGCGTTGGGCCGGGGAACGCCCGCCTTCGCCGCCGGCGTCGCCGGGCGCACGCTCGTACACATGGGTACGACGTCGCCCGACTACTCGCTCCGTCTGGAGGCGGACGTCCGCGCGGCCGGCGGCGAGTACGTCGAAGCCCCCGTGTCGGGCTCGCGGACGCCGGCGGAGACCGGGCGGCTCGTGGCCATGCTGGCGGGAAGGCCCGAGCCGGTGGAGAGGGTCCGGCCGCTGATGGACCCGATGTGCCGGGACGCCTTCGTGTGCGGGGCGGTTCCCAACGCGCTGCTGATGAAGCTGTCGGTCAACCTGTTCCTGATCACCATGGTCACCGGGCTCACCGAGGCCTTCCACTTCGCCGGGCGGCACGGACTGGACGAACGGCAGTTTCTCGCGGTCCTGGACGCCGGCCCGATGGCCAGCGGCGTCTCCCGGGCGAAGGCGCCCAAGCTCCTGGCACGGGACTTCGCCGTCCAGGCCGCCGCCCTGGACGTACTGAAGAACAACCACCTGATCGCCGAGGCCGCCCGGTGCGCGGGGGCCGCCTCTCCGCTGCTGGACGTCTGCCGTGCCCTGTTCGGAGAGACCGTGGACCTGGGACACGGGGACGCCGACATGGTGGCGGTACTCCACGCCATCGAGGCGCGCGCGGCGGCGGTCCACGAGCCCGGCGACTGAGCGCGCGCCGCCGGTGTCCGGTTTCCGCCCGGCCGGTGGGACGCGTCCCGGGCGGGATCGGGGGGCGCGGAACCGGGCGCGGGTGCGCGCGTGGACCGGGTGACCGGCTCCACCGCCGGGCCCGGGAACCGTCGGGCCGTGCCCGGCGGAACACCGCGCACAGTCCCGGACACCGCGCTGACCTGCGTCCGCACCGAGGCGGCGGCCGGATGGGCCACACCCTCCCGGCGCCGGTGACACGATCGGTCGCACTTGTGCGCGGGCGGCGTACGGGCCGTGCGGAAGGGAAGGCGACTGTCGTGGAAGAGAACCGGGACAGCCGTCGGATGCTGGAGGGCCTGCTGGCCGACAGTCATCTCATGCCCCTGGAGCAACTGCCGGCCCGGGTCGCCGAGCGGGCGGCGGGCGCGGGCTTCCCGGAGCTGCTGATCTACGTCGCTGACCTGCAACGCCGGGTCCTGCGGTTGCTGACCGGGCGGGGTCCGGACGCCGGCCGGGCGCCGGAGGGCACGGAGGCCGAGCTGAGGATCGAGGGCACGGTGCCGGGACGGTCCTACCAGTCCAACCAAGTGCTGCCCGACGGCTCCGCGGAGGCGGGTGAGTACCGCTGGTGGGTGCCGCTGCTGGACGGCGTCGAGCGCATCGGAGTGCTGCGCGTCACCGCCGCCACCGATGACGAGCGTGTCCGGCGGGACATGGTGTCGCTGGCCTCCCTCATCGCACTGATGCTGGTCAGCAAACGCAGCCACAGTGATGCCTTCGCGCGGCTGACCCGGACCGAGCCGATGAACATCGCCGCCGAGATGCAGTGGCACCTGATGCCACCGCGCACCTACGCCGACGGCCGGGTGGTGATCTCCGCGGCGATGGAACCCGCCTACCGCATCAGCGGGGACGCCTTCGACTACGCCACCACCGAATCGGTGGTGCACTTGTCGATCTTCGACGCGATGGGCCATGACACCGCCGCCGGGCTGACCGCCAACCTGGCGATGGCCGCGTGCCGCAACTTCCGGCGTCAGAACGCCGGACTGGTGGAGATCACCGAGGGGATCGAGCAGGCGCTGATCGAGCAGTACCGGCAGACCCGCTACGTCACCGGGATCCTGGCCGACCTCGACACCCGCACCGGCGTCCTGACGTGGGTCAACCGAGGCCACCACCCACCGGTGATCATCCGGGGCGGCCGCTGGATCAGTCCCCTGTCCTGCCAGCCCTCCCACCCCATGGGCACCGGCCTGGGGCTGGAGACGACCTTGTGCCGGGAACAGCTCGAACCGGGCGACCGGGTCGTGTTCTACACCGACGGCATCACCGAAGCCCGCGGTGAGAGTGATGTCGAGTTCGGGCTCGACCGCTTCACCGACTTCCTCATCCGCCACCACGCCGACGGCCTGCCGGCCCCCGAGACCCTGCGCCGGCTCGTCCACGCCGTCCTCGAACACCACGACGGCCACCTCCAGGACGATGCCACCGTGCTGTTCTGCGAATGGCTCGGCCCGACCCCGGCACCAGCGCGGGGCGCGGCGGAACTGAACGGTCTCACCCCGTCCTGACCACCCGTCCCGGCCTCCGATCCCCACCCAGGAGCCAGCAGCAGGAGCGCACCCCCCATGAGCAACGACCTGCACCTGAGCATCACAGAAGCCCGTGGCGGCGCGGCGATCGCGACCGTCACCGGTGTGCTGGACCTGCATACCGCCCCTGCCCTCCACGAGCAGGTCATCGGCGTGCTGGCCACCCACCCCGACCTGACGCTCGACCTGTCCGGCGTCGCCTTCTGCGACTCGTCCGGTCTCAACACCCTCCTGCGTCTGCACCGCCACGCCCAGGGCCTGGGCGGCACCCTCGCGCTGGCCGACGTTCCCGACCAGATCGGCCGGATGCTCACGATCACCGGGGCGGGCCACGTCCTCACCGTGTTCGCCACCGCCGCCGAGGCCTTCCGGCCCGGCCGGTCCGGCTCCGACCCCGGCGACCCGCACCGTCCGCGCTGACCGCGACGCCCGCGGGAGCGGGGCCCGCCGTCCACCGGCCGGTCGCCACGAACCGTCCACCGGCCGGGTCGCCACGAACCGCCCACCGGGGCCCGGGGGGCCGGCCCGTCCACCGGCCGGCCGCTCGTCGGAAGCCGGCTGCCCGTCACGCACGAGGGCGTCGGACACCGGCTGTTAGGTACCGGCTCTAGGCGAACATCACCGATGCCCGGGCGGTCGGCCGCGTGAGAGCTTCGGTGCAGCGGCGGAAAGCGAGCGCCGCGACCGATACGGACACCGGAGAGACTCCCATGGCAGCCAATGGCATCACCTACACCGGCCTCGACGCCCTGCTCACTCCCGAGAGGTCGGTGCTGCTGCTGATCGACCACCAGGGCGCCCAGTTCGCGGGAATGGGCAGCGCGGACACCAACCTGGTGGTCAACAACGTCACCGCCCTGGCGAAGGGCGCCAAGCTGTTCGACGTGCCGACCATCCTGACCACCGTGGTGGAGGACCGCGGCGGCCGGATCATCCGTCAGCTGCAGGACGTCTTCCCCGACCAGGAGCCGATCGACCGCACCGCGATCAACACCTGGGAGGACCAGCGCGTCGTGGACGCCGTCGCCGCGACCGGCCGCAAGGACCTCGTCATGGCCGGCCTGTGGACGGACATCTGCCTGGCCTGGCCCGCCGTTCACGCCATCGCCGACGGCTACCGGGTCTTCGCGGTGACGGACGCCTCGGGCGCCACCACGACCGAGGCCCACGAACGCGGCGTCCAGCGCATGATCCAGGCCGGTGTCGTCCCCACCTGCGCGGGCACCGTCATATCGGAGTGGCAGCGGGACTGGGCCCGGGAGGAGACGGTCCCCGGCATCACCGACATCATGCTCCAGCACGGCGGCAGCTTCGGCACGAGCCTCGCCTGGGAACTCCAGCTCCTCGGACTCGACAAGGCGTGAGGCCGCCCCGCGTCCACGGGCTGCCCGCTGTCCCGGGGCCGGGGGAGCGGCCCCCCTCGGTCGCCCGGGGAGCGGGACGCCCGGACGGGAGGGCGGTACGGGCGTACAGCGGTGGCCTGGCCCGTCCGTCCCTCCGGTCCGGTCCCGTCCGCCACCAGCCACCTTCGCCAGGGGCCCCGGGAGCCGCACCCCTCACCCGTCCAGCAGGAGTTCCTCATGACCCCCGACAGCAGCGCCGGACCACCGCCCCCGTTCGACCCCGAACTGGCCGAAGCGCTCGGTCCCCTTTCCGCGATCATGCCACCCACGGTCCTGCCCGGCATGATCCCGGCCGTACGACGGTCCATGCGCGCCATCAGACCGTCCGACGAGGACCTGCGCCGGGGCGGGGCCGTCGAGTTCGAGGAGCGCACGGCGCCCGGTCCGGCCGGTGCGCCCGGTGTCCCGCTGCTGATCTGCCGCCCGGCCCGGGTGCCGGGGCCGCTGCCCGCGGTCTACTTCACCCACGGTGGTGGGATGGTCCTCGGCGACAACCGCAGTCTCCTGGCCGAGATGCTGGACTGGGTGCGGGACCTGCGCCTGGTACTCGTCTCGGTCGAGTACCGGCTGGCGCCCGAGCACCGCTACCCCGCGGCACTGGAGGACGTCCACGCGGGCCTGCTGTGGACCACCGCCCATGCCCGTGGGCTGGGCATCGACCCCGGTCGGCTCGTGGTCGCCGGTGCCAGCGCGGGCGGCGGGCTCACCGCCGCGCTGTCCCTGCTCCTGCGCGACCGGGGCGGTCCGGAGCCGGCGGGGCAACTGCTCGTCTGCCCCATGCTCGACGACCGCGACGACACCCCGTCCGGCCGCCAGATGGCCGGCACGGGAGTGTGGGACCGCACATCGAACAACACCGGCTGGAGCGCTCTGCTCGGGGACCTGCGAGGAGGCCCCGACGTTCCCCCTTACGCGGCGCCGGCGCGGGCGACGGATCTGTCCGGGCTGCCTCCGGCCTTCGTCGACGCCGGTTCGGCCGAGACGTTCCGCGACGAGGTCGTCACCTACGCGACGCGGATCTGGCAGGCCGGGGGCCGGGCGGAACTCCACGTCTGGCCCGGCGCCTTCCACGGGTTCGACGCCCTCGTACCGCACGCCACGCTGTCCGGTGAGGCCAGGGCGGCCCGGGTGCGCTGGCTGCGCCGCACCCTGCGCCTGTGACGGGAGCCGGTGCCCCACCGCGGCACGTCGTCGCACACCCGCGCCACCGTCCGCGCCGGCCGGCGCGGACCGCACCACACCGGACGACCACCCCACCCACCGACCCCGCGCCCACGACGGCGCGACCGAGGAGAACGACGGTGAAAGCGCTCGTCGCGCACACGTACGGACCGCTGGAGAGCCTGGAGTTCATCGATCTGCCCAAGCCCGTGCCGGGCCCGGGGCAACTGCTGGTAAGGATGGAGGCGGCCGCCCTCAACGCCATCGACCAGGTGCTGATCACCGGAGCGGCACGGGACGCACTGCCGGTGCGCCACCCGTTCGTCCCGGGCGTCGACGTCAGTGGTGTGATCGAGGCCGTCGGCGCCGGTGTCACCCGCTTCGGCGCCGGTGAGGCCGTCATGGCCTGGAACGGCGTCCCCTCCGGAGCACTGGCCGAGTACACGCTGGTGAACGCCACCGCCGCGGCGGCCGTACGGCCCACCGGTCTCACGGCGGCACAAGGGGCCGCACTCCCGACGGCGGCCCTGACCGCGGCGGCGCTCCTGGACGTCGCGGGGGCCGCCGCCGGTGACACCGCGCTCGTGGTGGGGGCCAGTGGGGGAGTGGGCTCCTACCTCGTGCAGTTCGCCGGTCGGGCGGGCCTCGTCGTACTCGCCACCGGGCGCACCGACGACCAGACGTTCCTGGGCGACCTGGGAGCCCGGCACACCATCGACTACCAGCACATGGACATCGCGGAGGAGGCGCTCCGGCTGGTACCGGGCGGAGTCGATGTCGTCTTCGACCTGGCGAACGCCGGGCCCGCGCTGGCGAGGACCGCAGCGGCGGTGCGAAGGGGCGGCCGCCTGGTCTCCCCGCTCGGCGGGCCGGCCGCCTTCGAACGCGGTGTCACCGCCGTCTACGGCGGGACCACCACCCCGGAGGGCAGGCTCGCCGCGCTGGCCGCGCTGGCGGCCACCGGTGAGATCCGCACCACCGTCGGTGCCGACTACCCCTTCGCCGAAGCCCGGCGCGCGCTGACCGACTTCGCCACCAGGCACATCCGCGGCAAGGTGACCGTCACCTTCTGACACCGGGTGACGCGCAGGGAGCCGGTGGGGCCGGCCGGTGTGCGCACCGACCGGCCCCGGTGCCCTTCCTGAGCCCCCGGGCGGCGCGCCCCGCCGCGACCGGCATCACGTCAACCGGACCCCCCGAGCACTTCGTTGACGGCTGAACAGCCATGTCATACGCTTCTGATCAGGGGGTATCACCGCTGTTCCGAGACAGTGCCGTGTGGCTTCGGCGGCCGTCCCGGGCAAGCCCCACGCCCCCGCCCTCCCGGAGGCCGGTCACCGAGGTGCCACGGCGGCGGAGGACCCTCGATGCCGACACCCCACCTGCCGCCGCCGCAACGCCGGGTGCCCCTCGGCCGCTCGTGCGAGGCCCAGGTGCTCGACCGACTCCTGCACCGGGCGCGCGCGGGGCAGGGCGAGGCCCTTGTCGTACGCGGCGAAGCGGGCATCGGCAAGACGACCCTGCTGGACTACGCGAGGACCGCACCGGGGGTGCGGACCTTACGGGTGTCCGGGGCCGAGTTCGAGAGCGAGCTCGCGTTCGCCGCGCTCCACCAGCTCTGCGGACCCATGCTGAGTGTGCTGCGGCGGCTGCCGGACCCCCAGCGCGGCGCGCTGGAGGCGGCCTTCGGGCTGAGCACCGGCACACCGGACCGGTTCCACCTCGGTCTCGCGGTGCTCAACCTCCTCTCCGAGGCCGCGGTGCGGCAACCCCTGCTCTGCCTGGTCGACGACGCCCAATGGCTCGACCGGGCCTCGGCGCAGGTCCTCGCCTTCGTCGCCCGGCGGATCCAGGACGAGCCGGTCACGGTCGTCTTCGCCGTCCGGGAGCCGGCGGGCGGTGACGAACTGGCGGGGCTGCCGGAACTGCGGCTCGGGGGACTGACCGACGCCGACGCCCGAGGGCTGCTCGGCTCCCGGTTCCGGGCACCGCTCGACCGCCAGGTGCGCGAGCGGATCGTCGCCGAGGCGAGGGGCAACCCACTGGCACTGCTCGAACTGCCGCAGACGGCGGACCTGGCGGGCGGTTTCGCGCTGCCGGGAGCGGCACCCGCACCGGGGAGCGTCGAAGCGAGTTACCGGACGCGCCTGGAGGCACTGCCCGCGGCGACCCGCCTCCTGATGCTGACGGCGGCAGCCGAACCCATCGGGGAGCCCTCCCTCCTCCACCGTGCCGCGCGACTCCTCGGCGTCGATCCCGAGGCGGCGACGCCGGCCGAGGACGCCGGGCTGCTGACCGTCAGCCCATGGGTCAGGTTCCGCCACCCCCTGGTGCGTTCGACCGTCTACCGCACCGCGCCCCCGGAGGACCGCCGCGCGGTACACCGGGCGCTCGCCGAGGTCACCGACGACGACCAGCCCGACCGGCGGGCGTGGCACCGCTCCATGGCGGCGGCCGGCCCCGACGAAGAGGTCGCCGCCTCGCTCGAACGCTCCGCCGGACGTGCCCGGGCACGCGGCGGCATCGCGGCGGCCGCCGCGTTCCTCGAACGGGCGGCCACCTTGACGCCGGACCCCGGCCGCCGCGCCACTCGGGCCCTGGCCGCCGCCCGTGCCAAACGGGACACCGGCGCCGCCGAGGCGGCTCTGGCCCTGGTGGCGATGGCGGAGACGGACCTCAGGGCGGACGACACGCCCCGGCGGGCGGAAGCGGCCGCCCTCCGCGCCCGTGTCTCCTTCGACAGGAAACGCGACGACGAAGCGGTGGCGAGGCTGCTGCGGGCCGCGGAGGTGACGGCCCACAGCGACCCGGCCGCCGCCCGGGAACTGGTGCTCGACGCCTTCGCGGCGGCCGTGTTCGTCGGCCGGTTCGCCAACGGGACGCGCCTGCTCGACGCGGCCGGCGCGGCACGGGCCCTGCCGCCCCTCGACCGGCCCGCCCGCCCCCTCGACCTGCTCCTCGAAGGCCTGGCCACCCAGGTGAGCGAGGGCTGCGCCCCCGCCGTCCCGCTGCTGCGCCGGGCCGTCGACGGGTACCGCCGCGCGGGGAACGGCGACGAGTACGGGCTGGGCGAGGTGTGGATGGCCTGCAACGCCGCGATGGACCTCTGGGACGACGCCGCCTGGCGGGCGCTGGCCGACCGGCAGATCGCCCTCTCCCGGCGGCGCGGCGCCCTGGCGGACCTGCCGGTCCTGTTGAGCTTCCGCGCCCTCGCGCACATCCACGCCGGGGAGTTCAGCCACGCGGCGGCACTGGTGGACGAGACGCACACGATCGCGGTCGACGCCGGGGCTCCCCCCGTGGTGTACGTCGATGTCTCCCTCGCCGCCTGGCGCGGGGACGAGACCGCGACCGCCGCCTTCGCCGATGTCGCGGCACGCGCCTCGCACGAGCGGGGAGAAGGCCGGCTGGCCAATGTCACGGAGTACGCCCGAGCCGTCCTGCACAACGGTCTGGGCCAGTACGAGGCGGCGGTGCGGGCGTCGCGTCCCGCGTGCGACCTCGACGAACCCGGCTTCAACTCGTGGGTGCCCGTCGAGTTCGTGGAGGCCGCGGTGCGAGCCGGCCGCCGGGACCTGGCCGTCCCGGTGCTGGAACGCCTCACGGAGCGCACCGCGGCCAGCGGCACCCACTGGGCGGCCGGGGTCGAGCTGCGCTCCAGAGCGCTGCTCACCGACGGGCCGGCCGCCGACGAGCTCTACCGGGAGGCCATCGTCCGGCTCGGCCGCAGCGAAGGAACGGTCCACCTCGCGCGGGCGCGACTCCTCCACGGGGAGTGGCTGCGGCGCGCGGAACGCCTCACCGAGGCCCGCGCCCAACTGCGTGCCGCGCACCAGGAGCTCGCGTCGATCGGCGCCGGGGCGTTCGCCGCCCGAGCCGCCCGCGAACTGGAGGCGGCCGGTGAGCGGGTGCGGGAGCGGGGGACCGGAACACCACACCCGCTCACCCCTCAGGAGTTCCAGATCGCGCGGCTCGTCGCCACCGGCGCCACCTCCAGGGAGGTGGCCACCCAGCTCTTCCTGAGCCCGCGCACGATCGACGCCCACCTGCGGAACGTCTTCAAGAAGCTCGGCATCACCTCCCGCCGCCAGCTTCGCGACCGCCCCCTGGCGGTGGGAAGGGCCGAGTGACCGGGGCGTATGCGAACGCCCCGCCCCGAGCCGTCCCGCCGGGCCCGCGCGCCGCGGGCCGGATCCGCGCCTGGCGGGGCCGCCCCGGCGAGCGGTACGCACGGCAGTGCGTACCGCTCGGCGGCCCCTCCTTCCGCGCGCTCACGCGCGGCGCGCGGAAGATCAGCCGCAGGTCGTACCCGGCCGCGACCCGGGGCCGATGCCGGCGGTGGCGGCCGCCGCCTGACGTCCCGTCACATGAAGACGTCACGCACCTCACGTGCCACGGCCGTCGCCGCCCTGGTCGTCGCCCTCGCCGCCGCGGCCCCGGCCGCCCACGCGCAGCCCCCTGCCGGCCCCCCGCCCTCCGCGGCCGCCGGTGTCCGGCAGACGGTGACCGGTGTCCTGCTGCCGAGCCCCGGCGGACCGTCGCCCGTCGGCCGGTCCACCCTCCACCTGGTCGACCGGTCGCGGCAGGACCTGTGGCTGCCGGACCGGCCGCGCGAACTCATGGTCGACGTGTACTACCCGGCCGCCCGCCCCGGGAGCGGCCCCGCCCCGTACGCGGACCCGCGCGAGGCGCGGCTGCTGGTGGAGGCGGCGGGAGGGCGGGACGCCGCAGCCGTCGCCGAGCTGAGCGCCACGCGCACCCACAGCGGCAGCGGAGCCCGGCCGGCACGCGGCCGCCACCCGCTGGTCCTGCTGTCGCCCGGTTTCGGGGCACCGCGCTTCACCTTGACCACCCTGGCCGAGGACCTCACCAGCCGGGGCCACATCGTCGCCGTGCTCGACCACGCGTACGAGTCGTCCGGGACGGTCTTCCCCGGCGGCCGGGTCCTGACCTGTGCGGCGTGCGAGAAGGCGGAGACCCTGGAGGACATGCGGAAGGCCACCGTCAACCGGGCCCAGGACCTGTCGTTCGTCCTCGACCGGCTGACCGGGCCGCGCCCGGCGTGGCCGCACGCCGCGCTCATCGACCACCGGAGGATCGGCGCGGCCGGCCACTCGCTGGGCGGGGCCGCCGCGGCCTCGGTGATGGCACGCGACAGCCGCGTCCTGGCGGGCGTCAACATGGACGGCACGTTCGGGGACCCCGTACCGGAGGCCGGACTCGGCAAGCGGCCGTTCCTGCTGCTCGGCACCGACGAGCCGGTCCACCAGCCGAACGGCGCGGACCCCACCTGGGACGCCGCGTGGCGCAACCTGGACGGGTGGAAGCGCTGGCTGGCCGTGGCGGGCGTGCACCACTTCACCTTCTCGGACATGCCCGTCCTCTTCGACCAGCTGTCCCTGCCGTACCCCGGCACACCGCCGACCGCCCCCGCCCGGCGGGCGATCGACCTGACACGCGTGTACACGGCGGCCTTCTTCGACCTCCACCTCCGTCACCGGCCGCAGGCCATCCTCGACGGACCGACCGCCCAGTACCCGGAGGTGCGGTTCAACCGACCCGGGCGGTGAACCGTCCACCGGACGGCCACGGGGCACCACGGGCCGTCCGGCTCCCGGCTCCCGTCCGGCGTGCCGGCGGCCGCGACGGGCCCGGCCGCCGGTGACCCCGCCCCGAGTGCCGGTCAGGCGCCGAACCTGCGGCGGGAGGCCTCGATGTGACCGAGGTGCCGGTGGGTCCAGGCGCACATGCCGTCGACCGTCGCCCGCAGGGCCCGGCCCGGCCCGGTGAGGGTGTACTCGACCCGAGGCGGCACGGTGGGGTACACCCTCCGGTCGACCAGCCCGTTGCGCTCCAGCATGCGCAGGTTCTGGGTCAGCATCTTGTGGCTGATGCCCTCGACGTCACCCCGCAACTCACTGAAGCGCCGGGTGCGTTCACCCAGGGCCTCGATGATCAGCAGCGCCCACTTGTTGGCGATGTCCGAGAAGATCTCCCGGGCCAGCGAGTCCGCGCGGGTCACGTCCGCTTCGTCGGGGGAGCCCGGGAACTGCTTGGTCACCATCGGGTTCCCCAGTCACTCAGAAGTGCGTTCTTCCATGTCGGCGGTCACTCTCCTACGGTTTCCGAGTAACCACAAGAGATCGGGCGCGCCCTGGTCCGGTGCGAGTGAGCCGCAGGGCTCTCATGACGAGGAGGCGGGCGGCATGGCCATCACCCTGGTGAACCCCGTGGGACTGCCGGAGGTGGACGCCTACCGGCAGGTGTCGATCGCGACCGGTTCGCAACTGGTCTTCATCGCCGGGCAGGTCGCCTGGGACGCCGGGGGAGCGACCGTCGGCAGGGGCGACCTGGCCGCCCAGGTCGAGCAGTGCTACCTCAACATCGGCACCGCCCTGGCCGCGGCCGGCGCCTCCTTCGACGACGTGGCCAAATTCACCGTGTACGTGGTCGGTTGGTCCCCCGACAGAATGCCCGCGCTCATGGAGGGCATCACCCGCGCGGCCGGAAGGCTGGGCGTCACCGCCGCGCCGCCGGCCACGCTGGTGGGGGTCGCGGCACTGGACGTTCCCGAGCACCTGGTCGAGGTCGAAGCCGTCGCGGTCCTGGACTGAACAGGGCCCTCCCGTGAGAGCGGCGTGCGCGCGGCGCGCCAGTGCCCGTACGGTGACGACCACATCCACCGCGGCGTCCGTATCAACGCGGTCAGCCCGGGGGCCTCCGCGGCGCCCATGTCGCTGCGGCCCGGCGAGACGGAGGCCGACCGTGCCGAGCGGGTGAGGACGGAGAACCCGCTCGGCCGCCTGGCGGAGGCCGAGGAAGTGGCGGCCGCGGTGCTGTACCTCGCCTCGCCCGCGGCCGGCGCGGTGGTGGGCACGGACCTCGTCATCGACAGCGGGGCATCCGCCTGAGGGTTCGCGGAGCTGGCACGGCACGCGCTGCCGCCGCCCACCGGATCCCCGACGGCGCGGGGGCCGCTGCCCGCGTGCTGTCCGCGGCGTCCGGGACGCCGGACCCGGCGGGCGGGGAAGGGGCCACCGGGGCGGCCCGGCGGGGTCCGGCCCGCTCAGGCGGCTCGGCCGTAGCCGGTCGGTCCCGGTGGCCGGTCCTGGCGGTCCTCACAGGTCGTACGGCAGGTGTGGCGCTTCTCGAGCCGGCGCAGAGCCGCCCAGGCGGCGAGGAGGGCGGGTTGGAGGAGCCAGGGGGCCACCCATGCCGGGCTCCACCACGCGGCGGTGGGCGCGGCGATGGCCTGGGTGGCGGCGGTGGCCATGGCCAGGGCGAGGTTGAGGCACAGTAATCGGCCGGTGATCCGTACCGGGGTGGTCCACGGGTTGTGGTGCCCCGGCCCCCCGGACCCCGGTCCGTGCGTGTGCTCGGTGGATCGCATCTTTCCCCCCCCATGGGACAGGTCCGCACGGGCCGTGCGCGTCTACGGGCACGGCCACCGTCGGCGTGTCCCCTCAGTCAACGCTCTTGGAGAGGGGTGTGCTGGCTGACATCCGCATGTTCAGTCGCATACATGTCCGCCAGATAAAGAACATTTCCGGCATGCCGGGGCAGTGAACCGGGACAATGTGCTCATCCCCCTGGTCCGAACCTGGCGGAAAGTGCACCCTCGTACGGCGCGTCGATCACCGGCCGTTCGGTGAACGGGCGCCGCACGCCGCCCCGTTCGCTCCTGGAGAGCCGTCACGTCATGGCTGAAGGGTGTCGCGGTGGTGTTTCGTCCACGGCACGGCTCCGGTCCCGCTGAAGCGGCGGGGCCTTCGCCCTGTGCGCGTCCAGGTGTCACTCCTGGCCGGACGGCCGGCGGGCCAGGTGCCCGTGGGGCACGTGCCGTGCCTCCCCGCCCGTGCGGATTCCCAGCAAGGTTCGCGGTTCCGCCGGTGACGGCCCGCCGCGGGTGGCCGGGTGTTCCCCGGGGCCGGCGCTGCCGCACGCGGGCCTGGGACATGGGCACTGGTCGCCACGGCGGTGGTGTGGCCGTCGGCCAGGCCGTGGCCCTCGCCCGAGGGGCCCGGTCCGGGACCCGGGTGCCCGTCACCGTGGGGCCTGGTCCTCCTGGTCGTAGACCAGGAGGCCGTCGGAGCGCAGACGTGAGCCCGCAGTGGGCGGGTGCGGCGTCAGCCGGCCGTCGGGCATGAGGTGGTGGACGGGCACACCGCGGGCGAGAACGGCGAAATCGGCGACGAGGCGGCGGTGGCACCGCCACCAGACCGCTTCGCTGCACATCACCGCCGTCCGTTCCCGCGCCGCCTGGCGCAACACCTCGTCCATGGCGGCCACGAACTCCGGCGTGCGGGTGTGGGCGGCGTAACCACGGAAGGAGGCGTTGCGCCACACCGTGTCCGGTGAGTCCGGTGGCGGTGCGCGGAACCCGCCGAGACGCTGCTCCCACCGGTAGGCGATGCCCTCGGCGGGCAGCCACCGGGCGAGCCGCTCCCGTTTCAGGTCGGGGTCGCGGCGGCTGCCGGGAGCGGTCCTGATGTCCACCACCGCGGCGACACCGGCTCGGCGCAGCAGCTCGGTCAGCGCCGCCCGCCCGGCGGTGCTGTGGCCGAAGGTGATGAGCGGGGACTCGGTCACGGGCACCTTCCGGATCGTTACGGGTACGGTCCTCCGGCCCGCTCGCGGTGGCCGGCCACCGCACCAGGGACGGCTGCCCCAGCCTCCCCCGTACCACGCCTGGCCCCGGCGGCGGCGAGCGCGTTCCCGGATCCCGTCCCCTCGGCGGGGGGCCGGCACGGCTCCGAATGGCGGATCGGACCGGGCATGTCGCGGGCGCCCACCAGGGCGCGCCCGACGGCCGGCGCCCGGGACACCGGACGCCCTGGCGGGGCGTCGGCCGGTACGCGCTAAGCTGCGAGTGCCCCTCGGGGGAAGTCCGGTCGAAGTCCGGCGCTGACCCGCAACGGTAGGCGGAGCCCGACACGCGGCCCCGCGAGCCCGGTTACCCGCGGTGGTGATGGCTCCTGTCAATTCGCCGTGGACTGCGAGAAGGTGCTGCGCAGGGCGCCCCCGCGTCCAGGGCCGCTCCCAAGGTCACGCAGGTGCACGGCCCGAGGCGAAAGCGGTCCTCCCGTGGCCACCCCCCTTGCCCGCAGACCGGCTGGGCCACCGCACACGGCCCGTACGGGCGGCGGTGCCGCGCCGTCCGGGCGCGTCCCCCTGCCGTTACTCCTCATCGGCCTGTGCGCCGCGCTCCCGGTCTCCCTCGCCTGCGGGGCGGGCATCGGGGCGTCCGGGCTCACCTGGGCCGAGGTGCTGCGCCACCTCTGGGCCGGGCTGACAGGGGGATCCATAACCCCCGACCAGGTCCCGGCGTACACCATCGTGTGGGAGCTGCGCTTCCCGCGGGCCCTGCTGGCCGCCGTCGTCGGGGCCGGCCTGTCGGCCATCGGCGTCGCCGTGCAGGCCATGGTCCGCAACGCCCTCGCCGACCCGTTCGTCCTCGGCATCTCCTCGGGCGCGGCCGTCGGTGCCAATGCCGTACTCCTCTTCGGGAGCCTCGGCGCGCTCGGTGTCTGGGCCCTGTCCACGGCGGCCTTCCTCGCCGCGCTCCTGGCCATGGCGCTGGTGTACGCCATCGCCCGCACCGCCGAGGGCCTGACCCCGCTGCGGCTCGTCCTGACGGGCACCGCGATGTACTACGGCTTCACGGCCGTCACCACGTTCATGGTGTTCGCGGCCGAGCGCGGCGAGGCGGCCCGCTCCGCGATGATGTGGCTGCTGGGCAGCCTCGGCGGGGCCAACTGGGCCTCCCTGCCGATCGCCGCGGCAGCCGTCCTCGCCGGCCTCGCCCACCTCGCCGTGTCGGCCCGCCGCCTGAACGCGCTGGCGATGGGCGACGAGACCGCCGCCGCGCTCGGAGTGGACGCCGGGAGGCTGCGCAAGGAGCTGTTCCTGGTCACCGCGGCCGTCACGGGCGCGGTGGTCGCGGTGAGCGGTGCCATCGGCTTCGTCGGCCTGATGGTCCCGCACGCCGTACGGATGCTGGTCGGCGCCGACCACCGCCGGCTCCTGGCCGTCGCCCCCCTCGCGGGCGCCGTCCTGCTCATCTGGATGGACATCCTGTCCCGGGTGGTGCTCGCGCCGGTCGAGCTCCCGGTGGGCGTGCTGACGGCGGTCATCGGCGTGCCGTGCTTCGTCCTCCTCATGCGCCGCCGCTCCTACACCTTCGGAGGCGCGTGATGCGGATCGACATCGACGGGCTGACGGTCGAGATCGCCGGCGCCCGGCTGGTGGAGGACGTCACGCTGCGCGCGGGCGCCGGACAGCTCGTGGGACTCGTCGGACCCAACGGCAGCGGCAAGTCCACCCTGTTGCGCTGCGTCTACCGGGCCCTGCTGCCCTCCGCCGGTACGGTCCGGCTGGACGGCGAGGACCTGCACGCCATGAGCGCCCGGGAAGGGGCCCGCCAGCTGGCCGCGCTTCCCCAGGAGGTCTCCGCCGCGTTCGACTTCACGGTCGCCGAGATGGTGGCCATGGGGCGGCTGCCGCATCAGCGGTCGGTGGCCCGCACCAGCGAGGAGGACCGCCGGGCGTGCGAGACCGCGCTGGTGCGGGTCGGCGCCGCCCATCTCGCCGACCGCGGTTTCCTCACCCTCTCCGGCGGCGAGAGGCAGCGGGTCCTGATCGCCCGGGCGCTCGCGCAGCAGCCCCGGGTACTGGTGCTCGACGAGCCCACCAACCACCTGGACATCGCCCAGCAGCTCGAAGTGCTGGCCCTGGCGCGCGGCAGCGGGCTGACCGTGCTCACCGCGCTGCACGACCTCAACCTCGCCGCGGTCCACTGCGACCTGCTGTACGTCATCGACAGCGGCCGGATCGTCGCGTCCGGGGCACCGCACGACGTGCTCACGCCCGAGCTGCTGGCCGAGGTCTTCGGCGTACGGGCACACCGTGTGCCACACCCGGAGACGGGCGCCGTACAGCTGCTCTTCGACCGTCTCCGCCCCACTCAGCCCACCTCCTGAGGAGCCACCCCCACCATGCCGAACCTCGTACGACACGCCGCGCTCGCCCTCGCCCTCACCGCCGCCCTGGTCCTCACCGGCTGCGGCGCGGAGGTGACCTCCCCGGACCGGAAGAACAGCGGCACCGGGGCAAGCGGCCACTACCCCGTGACCGTCGAGAACTGCGGTCAGCGCAAGAGCTACGCCAAGGCCCCTCAGCGCGTGGTCACCAATGACGTCGGCATCACCGAGATCATGTTCGCGCTCGGCCTGGAGGACCACATGGCCGGCTTTGTGATGCCCGACGACAAGGGCGACCTCGACTCCGTCCCCTGGAAGGGCGCGTACCAGAGGACCACGTGGCTGTCGAAGAAGACGATCAACAAGGAACTCGTCGTGGACGCCCGGGCCGATCTGGTCTTCGCGGGCTGGAACTACGGCTTCAACGAGGGCGAGGGCTTCACCCCGGCCGAGTTGGAGCGGGTGGGCATCGACACCTACCTGCTGAGCGAGTCGTGCCGCAACGGGCGGGGGAAGGCACGTGGCGTGATGGCGCCGCTGGACGCGCTCTACACCGACCTGCGGAACCTGGGCAGGATCTTCGACGTCGAGGACCGTGCCGAAGCCCTGGTGGCGACGTTCCGCAAGCAGGTGGCCGAGGCGGAGGCGACAGCCCTGAAGGGCGCCGACCGCCCGCGGGTCTTCCTCTACGACGACGGACAGGACAAACCGCTGACGTCCGGCCGGTACGCCGGGCCGCACGACATCATCACCAGGGCGGGCGGCGACCACGTCATGAAGGACCTTGAGGACACCTGGGCGACCGTGGGCTGGGAGACCGTGGTCGAGCGTGACCCCGAGGTGATCGTGATCAACGACTACGGCGACGTCGGCGCGGAGCAGAAGCGGAAGTTCCTGAAGTCCTACCCGCCGCTCGCGAACGTGTCGGCCATCAAGAACGATCGCATCGTCGTCCTCGACTACGCGGAGCTGGTGGAAAGCCCGCGCAACCCCGCGGCCATCGCCTCGCTCGCCGCGGACCTGCGCGGACTGCGCCGGTGACCCACCCTGTCGCGCACCCCGGCGCGCGGCGCGGGCCCGGTGGCGCCGTTCGCGGGGCGCCCACCGATGGGCGCCGCTGAGCGGACGCCGGAGCCGGAGGCGCGGCGATCGGCCCGGCGCGCCGTACGGGCCGGATCTCCGTGCGCGCGCCCCGGCGGTGCCGGCGGCGCGCGGCGGGCGGGCCCGGCGGCGGCCCGCCCCGCGGGTCAGCCGGCCGGCGTGGCCGCCGCCCGCATCCGCAGGAAGCCGGCGCGGTACGCGTCGTGAGACGCCGGCGCCCTCGACGCGCCGTAGCCCTCGTGGTTCTCCCAGGACGGACCGCCCGGCCCCGTCACCCGCAAGGGGCCCTGGGTCCGCGCTGGCGCGGGCCGGGGCGCTACGGCAGCACGGTGGGATGCTGCTCCTCCTCGTCGGGCGGGAGGCCCGCGTACATCCGGGCGGCCTGCCGCCGCACCCGGGCGCACACCTCGCTCACCGCCCGGTTCACCTGCTCCGCGGCCTGTTCACCGTCGACCGCGACGACCCCGTCCTGGTCCTCCACGTCCATACCAGTCCCCTACCCGCGCCCCGCCGGGCCCAGACGGCCCGGTGCCGGCCGCCCACCGCCGGCGGGCCGCCGCCTTCCCCGGGCGGCCTACGCCGGTGACGCGCGCCGGCACAGCCAGTCCGTGAGGACGCGGGCGGTGGTGGCAGCGTGTTCGGTCATCATCGTGCCACCCGGTCCCCGTCCGTACACTCCGGCCCGGCACGATCACCCGCCGGACGGCCGGGCGGTGAGGACACACCCTCCGGCGGCCCCGGCGCGGGGCCGCCGCGCACCGGAGCGCGCCCCGTCAGGCGCGGCGGGCGAGGGCACGTACCGGGCGCCCGCCCGGTACGTGCCCTCGCCGTCAGACGCCCGAGGCGCCCACCATCTCGCCCAGTACGGTGCGCCAGTCCTCGCCCGGGCGCTCGCGCAGCGACAAGCCCAACCGGTCGGCGCGGTACCGCCAGTGGTGGTCGAGGTCGGGGTGGACCTCGTCCGTCTCGCGGACGACCGGGGCGGCGGGACGGTCCCCGCCGGTGGCGCGCGGGCCGTCCGGGTGCAGCAGCTCCACCAGCCGGGCGGTGAGGTCCCGCCAGCCGACGTGGCCGCCCACCGCGTTGGCGACCCCGTGCACCGGCGCGTCCAGACACGACGTCACGGCCCGCGCCAGTGCCGCCGCGTGCACCCACGGGGCGCCGTACCAGTCGTGACCACCGACGCCCGGCCTCGGCAGGCTGATCGTCCTGCCCTCCCGCACGGCCTGGTACAGCACGCCCGTGGCGCCCCAGCGCAGTTGGTCGCGCAACCGGTCGTGCGCGCCCCACACCAGGGGTGAGCGGACGGCGCTCGCGCCGCCCCGGCCGCCGGTGCCGGCCACGTCCAGCAGCAGCCGCTCGCAGTCGAGTTTGGCCTGCCCGTAGGCGCTCAGCGGCTGCCGGGCCGGTGACTCCTCCTCCACGAGGTCCACGGCGGGCCGCCCGTAGGCGTCGACACTGCTGACGAAGACGAACGGACCGCCCCGCCAGGCGTCGAGCATCGTCCTCATGGCCGCCAGGTCCACCTCGGGACGGGTGAAGGTGCAGGCGGCGTGGATCACCGCGTCGGCGCCCGCGACCGCCGAGCGCAGGCCGTCCAGGTCGGTGAGGTCGCCCTCGACGACCTCCACACCGTCCCCGGTGACCAGATGGGCGGATTCCGGCCGGGCCAGGGCGAGCACCGGGCGCCCCCGGGCGGCCAGTTCCCGCAGGAGGAACGCGCCGACTCCACCGGTGCCGCCGGTGACCAGGACCGTTCCCTCGCGCGGCGCCCGGGAGCGGGCGGCCGGCCGGGCGGGCGCGGCGGTGGCCGCGCGCTGTGCCGCCCGCTCGTCCAGCAGGGCGGTGACCGCCCGAGGGGTGCGGGCCTGCAGGATGTCGAGGCCGGTCAGCGGGAGCTTCAGCGCGGCGCGGAGCCGCTCGGCGAGCTGGACGGCGATCAGCGAATGGCCGCCGAGGACGAAGAAGTCGTCGTCCGGGCCGGGCGGCGGGCCGCCCAGCAGCGCGGCGAACGCCTCGGTCACGGCCTGCGCGCGGGGCCCGCGCGGGGCGGGGGCGGACGGCAGCCCGGGCAGCCGCGCCAGGTCGGGAGCGCCGTCGGCGGTACGGGGCATGGTGTCCAGCAGAGTCACGGCGACGGGCACCAGTCCGGGCGCCAGCGACGCCCGCAGAACCGACCCCAGTTCGGCGCGGGAGGGCCCGCCGATGCCACGTGGCACGGCGTACGCCAGCAGCGGCCCGCCGTCGGGTTCGACGACGACGGCCTCGGCGACCAGTGGGTGTGCCCGCAGCACCGCCTCCGCCGGGTGGCCCGCCGGGGCGCCGTGGTCGCCCGCGGCCTCCCCGGCCGGCCGGCCAGTCCCACGCGCCGCGGCCGCGCCGGGCAACCGGGACAGGGCGGTGCCGGGGTCGGCGGCGACCGCCGCGAGCAGGGCGGCGAAGTCCCCGGCCAGCGCCGCGGCCACCGCCTCGTCCAGCGCGCCGCGGCCGTACTGGATCAGGGCGGCGGGGCTCCCGGTGTCGACCAGGCCGAACGACAGGTCGAACTTGGCCTCGCCGACGCCGACGTCCACGTACTCACCCCGCGTGCCGGGCAGCCGCAGCGTGGTGGGCTCCCCGAGGACATCGGCCGTCACCCGCACCAGTCCCGTCCCGTCGGCGTCACGGGCGGCGGCGCCGAGGCGTTCCAGGACGAGGTCGAAGGGCACGTCGCGGTACCGCTGGGCCTCCAGCAGCGCGTCGCGGACCCGCTCCACGAGCACGGTGAACGCCGGGTCGCCCGAGGTGTCGACCCGGACCGGCAGCGTGTTGACGCACAGCCCGACCAGCCCCCGCATGGCACTGCCCCGGCGGTGCGTGCCCGCGACGCCGATCAGCAGGTCGTCCTCGCCGGTGAGGCGGTGCAGGGCGGCGAAGGCGGCCGCCAGCGCCACGGTGAAGAGGGTGGCCCGGCGCTCCGCGCCGACCTCGCGCAGGGCCGCCGGGACCCGCGGGTCGAGCGGCACCGTGTGGGCGTGGGCGGGCCGGGCGTCCACGTCGGCGGGCGGCTGTTCCGGCCGCGCCAGACGTGGCGGCGCGGCCCCTCGGAGGCGATCGGCCCAGTGCCGCAGCCCCTCCTCGTGGGGCCGGCCGGAGGCGTCGTGCTCACGGCGGGCGAAGTCCGCGTACCGGGGCGGCCGGGGACCCGGCCCGGGGACCGCTCCGCCGGCGGCGGCCTCGTAGAGCTCGGCGAGCTCCCCGGCGACGATCTCCAGGGACGCGCCGTCGACGGCGATGTGGTGGAAGGTCAGCAGGACGGTGTGGTCCCGCTCGCCGTGCCGCAGCACCAGGGCGCGCGGCAGCGGGCCGGCGGACAGGTCGAACGGGCGGCGGGCCTCCTCGGCCAGCAGGGCGCCGGCGCGGTCCGCGTCCGCGTCCACGACGGGCACCTCGACCGCCCCCGGTGCGGGAAGGGTCTCCTGGTAGGGCTCGCCGTCGCGCTGCCCGTACCTGGTGCGCAGGATCTCGTGGCGGTGTACCAGGGCGGTCAGCGCGGTGCGCAGTGCGCCCAGGTCGAGCGGGCCGCGCAGCCGGGTGGCGAACGGCACGCTGTAGGAGGCCCCGCCGTGGCCCAGCCGGTCCATGAGCCACATGCGGCGCTGGGCGTGGGACAGCGGTGCCGGGCCGTGGGGGGCGGCTTCGGGCGTGGCGGCGGCACCGCCCCGCGCGCGTCCGCGCGCACGCCGCAGCAACTCCTCCTGGAGGGCCGCGGCCGTGGGGGTGTCAGTGGCCATCGGTGTCCTCCTGGGTACCCGGCCGCAGGTCGCTGTGGGCGGCGAGCAGCGCGTGTTCGATCAGGGCGGCCTGCGCGGCCACCGTGGGGGCGGCGAAGAAGTCGGCGAGGGCCACCTCGACACCGAGCTCCTCCCGCAGGTCGTCGGTGACCACCAGCGCGAGGAGCGAGTGCCCGCCCAGCGCCAGGAAGTCGGCGTCGGGGTGGGTCACCTCGCGCCCCAGTGAGCGGCCCCAGATCTCGGCGACCGCCCGCTGAAGGGGCGTCAGCGGCGCGGCCGGGACACCGGCCGCGTCGCCCGTGCCGAGGTCGGCCAGGGCACGGCGGTCGACTTTCCCCGACGGGGTGAGCGGCAGACGGCCGACGATCGTCACCTCGTCCGGGACGAAGGGGGCGGGCAGGATCCCGGCGAGACGGTCGCGCAGCGCGCCCGGCCGGGGCACGGGCCCCGGTGCCGCCACGACGAAGGCGGCCAGACGGGTGTCGTCGGGGCTCGGGCGGCGCACGGTGACGGCCGCGTCGTCCACGTCGGGCTGCTGGCGCAGGGCGTGTTCGATCTCGCCCGGTTCGATGCGGAAGCCGCGCACCTTCACCTGGTCGTCCGTCCGGCCGTGGAAGTCCAGGACGCCGTTCGGCCGGGCGGAGACGACATCGCCGGTGCGGTAGAGACGCCCCAGCTCCGGGTGGTCGACGAAGCGTTCGGCGGTCAGGTCGGGCCGGCCGGCGTAGCCGTGCGCCACCCGGGTGCCGCCGATCCACAGTTCGCCGCGCCCACCGCGCGGAACGGGCCGCCCGGCGTCGTCCAGGACGTGGGCGGTCGCGCCCGCGACGGGCCGGCCGATCGGCACCTGGCCGTCGCAGTCGGCGTCGGTGACCCGGTGCGCGGTGGCGAACGTGGTCGTCTCCGTCGGCCCGTAGCCATTGACCAGTTCCAGCCAGGGGAACGCCCGCAGCACCCGCCGGGCGTGCTGGGCGGACAGCGCCTCCCCGCCCACCACGACGGTTCGGAGCACCGAGAACACCCGGGAACGGCGGGCGGCGAGCTGGTGGAACAGGGCGGTGGTGAGGAAGGCGACGGTCGCGCCGTGGCGTTCCACCTGCTGGGCCAGGTCCTCGAAGGAGGGCCGGTCGACGGTGCACACCACCACGGCGGCGCCGTTGGCGAGGGCTGCCCAGACCTCGAACGTCGACGCGTCGAACGTCATCGGCGAGTGGAGGAGCACCCGGTCCCGGGGGGTGAGGGTGACGTAGGCGGGCTCGGACACCAGCTCGGCGATGGCGCGGTGCGGCACCCGGACGCCCTTGGGGCGCCCGGTCGAGCCGGAGGTGAACATGATGAACGCCGTCGCCTCGGCACCGCAGCCGGGAGCGGGAGTGCCCGGGTCCGCCAGCGTCTCCTCCTCGGGGAGCGCGAGGACCGGGCCGGGGAACGCCGCCGCCTCCAGGAGCTTGCCGTCGCCCACGGTCAGCGTGACCTCGGCGTCGGCGGCCATCGCCGCGGTGCGGGGCCGGGGGTGCGCCGGGTCGAGCGGTACGCAGGTGGCGCCCGCCCACCACAGGGCGAGCTGGGCGACGACGGTACGGGCCGAGCGCGGCATGAGCAGCGCCACGCGGTCGCCCGGCCGGACACCGTGCTCACCCAGCCGGGCGGCGAGGGCCCGCGCGGAGGAGACGAGCCCGGCGTAGGTGAGGGCGGTGTCCCCGTCGGCCACCGCGAGGGCGTGCGGGGTCCGTTCGGCGTGCCACGCGACGAGGGCGGGCAGCCCGCGGACGGGCGCGGGCCGGGATCCGGCGGGTGCGTCCTGGGTCGGTGCGGTGGGCACGGGTTCTTCCTTCCGGGCGGGGTGGGTGCGCGGGGAGAGGACGGTCATCTCAGGTTCCCGCCGGTCGGGCGGCCGCACGGCGGCGGTCCACGAGCGCGGCGACGGCCCGCAGGTCCGGCTGGCGCAGCAGCTCCGGCGCACGCAGCCGCACACCGCTCTCCCGTTCGACGACGGTCAGCAGGCGGGCGGCGACGATCGAGGTGCCGCCGACCTCGGTGAAGTTCTCGGTGAGCGCGGTCGCGGGCCTGGCGAGCAGGTCGCGTACGGCGTCGAGCACGATCCGCTCGCCCGGGGTGGCGGCGTCCGCCGCGTCGCCCCCGGGCGGGCCGGCCGCGGCCGGGACGGCCGCGTCGCGCGTCAGCGCGGCCCTGTCCACCTTGCCGTTGGCGTCCAGCGGGAAGGCGCCGACGACGTGCAGGGCCGAGGGCACGGCCTGCTCCGGCAGCCAGGCCCTCACCGCCGTCAGCAGCGCCTCGGAGGTGGGCGCGGCACCCGGCGCGGGCCGTACGTACGCCACCAGGCGCGTCCGGCCGTCGGGCGTGCCGGGCGCCGTGACGACGGCGCCGAGGACGGCCGGGTCCTTCTCCAACGCGGCCTCCACCTCGGCCGGTTCGATCCGCACCCCACTGACCTTCACCTGGTCGTCCAGCCGCCCCAGGAACTCCAGCGACCCGTCCGGCCGCATCCGCACCCGGTCCCCGGTCGCGTACAGCCGGTCCACCCCTGGCAGCCCCGCGTCCGGGGGCGGGGCGGTGAAGCGGCGGGCGGTCAGCTCCGGATCCAGGTACCCGAGTGCCAGGCCGCCGCCGCCGACGCGGAGCTCGCCCTCCTCTCCCCGGGCGACGGGCCGGCCGTCGGCTCCGGTGACCACGACGGTCACCCCCGGGACCGGGGTACCGATCGGCGGCGCGCCGGTGTCGTCCACATCGGCGTCCGTGGCGCGCATGGCGTGGGTGGTGGTGACCACGGTGGCCTCCGCGGGGCCGTAGGCGTTGTGCACGGTCGCGGTCACGTCGGCGCCCGGACGTCGGCGCATCCGGTCACCGCCGACGATCAGATGCCGCAGCTCCAGCCCCCGTGGCCAGGGCCGCTCCAGCAGGGGCTCCACCATGGGGGTGGCGGCCACCGCCACCGACACGGCGGCCTCCCGCCACCACGAGGCGAGCAGGCCGGTGTCCCATCGGACGTCGTCGGGCGCCGGCACCAGCGCCGCCCCCGACGTCAGCCCGGCCCACAGCTCCAGCAGGTGGGGGTCGAACGCCACGCCGATGAGCAGGGACTGCCGGTCGCCGGGGGCCAGACCGGTCTCGGCGCGGTACCAGTCGAGCAGCGCGCCCAGGGCCGGGTCGGCGACGGCGACCGCCTTGGGCCGGCCCGTGGAGCCCGATGTCAGCACCGCGTAGAACGCCTCCCGGGGTGCCCCCAGGGCGCCGGGGCGGGGCGCGGAGAAGGCCGCCACGACCGTGCCGGTGGCGTTGACGCCCTCGCCCGGCAGTGCCAGGGCGATGTGCTCGCCCTCCCGGTGCCGGGGCGGAAGGAGCCGGGGGTCGCCGATCAGGCAGGCCACGGCCAGGTCCTCGGTGACGGCGTCGACCCGGCGCTCACCGGGGCGGGGCCCCAGCGGCAGGTAGACCGCTCCCGTCCGGGCGATCGCCACGGCCGTCACGACCAGCGCCGCGGAGCGGTCCAGACAGACGCCGACCAGGTCACCGGGCCCGACCCGCTCGCCCAGTACGTCCACGACCGCGTCGGCCGCGGCGTCGATCTGCTGGTACGTCCAGGTGTGGTCGCCGTCGACCACGGCCGGTGCGTGCGGGGTGCGGCGCGCCCACTCCTCGAAGCGGGCGAGCGATCCGGCCGGGCCGCCGTCGGGGAGCGCGGCCCCCCGGGCCACGCTGAGCGGGCCGCCGTCCTGGACGGTCCGGCCGCGGGCGGCGAGCACCCGCGTCGGGACTGCCGGCGGGGCAGTCGGTGGGGTCGTCTGCTGGGTCATCAGGACTCCGTCGAAGCGGTCGTGGCGGAAGCGGTGGCGGTGACGGCGGCCAGTGCCCCGGCCTGCTGGGCCAGGACCGGGTTGCCGAAGAGCAGCCGCATGGGCGGGCGGTGTCCGAGCCGGGGCTCCAGCCACGCCGCCAGCCGCGCGGCGAGCAGCGAGTGGCCGCCGACCCGGAAGAAGTCCGTGGACTCGTCGAACCGGCCGTGCCCCAGTACCTCGCGCCAGCCGTCGGCGACCAGGGCGGTCATGGGGTCGGCCGGTGCCGTCCCGGCGGCGCCCTCGCCGGGTGCGGCCCGGCCCGCGTCGCCGGAGGGGCCGGCGGCGTCGGCGGGACCGGACTCGGCCGCCCGCCGGGCTAGCACCGCGCGGTGGGGCTTGCCGCCGGGGAGCGTCGGCATGGTGTCCACGCCGATCCACCGCCCCGGGACGAGGGCGGCCGGCAGCCGCCGGCCGAGCTCCGCGTGCAGGGCCCGCTCGTCCCACGTGTCGCGTTCACCGGAGCACTCCAGGAAGCCGACCAGCCGGGGCCCGCCGGCCGCCTCGCGGTCGAGGACGACCGCGCAGGAACGGCCGCCGAGCGCGGCCGAGGCGGCCGCCTCGATCTCCTCCAGCTCGATCCGGTAGCCGCGCAGCTTGACCTGGTTGTCCCGGCGGCCGAGGAAGTACAGCAGTCCGTCCAGGCCCCGGTAGCCCAGGTCACCGGTCAGGTAGAGGCGTTCACCGGCCAGCGCGCCGACGCGTACGAACCGGGCGTCCGTGGCCTCCGGGTTGCCGACGTACCCCTCGGCGAGCCCGGCGCCGGCGATGGCGATCTCACCCACCGCGCCGTCCGGCAGCGGGCGGTGGTGGTCGTCCAGGATGTGGACCCGCTCGCCGGGCAGCTCCGTGCCGAGCGGGACCTCGGCCCCGTCGGCGAGGTTCTCGCGGGTGATGTGGTGGACGGTGGAGGTGATGGCCGCCTCGGTGACGCCGTACGCGTTGAGCACGGTGGCGTCGGTGTCCGCCAGGAAGGCGCGCAGCACGTCCGCCGGGAGGCGTTCACCGCCGAGCACGAGCAGGCGCGGCGCCCAGCCGCCGTCCCGCAGGACGGGCCGCAGGTCCTCCCGCGTGGCGAGGAAGTAGCTGGTCGGGAGGTTGGCGACGGTGACCCGGGCGGCGGCCAGCAGTCCGGCCAGTTCGGCGCCGGTGGGGACCTCGTGCTCGGGGACCACCAGGCAGGCACCCGCGTACAGGGAGGGCAGCACCTCCTCCAGCGCCACGTCGAACGACGGCTGGGCGAACAGCAGGACGCGGTCGCCGTGGCCCAGGCCGAACCGGTCCGCCACCCCCGTCAGGTGGTTCTCGAGCGCGGCCCGGCCGACGGCGACGGCCTTGGGCACACCGGTGGACCCGGAGGTGTGGATGACGTACGACGCGCCGGGAACGACCCGCGCGGCGCGCGCCCCGGGCAGCTCCGGGGCGTCGACCGTGGCCGTCGGCAGGCCGTCGGGAACGGTGACCGGGTGCTCGGCCGAGGTGAGCACCAGGGCCGGGCCGAGACGGTCGAGCAGCAGTTCCAGCCGGGCGGGCGGGTCCGTCGGCGACAGCGGGCAGTGGACCGCCCCGGTCCTCAGGCAGGCGAGCAGTGTCACGACCGAGTCGGCGCCGCGCGGCAGTACGGCCGCCACCGGCTGACCCGGCCGCACCCCCGAGGCCAGCAGGCGCTCCGCGAGGGAGGAGACCCGGGCGTCGAGGTCGCCGTAGGTGAGGCGGCGGGCTCCGACGAGCAGTGCGGGCAGCGACGGGTCGTGGCCGGCCGCGGGGTCGAGCGGGTCCACCGCGCCGGCGCGGGCGGTGGCCACGGGCCGTGCCGGGGCGGGGGCGAGAGGGCCCTGTCCGGTGGAACCGGCGGGCGCACCGTCCCGCGCGCCGAGGGCCTGCCCGGCGGGGGCCTGCCCGGCGGGCGGCGCGAGGGGCGCCAGGTCCGCCAGGACGGTGTCCGGGGCGTCGAGGTAGGCCCGCAGCAGGTCCAGGAACCGGCCGGCGAGCAGTTTCGCCACGTCCTCACCGAACATGTCGGCGTCGTAGTCCCAGACCAGCGTCATGCCGGCGGCGCCCTGCCGGGGGCCGACACCGCGCCGGTCGTCGGGCAGCAGCACCACGTCCAGGTCGAACCGGGTGGTGCCGGTGTTGAAGCCCTCGAACAGGGTGATGTCCAGACCGGGGACGTCGACCTCGGGCAGTTCGGCGTCATGGGCGCTGAACATGACGGCGAACAGCGGGTTGTCCGCTCCGGACGTGTGCCGGCCGAGTTCGCGGGTGAGTTCCTGCACCGGCACGTCCTGGTGCGGCAGCGCGCGGATCAGGACGTCGGTCACCTCGTCCATCGTCTCCTCGGCCGGGGCGGCCGGGTCCAGCCGCAGCGGGAGGGGGATGGTGTTGACGAACATGCCGACGGTCTCCTCGTGCCCGCGGGGGCGGTTGCCGACCGCGGTGCCCACGACCAGCTGCGAACGGCCGCTGTGGCGGCGCAGCAGTTCGGCGAAGAGGCCGAGGAGGGTGGCGAACGGCGTCAGGCCGCGCGACCGGGCGTGCCCGCGCAGGCGTTCCGCCAGGTCCGCGCCGATCGACTGGCGCAACTGGCCACCGTGGTGGCGGCGTTGCGCGCCGGGCCGGACCAGGCCGGGCAGCGGCATGTCGTGGGACATGTCGCGCAGTTCCGCCGTCCAGAAGTCCAGCCCGGCCCGCCGCTCCCCGCTCCGCCCGCCGCGCGCCTGCTCAGCGACATGGTCGGCGTAGGAGGGCGCGGGCGGCAGCGCGACCGGCTCACCCAGGACGTGGCCCCGGTAGACGGTGAACACGTCGCGCAGCAGGATCGCGAACGAGTGGCCGTCGTGGATCAGGTGGTGCTCCACGTGGACGAGCCGGTGGTGGTCGTCCCCGAGCCGCACGAGCGTCCAGCGCAGCAGCGGCGCCTCGTAGGTGTCGAGCGGGGTCTCGGCCTCGGTGCGCAGCAGCTCCTGGAACGCGGCCTCGGGGTCCGCCGCCGAGGCCAGGTCGACCGTGCGCAGCCGGGGCGCGCAGTTCTCGGCGACCCGCTGGCCGGGCATGGCGCCGGTGACGGCGACCAGTTCCAGGCGGAGGCCGGCGTGCCGGTCCAGCGCGGCGGCGAGGCCGTGGCGCAGGGCGTCGGCGTCGAGCGGGCCCCACAGGTCGAGCGCCGCGGTGAAGTTGTAGGCGCGGCTGCCGGGTTGCACCTGTTCGTGCAGCCAGACGATCTCCTGCGAGGAGGAGAGCGGAAGCATGGGCGATCCCTGAGGTTGTCGGGTCGGGTCATTGCGTGGCCGGGCACGGTCGTGCCCGGGCGTGGTGCGGGGGGCCGGCTACGGATCGCGCGGGGGCCCGGCCGCGGGGTGCGGTACTGGGGGAGGAGGTCAGCCGGCCGCCGGGGCCGTCGCCCGCAACGTGCCGGCGAGGGTGTCGAAGGCGTCGCGAGCGGTGTGGTCGGCGAGGACGGCGCGGTCCCACACCATCCGCAGGTGCAGCTCGCGCCCCTGGGTGACGGAGACGGCGAACGGGCCGCGCACGGCCCGCCCGTCGATGTGGACCTCCCGGCCCTCGACGCCGTCCAGGCGGAGCGCGGGCCGCCGCGCGGTGTCGTCGACGGTCAGCATCCCGTCGAGGCGCCCCGACCAGCCGGACCCGGCTTCCCTGGCCGCGTGCACGACGGCGTCGAAGGGCACGTCGGCCCGGTCCAGGTCGTCCCACCAGGCTTCCGCCGTCGCCTCGGCGCCGGAGGAGGCCGCCGCGGTCGCGGCCGGGAAGACCACCGTGTTGAGGAAGCAGCCCAGCACCCGCTCGGCGCCGGGGGGCCGGCCGCCCCAGGGATAGCCGAGCGGCACCACGTGACCGGGGCCGTACAGCACGCGTGCCGCCGCCCGGCAGGCGTCGAGGAGTTCCGGGAAGGGCACCCCCGCGCGGGGCGAGGGCAGCAGGACCGAGACCGAACCGCTCGGCGGGCCTCCGCCGGCCGGCGGGCCGGGCCGTGGGGCGGGCGCCTGTTCGCGGCTGCCCCGGAGCCGGGCACCCCAGTAGGCCAGCGCGTCGGGCGAGGTCGCCCGTTCCTCCGCGTCCAGCTGGAGCAGCACCGCTTCGCGGTAGGCGGCCAGCTCGGCCGCGATGTCGGCGGGCGCCGGTCCCGGCGCGCGGGTCCCCTCGGCGTAGGCGGCTTCCAGCTCCTCGACGATCCGGGCCAGGGACTGTCCGTCGCACGCGGTGTGGTCGAGGACCACGGCCAGTACGTCGTGGGCGGCGTCGTGACCGTGCCGCGTGCCGTCAACCGCCGGGCCGGGGGAGCGGTCCGCCACGCCCTCGCTGAGGAACAGCCGCAGGGGCGGGCCGTCCGGCGTCCACGCCCCCAGCGCCCGGCGCAGGGCCGCGGTGGCGTCCTCACCGGGCGCGTGGGACACGCGGACCACGGGCACGTCGGCCGCGTCGGGTCGCGCCAGGCGGAGCACGGGGGTGCCGCGCACCACGGCGGGCCGGCCGCGGAGCACCGGGTGGCGCGCCGCGAGACGGTTCACCGCGGCGGAGAGGCGCGCGGGGTCCACCGTGCCGCGCGGGAAGGCGAAGAACATCGGAACGAGGTCGGGCCGTCCGGAGGGATCCAGCGCGCGTACGAGTACGAAGCGCCGCTGGGCGCCGGTGACGGGCAGCAGGGTCCCTTCACCGGTGTCGAGCCGCCGGTAGCGAGCCAGGTACTGGCTCGTGATGCTGAGCACGTGGTCCTCTCTGTCGTTGGCCGCGCGGTCACCGGACCGACCCGGCCGGGCGGGCCGGGGGAGCCGGGGCGGGCGGGTCAGCCGGGTTGGGGCGGGTCAGCCGAGCGGGGCGGGCTCGGCCCGTCCGTCGGAACCGGGAGCGGTGGCGCGCGGGTCGTCGGGTCCGCTCGGCAGTTCCCGCATCCGGCGCAACGGGGAGAGCAGCAGCGGCAGCGGTACGACGAGGAATCCGGCCGCGCACCACAACAGCGCGGCGCGGGCTCCGAAGCCGTCGGCGAGCGCGCCACCGGCCAGTGCCCCGAGCGGGAGGGTGCCCCACATCAAGAAGCGCAGCGTGGCGTTCATCCGGCCGAGCAGCCCGGGCGGGCACAGGGCCTGACGGAAACTCACCTGGGCGATGTTGTAGACGACCGCGCCGAAGAAGACGACGCCCGAGCCGAGCGCGAACAGCATCGCGCCCCCGGCCGACGCCGACAGCGGCCACAACAGTGCGAACGGACCGGTGACCAGCGGGGAGAGCCAGACGATCCGGGCCTCACCCAGCCTGGCGGCCAGCGCGCCCGAACACAGCGCGCCCGCGAGCCCGCCGACCGCGGCGGCGGAGAGCACCAGGCCGACCGCGCCCGGTTCCAGGCCGAGACCGCGGACCAGGAAAACCGTCTGAGTGGCCATCAGCACCGCGGTGAAGAAGTTGCCCAGGCCGGTCGAGGCGGCCATCGCCCGCAGCAGCGGCTGCCCGAACACGAAGCGCAGCCCCTCGCCGATGTCCGCGCGCAGTGACGCGCCCGGTGCGGCCTCGGGCCGGGGTTCCGGCCGTTTGATGCCCCACAGGAACACCGCGGACAGGACGTAGCCGATCGCGTCGGCGACGACGGCCAAGTGGGCACCGAGCAACTGGACCAGGCCACCGCCGAGTCCGGGCCCCGTGACCTGCGCCGAGGAGCGGACGGCCTCCAGCGCCCCATTGCCCTGGACCAGTTGGTCCCGGGGCAGCAGTTGGGGCAGGAAGCTCTGATGGGCGACGTCGAAGAAGACGGTCGCGGCACCGGTGATCAGGGCCACGGCGTAGAGCTGCGCCATCGTCAGGACGCCGGCCACACCCGCCACCGGGACGCTCACCATGGCCACGGCCCGCACGACATCCGCCCGGATCATCAACGGCAGTTTGCGCATCCGGTCGACCCACGCTCCGGCGGGCAGCCCGATCACCAGGAAGGCGGCGGTCTCCGCGGCCGTGAGCAGCCCCACCTGGAAGGCGGAGGCCTCCAGTTGGAGTACCGCCACGAGAGGCAGGGCGACCAGGGTGACGTGAGCGCCGAGCTGCCCGACCGCCGCTCCTGCGAGCAGCAGTCGGAAGTCGCGCATGCGCAACGGGCCGCTGGTCGCGGCTGGGGATGTGACGGACATGTGAACGATCTTCACGGCGTAACCGATCCTCGGTCAAAGGCCGGTGATCGCTTTCGGTCACAATATTTGCCGCTTTGCCGTCAGGTCGGGAAATTTTCCGTCAGTTGAAGGTGAATGCCGCATGATTGCCGGATGTCGCGCCCCGACTGAGGCCGGTGCCCCGTAGGCGTCCTGGGGTTCCGAACACGCTGGGCTACCGTACGGCTCAGCCCCGTCACCGTCTGACCGAAAACAGTCATCTGCCGTCGCATATGGTCGGAATCGCTCATTCCGGCCGCTATGGCGTGCCGAGTCCGCGCCGCGGAGGTCTGTCGGAGGGCCGGCCGGTGCCCGCCGCCCACGGGGACGCCCGACGCCCGGCCACGCCGCCCCCTCAGGAGCGGGCGCCGGGAGCCCGCGGCGGGCCGGCCGGCTCGGCGGGCGCGGCCTACGGGCGGGCGCGGCCCGCGACCACGGCCTGGCGCGGGAAGGCGGCCGGGAGCCCGGCGGGGGACGGCTGATTGTCGACCGGGGCGGGAATCCGGCCGCAGAACTCCGCCTCGATGACGTTGACGTAGAGCGAACCGTCCCGCAACCAGTCACCGTTGATGTTGAACGTCAGCCGGTGCTTGCCGTCCAGTGTGCCGACCATCGCGGACAGGGAGCCGTTGGCACGGCCGCTCTTGCCCACCACCCTCACCCCGCAGGACAGCTCCGCGAACTCCACCCCGAGCCCGAACCCCAGTCCGTCGCCCGCCGGTACCTCGTCGAGCATCTCCCCCAACTGCGCTGCGGGCAGTAACTCGCCCCGGAGCAGAGCGCGGTGGAAGCGGTTGAGGTCACCAGTGGTGGAGATGATGTCGCCGGCCGCGCCCAGCCAGGTCATGTTCTGCTCGGTGGCGTCATGGATGGCGGCATCGGGCGCCTTCTGGTGGAGCCGCGAGTAGCCGACGGGATGCGGCTTCGGCATCCGCGGCGCCTTGCCGGGAAACGATGTCCCGCGCAACGCGAGCGGCCGGATGACGCGGCGGGTGACCTCCTGCTCGTACGAGTGGCCGGTCACCTTCTCGATGACCATCCCGGCGATCACGTAATTGGTGTTCGAGTACGACGGCGCCTTCCCCGGACGGGGCCCCGGTGGGTACGTGAGCGCGAGCGCCACGAGTTCCCCGGGCGTGTGGGTGTCGTACCGGTGCTCCGGAAAGCCGAGGCCGGCCGCGTTGTGCCGGAACGTGACGTCGGAGGTGTAGTCGGCGATACCGCTGGTGTGGTTGAGGAGTCGGCGAAGAGTGATGTCGCCACCGTCGTACCCGTTGCCCCGTATGAGGCCGGGCAGCCACTCTTCGACGGTGTCGTCCAGGCTCAGTGTCCCTTCCGCCTCCAGTTGGAGCAGGACGGTCGCGACGAACGTCTTGGTGATACTGGCCCCGCGGAAGTGGTCGCCGGCCGAACGCCCGCGGCCCGTGGCCGTGTCCGCGTGCCCCAGGGCGGCGAACCACCTCCCCCTGCCGTCCCGCACCTCGGCGGCCACCCCCGGCAGCCCGCCCCCGTAGACCAGATCGCGCAGGGCGGTCCGGGTCGCCTCGTGTCCGTGCCCGGCCGGCGCCGCGTACGCGGACGGAGCGAGCACGGCCGCTGTCATGGCCGCCGTCAGTGCCAGAGTCAGAGCCAGTGGGACGGTACGTGCGGCGCGCTGCTTCCTGGGTGCGGTCTCCAGTTCCCAGGGGGTCGGTCGCACCCCTGTGGGGTGAGAGACGCCGGACGAGGGCACGGGGGTTGGTCGCACCGGGGAACCGGGGGCCCTCGGTCCGCCGCTGGACTCCCGCGCCGTCAGCCGGCGGTTCATCGTTCCTCTCCCCGTGTGCCGGGATGCGCTCGGTCCGGGTGACCTTCTGGCTCACGGTGGAGCTCACGGTGGAGACCGTCCGTTTCGGAGCAGGGCCCGACCCCGCACGACGGCCGGCCGAAGCGGCTGGAGCCGGTCCCCGTGCATACTCGGCCGCAACCCGGGCACCAGCAACCGTGACACGAGCTCGGCCGGCTGCCCCCCGGCCAGTGCCGAGCCATCCGGCCCCGCCACCACCCCTGTCCCGGTGGCGGGGCCGCCCCTTGCGAGGGCCGCCACGACCATGATCCCTTCGTCCGCCCGCTGGACGATGACCTCGACACCGTGACCACGGGGGAACGGGTCCACCTGGCCGGCACGTCGATGGGCGGCCTCGTCGCCATGGCCGTGACCGGCGGCGAGGGCGGGCCACCCCTGTCGGGAGGCGAGGCCCCTGACCGGCCCCGCACGGCGGCGGCCCCGGGACAACCGGGTGGACAGGGACCGTCGCCGTGTCTCCCGGTCACCGGGGGTGCGCGGAGGGGCCCCGTCGCCCAGCCGCGCCGCCAGCCGCCGAGTCCGTCCTCGATCCAGGCGATGGCGAAGTCGACGACCCGCGCGGCCTCGAACAGGTGGCTCTCCGCGGCGCGCCGACTCCGCCGGTGCGGCCGATTCCCGCGGCGAGCATGTCCCGCGCGACGGCTTCGAAGGGCTCCTGCCCGTCGGGCACCACGGCCGAGTAGTCGAACGATCCGTTCTCGGAGTCGATGGCGCGGAAACGACACCAGACCCGCCGGCCCTGTCCGAGGACGGGCTGTTCGTACTCCACGAACCGCTTGCCGGGCGCCTCGGCCTCGGCGGCTGCGGGGCCCTCGGCGGCTGCGGGGCGCGGGTCTTCGCGAAGCGCGCGCCGTCCGGCGCCGCATGCGACGCCGGACGGGTGCACTCACGCGGGTCACCCGGGCGGGACACGTGGTCCGGCGCCCTGCGGGGCGGGGCCGCAGGGCGCGACGCTCCGGCAGCCCGGTGCGGCCGTAGGACAGCGTGCCGACGACTCCGCCGCCCAGCCCGGTGCCCGAGGCGGCCTCGGACACCGTACGACGCCCCCCCGGGAGCCGCCCCGGGCCGCCGAGACACCCCCTGGCGGCTTCACGCTCAGCGGCACGTCTCCAGCAGGTCACTGATCCTCTCGTGGAGTCGGCCGGGCACCTGGACGCCCCAGCGGCCGGCGGCCTCGGCGCACAGGTCCCGGCTCCAGCGCCAGCTCTCCCGCGCGGCGTGGCGCACGTCCTGGGCACGGGCGGCAGCGGTGGTCGCGGTGTAGCGGTGACGGTCGGAATCGGGGAGGTCCTGTTCCAGCGCTCGGCTCGGGGTGAGCCAGTGGGCGGTGCTGTCGCGCAGCAGGCGGCAGAGCTGGAGTTGCTGGGGTGCGATGACGGTGTGCAGGAGGGCATGTGCGCGGGCGGTCTCGCCGCGAGCCAGGACATGGGCGAGCATGAGTGTCCAGTTGGCCAGTTCGTCCATGAGCTGACGAGCGGTGCCGACGGGCTCGGGCGGTCGGAGGGTGGCCAGGTGTCGGGCGGCCCGGGTCAGTCGGCCGGTCCGGTCCAGCAGGACGGCGGCCTCGGGACGGGGCAGGTGCACCATCCCCTCCCAGGTGGGGACCTCGTCGATGCCCGGGCCGGCGGCGGTGATGTGGAACTCGCCGCGCATCAGGTCGTCGAAGACGACGGCGAGGACGCCGTACATGTTGACGTACGCCAGCTCGAGCGGGGCGAGCCGCGCCAGGAACTTCCGGCCGTCGAAGCTCTCCACGTGTTCGTCCGCGACGTAGAGGTACGCCTCGATGTCGGAGTGGGCGTCGGCCTCACCAACTGTCCAGGATCCGTAGAGCAGAACGCCTTCGAGGCGGGGTTCTGCGTGTGCGAGCTGCTGCAACGCGGTGATGCGGTCGTCCAGCGCGGGGCAGGCGGAGTGAGAGGGCATGGCGGTGTGCTTCTCCTGATGAACGTGGGAAACCCTGGGGCGCGTCCGGCGCTGCCGGACGCGTATGTGTCGACCGTGCCGGTCCGTTCAGGAGACGCCCATGGGACGGATCGTAGGCGACGCGTTCCGGCTCCGCCAAGTCCGGCAGCGGGCGGCCGACGGAGGTTGTGCCGCCTCGCCGTTGGGCTCGTCGGCCCCCCGTCCTGGGCGCTCCGGCCCCGACCGCCCGGGGCCGAACCGCCATGCCGGCCGCTACCTTGTGCGGCCCGCCGGTGCTTCCCGGCGAGGGGCCGGCCACTCGCCGGCGAGCACGGCCCAGACCTGCTTGTCGTGGCGGGCACCGCCATAGGGCCAGGTCTCGCGCAGCACGCCCTCCAGCACCATCCCCAGCCGCTCGGCCACCGCAGCGCTCCGGACGTTGTCGGCCCGGCAGTGCCATTCGGCCCGGTGCATGCCCCGGACGCGGAAGGCCCAGTCCACGAGGGTGTGACAGGCGCTGGTGATCAGGCCGGTGCCCTCGGCCGCCGGCTCCAGCCAGCAACCGATCTCACAGGTCCCGGAGGCGGTGTCGAAGTCCGTGAACATGACGCCGCCGACCAGAGTGTCGTCGAGCCAGATGCCGTAGAGGCGGGCTTTGTCCTCGGCCTGGCGATCGGCGTAGCGGCGGAGTGTGGCCCGGGCTCCTTCGAGGCTGTCGGTGACGAACCCCTTCCCGACCCAGGGGCGGATGTGCTCGCGCGCGCGGTCCATGTGGGCGGCGAACTCCTCGGCATGCCATGTCTCGAGCGGGCGGAGACAGGCGTTGTCGCGCAACGGGAGGGAGAACATGAGGACCCCATTCACATAACAAGCGTTATGGCCATGTACAGTCACAGCATGCCACGTGCCAAGGGAGACCATGAGGCCCGCCGACGCGAAGTGTCGGAGGCGGTCTGGCGGGTGCTCGCCGCGCGGGGCTTCGGCGGTCTGACCCTGCGCGCCGTCGCCGCCGAACTGGGCGCGACCACCGGCCTGCTCACCCACTACTTCCCCACCAAGGACGACCTGGTCACACATGCCCTCGACCTGCTGGAGCGGCGGACTTCGCGCCGCCCCAGGCGGGCCCCGGGGCAGGGCCTGCGGGCGGTGCGGGCCTGGCTGCTCGATGTCCTGCCGCTCACGGCGGAGGCGGCGGACAGCAACCGCATCTGGGTGTCCTCGTGGGACACCGCGCTCGCCGACCCGGAGCTGCGTGAGCAGTACGCGGGCAAGTACGCGCGCGGCCGCGACACACTCCGCGAGTTGGTCGCCGAGGCCCAGCGCCTCGGGGAGCTGCCCCCCGGGGATCCGGAACGGGTCGCGGCCGGTGCCCAGGCGTTCGCGCTGGGTCTGGCGGTACAGGCCGTGCTCGACCCCACGACGTTCCCGCCACGGCGCCAGACCGAGCTGCTGGACGACTACGTGGCCGCTCTCGGCTCCCGTTCCGGCAACAGCGCGGAGTGACCGATCCGCCGCCGGCCGGCGGTGTCGCGGGCTCCGGGCCACCGCCCGGGCCCCCACGGGAACGAGCCGGGTTGAGACGCGCGTTCAGATGCGCACCTCAGGGGGGAAGCCGGTCCAGCGCGGCTCGGTGGGCAGGTGCCGCATGTCGTTGGAGATCGGCACGGAGGCCGGCCGACCGGGGGCCCCGGAACGGGTGCCGGCGCGCCCGCCTCGCTGCTGATGCGGAAGCGCGGCCCCCGCGTCAGCATGGCGGCCACGACGGGGGAGCGATGTCCCCGGCGATCCCGCGCGCCGACCCGGTGCGGGTTACCGGTCGTGGCACGAGCGGTCCTCGCGCCGGTGGCCGTTCGCGCGCGCGGCGGTGGGGCGCGCCGTCACGCCCGTTGTCCGGCGCTCCGCTCGGCGGCACTCGCCTGCCAGGTGCGTCCCATCGCCCGGAACAGTGCCGGATACACCCCCAGGTACCGGAAGGGTTTGATGCAGGCCATGTACACGGCGCCGAACAGCCCGTTCGGTTTCACCAGGACGGCCATCTGGCCGCGGTAGCCACCGGCCTCGTCCGGAACCCAGCCGATGTGCATCACGGCGTGCACGGTCCGGTTGGCCAACTCGGCCGCCCACTCGTCGTGCAGGTGGTAGACGGAGGTGAACGGAACCGAACGGGGGTCGGGACCCCTGGGGCCCTCGCGGAGGTCCGCCGGCAGCCGGTCGCGCAGCGTCCCCACCCGGCCGCCGATGCCGTCGCCGGTCTCGTCCCAGCCGAGCAGCCGACCGAGCTTCCAGCGGACCGCGAAGAGCACGCGGTACACGGGGGAGCTGACGGCGGTCGCGTCGTTCGCCCCGTCGGTGAACTGGCGCACCAGGTGCGCGAGGTCGTCGGGGCCGCCGGGTGTCGGCAGTGCCCACACGTCCTCCACCTGGAAGTCGCCCGCGATCTCGTGGATCCGCCAAGGCCGAGACGTGTGTGCGGTGCTGGGGAGTCTCATGAACGGGCCCCTATCTATACGATGCCGTACAGACAAGGTTAGGGCCATCTATACGCATCCGTATAGATGGAGGGGACGTGACGGGAGGCACATCATGGCCCTTGCTCGCACGCCTCGCGGCAAGTGGATCGAGGAGGGGTTCCGGGCGCTTGCCACGGGCGGCCCGGAAGCCGTCCGGATCGAGTCGCTGGCGGCGTCGCTCGGCGTCAGCAAGGGCGGCTTCTACGGGTACTTCCGCAACCGGGACGCGTTGCTCACCGAGATCCTCGACACCTGGGAACGTGAGGTCACCGAGGCCGTGATCGAACGCGTGGAGAACGGCGGGGGAGACGCCAGGGCCAGATTGGTGCGGCTGTTCACCATCGCCACATCCGGAGACAGGCCCATGACCGGCACCACCGCCGAACTCGCGATCCGCGAGTGGGCCCGGCGCGACCGGGCCGTCGCGCAGCGCCTCCGCCGTGTCGACAACCGGCGTATGGACTACATGCGCTCACTGTTCGGCTCCTTCTGCTCCGACCCGGACGACGTCGAGGCACGCTGCCTGATCGCCTACTCGCTGCGGATCGGCGACCACTTCATCGCCGCCGACCACGGCGTGCGCAGCCGCTCGGAAGTGCTGGAACTGACCAGCACGTGGCTCCTGCGGTAGCTGCCCGTGCGGTTGCGTTATTGGTTTGCCGTCGGCGAACCCGGTCGGATAGGAAGCCTGCATGCTCAAAGGCGGCAAGGTCGGGCTCAGGGCCCGGCACGAGGAAGACATCCCGGTCCTTCGGGCTGAGCTCTACGACGACGTGGTCAACTCCGCACGGTCCGAAAGCCGGCCGTGGCGGCCGATCACGCCCGGCTCGAAGGACTCCCGGCTGGTGGTGGACGACGAGGAACAAGGGCACGTCCCGTTCTCCGTCGTGGAGCTGGACGGCGGCACGCTGGTCGGCACCGCGGTGCTGTGGAACATCGACAACCACAACCGGTCCGCGCACATCGGCCTCGGACTGCTGCCCTCCTCTCGTGGCAAGGGCTACGGCACCGACGTGGTCGCGGTGCTGTGCCACTACGGCTTCGTCGTGCGCGGCTTGCGGCGGCTGCAGATCGAGACGCTGTCGGACAACACCGCGATGCTGCGCTCGGCCGAGCGCAACGGCTTCGTGCGCGAGGGCGTGCTGCGCTCCTCGGCCTGGGTGATGGGCGAGTTCCTGGACGAGGTGGTGCTCGGGCTCCTCGTGCAGGACTGGAAGCCGGACTCGAAGGGCTGAGGTCTGTCCGGCGCATCAGGTGACGGGCCCGGGCCGGAGTCGTCGCGCCCGTCGGGGGGGCGGGGACACCTGACGGGCCGCCCGTCGGTGCACGGCCGTGGGACAGGGTCCCGCGGGGCGTCCGAGCCGGCGCCGGCACGGCGGGGGTATCGGCGGGTCAGCACGAGCGTGCGTCCCAGCTCTCCTGCCGCGCCCACCAGCGGCAGGCCCCGCCGCCGCACCCGCAAGGCCGCCGAACCGGCCGAGGCCGCCTCCGTGTCGCCCGCCTGGGCAGTGGGCATCCTCGCACCCGCCCCGATCGCCCCGGCGGCGAAGAGGCCCACGGCTCCCGCCGGCCGCCGGCGGTGAGGCGCTCGAGAACGGCTCGACTCATTGGTGCCGACGCGCGGCCGGATCCGGGCGGGCGCCGGCGCGCGCACCGCCAGGTGATCGCGTCGATCACCTGGCGGTGCGCGGAACCGGCCGGCGGCGGCCGCGGCGGGTCGGCCCACCGGCCGAGTACGGCCCGTGGAAGGGCGCGTACGGATGGCCGGCACCGGCAGATCCGCACCTCACCACGGCCAGTGCATCAGGCGATGTGCTTGCTGCCCACCCAGCCCGTACGGCCCTTGAGCTGGCCGTTCAGGACGAGCACCCGCATCCAGCCGGCCTTCTTGGCCTGGCACTTCACTTCCACCCCGGCACCCTCGACCAGGAGGCCGAGCGCGGCGTAGTTCGTACCCGGGCCGGACCGGAGCTTGATGTTGGTGGTCGGATACGTCCACCAGTAGCCCTTCGGGTACGTCTTCCCGCAGGCAGAGGTCCCGACGACGGCGGCCCTCGTGGTGGCCGCCTCGGCGGAGCCCGCCAGAGCCGGCACCATCAGCGTGGCCGCGGCCACGGCGGTGGCCATTGCTTTCCGCATGATCCCCCTTGAGTTACCTGATCCTCGCCGGGCGGGGCACCTGTCGGCGGTCCGTCGCCCGGCCACAGCCCGGCGCGGCCGGCACCCACGGCCGGCCGCCGCACCGGGACGATCAAGGATAGGCGAGATCATCCGGGCCGGAGACCGCTGGTGAACGGTTGTGCCCCGGCGGTCCCGCACGGAGCTGGGCGGGCCCCGCCTCGCCGCCGGCGCGTCCGGGCGGCCGACCGGCCTGCGCCCCGACGCAGCCCGCCCCCCCCCATGACGGGCAGTCATCTCAGTCCGCGGACCCACCGAACACCTCACGACGGGCTCCGCCCCGGCCCGCCCGGGCCGGGGAGAGGTCCCGGACCCGCATGGGCGGCGACGGCCGTGGTCTCGGGCGTGCCGGTCACGGGGGCCGCGCGCGCACGGGCCTCGCGGCCCCGGCTCAGCGGACTTCGAGTACGTCGGAGACCGGCCTGCGCGGGGTCGACGGCCCTTGGGGACCGTAGCCCAGCCGGATCAGCATCTGCGGGTGCCCCGTGGGTGACAGCGGGTCACCCAGGGCCCAGCGCAGCTCCGGCCATTCGAGCACCTGCGAGCTGAGTGAGGTGACCAGCCCGTCCAGCGTCGCCCGCAGCAGTACCCGCTCCAGGGCCTGCCCCGCCCTCAGCCAGTCCTCCGGGCCGTCCTGCCGGGTGCCCAGCACCGCGAGGCAGGGCGACCGCTCGTAGACGGCGGTCCGGCGTCCTTCGACCGTGCGGCCCACGGCGAAGTCACGCACGGGGGACCGGACACCGTAGGGACGCGGACCGAACGCGGCCGAGGGGATCCCCTCGCCCCTCGCGTCCTCGGTGCCCGTTCCGGCCCAGCGGGAGATCTCCTCCCGCACCCGTGGGGACAGCTCTTCCTCGTACTCGGCATCCCACACCAGGTCGAGTATCGCCTGCACCTGCCAGACACCGGGGAAGGCGAGACGCGCGCCCTCGGCCACCGCGGCGCCGCTGAGTCCGTCACGCACCGCCCGGGGGACGGCCTCGTCCGTGAACGGCTCCCTGCTCGTATGCCGATCGCGGATCGCCGGGTACAAGGCGCCGAGGCCGTCGTCCGCCCCACCGGGCAGGAACGCGACCGCGGCCAGCGCCTCCCGGTCCGCCGGATCCGGCAGCGGCCGGACCTGTGCGTCCCACCCGGCGTGCGCGGCGGCGACCCGCAGGTTGAACAGCGCCGCCCCACAGCCGATGTGCAGCCCACGGGTGGAGGGGTCGCTGCGCGGCATGGCCCGTGCCGGATCCAGACGCAGCAACAGCTCACCGTTGTGCGGGGTGTAACGGAACCTCCAGGGCTGCGCGTTGTGCATGGAGGGGGCCGCGGTGGCGTCGGCGACCCAGGAGTTGAGGGAGTCCACGTCGGGTGCGTGAGGAGGCATGGCGGTCACCTTCCAGGAGCGAGCTGTGGTCGCCGGGAACGGGAACCCGGCACCGGGTCACCGGGTTCCGCGGCGACACGGCGGGCCGGTCGCCGCCGGCACGGTACGGCCGGGCCGGTGGGCCCGGCGCCGCCCGGGGCCCGTGCGGCGGGCGTGCGCCCGTCGCGCGGGGGGACCGGTGGCGCGGCCGGGGAGAGGGCCGAGCGCCGACGGCCGTGCTGCGCTTCATGACACCTCTCCGAGAAGGGCCGGACGGGCCGAGCGGATCCGCCGCGGGGCGGACCGGGAACCCGCGTCCAGCCTGGACCGGGCCGCCCGGGGAGGGCAGGGGCCGATGGGGCCGCCGCCCAGGGCCGAACGTCCCCGCTGCGACGGGCCGTGCGGCGCCCCGGCCCCGCCCCCGGGCTCGTCACCGCTCACGCCCGACCACGCCCGCCCACGTCCGGCCCGGAGCCGAAGGGCCGACGGGGGCCGGTGCGTGGCCCGTCCGGCCCTTCCCGGGGCCACGCCGGCGGTGTCAGCCTGCGTCACAGGTTCCGCGGGGTACCACCTCGGACGTCCCGGCGCCGGCGGGACGCGCGCCGACCCACCAGGACGTCACCGGAGCCGACGCCACCAGAACGGGTGCGTCCGGACGACGGCCGGGTCGGCGTCGGTCCGGCACGGGGTACGAGCCGGTACGACAGCGGAGCCGCCCGACCGGCGCGGCCCACTCCGACGGAGGAAACATGTCCATGGACGACCGGCGCCCGGCGGGCGCAGTGCTGACCGGCGAGGAGATCGCCGCGCTCGATGCCCATTGGAGGGCGGCGAACTACCTCTCCGTCGGGCAGATCTACCTGATGGACAACCCGCTGCTGCGCAAGCCGCTGGAACCCGCCCACATCAAGCCCCGCCTGCTGGGGCACTGGGGCACCTCGCCCGGGCTCAATCTCGTGTACACCCACGTGAACCGGATCATCGAGCGGCGGGGCGTCGACGCCCTGTGCGTCTGGGGTCCCGGTCACGGCGGTCCCGCCGTGCTCGCCAACGCGTGGCTGGAGGGAGTTACCGTGAGATCTACCCCGACGTGAGCCGCGACGAGGACGGCATGCGGGCGCTGTTCCGGCAGTTCTCCTTCCCCGGCGGCGTCCCGAGCCATGTCGCGCCGGAGACGCCCGGCTCCATCCACGAGGGCGGCGAACTGGGCTACTCCCTGTCGCACGCCTACGGCGCGGCTTTCGACAACCCGGATCTTCTGGTCGCCTGCGTCATCGGTGACGGTGAGGCGGAGACGGGTCCACTGGCCGCCTCCTGGCACTCGAACAAGTTCCTCGATCCCGCCCGGGACGGAGCGGTGCTGCCCGTCCTGCACCTCAACGGCTACAAGATCGCCAACCCGGCGGTGCTGGCACGCCTCCCCGAGGCAGAACTCGAGGCGCTCCTGAGGGGCTACGGCCACGACCCCCTGTACGTCACGGGCGACGACCCGCACCAGGTCCACCGGGCCATGGCCGCCGCGATGGACACCGCGCTGGACCGGGTCCAGGCCATCCAGCGGGCGGCGCGCACCGACGGCCGCGCGGAACGTCCGCGCTGGCCCCTGATCGTCCTTCGGACGCCCAAGGGCTGGACCGGTCCCGCCGAGGTGGACGGCCTGCCCGTCGAAGGCACCTGGCGCTCCCACCAGGTCCCGCTGGCGGGAGTGCGCGACGATCCCGGACACCTCGCGCAACTGGAGGCGTGGCTGCGCTCGTACCGCCCCGAGGAACTGTTCGACGAACACGGCCGCCCCCGGGCCGAGGTCCTGACCTGCGTACCCGAGGGCCGGCACAGGCTGGGCTCGACACCGCACGCCAACGGCGGACTGCTCCTGCGCGACCTCCCCATCGCACCTCTCGAACGTTTCGCCGTTCCGGTGGGCCGGCCGGGCCACGGCCGGCACGAGCCGACCTCCGTCCTGGGCGACCTGATCGAGAGCGTCATGGCCGCCACCGCCGAGCGCCGGGACTTCCGTCTCGTCGGCCCCGACGAGACGGCGTCCAACCGCCTCCAGGCGGTGTACGGCGCGAGCGGCAAGGCGTGGCAGGCCCGGACCCTGGACACCGACGAAGACCTCGACCGGCACGGACGGGTGATGGAGATCCTCTCCGAACACACCTGCCAGGGCTGGTTGGAGGGTTACCTCCTGACCGGGCGGCACGGCCTGTTCTCCTGCTACGAGGCCTTCGTCCACATCGTCGACTCCATGGTCAACCAGCACATCAAGTGGCTCAGGACGTCCCGCGCCCTGCGCTGGCGCGCGCCCATCGCCTCACTGAACTACCTGCTGACCTCGCACGTGTGGCGGCAGGACCACAACGGCTTCTCACATCAGGATCCCGGTTTCGTCGACCACGTCCTCAACAAGAGCCCCGAGGTCGTCCGGGTGTATCTGCCCCCGGACGCCAACACCCTGCTGTGCGTCGCGGACCACGCGCTGCGCAGCCGCGACCACGTCAATGTGATCGTCGCCGGCAAGCAGCCGTGCTTCGACTGGCTGTCCCTGGACCAGGCCCGTGTCCACTGCGCCCGTGGCGCGGGCGTGTGGGACTGGGCGGGCACCGAGGACGGCACGCGCGAGCCCGATGTCGTCCTCGCCTGCGCGGGGGACGTACCCACGCAGGAAGTGCTGGCGGCGGCCGGACTGCTCCGCCGCCGGCTGCCCGACCTCGCCGTACGCGTCGTCAACGTCGTCGACATGACCCGGCTGATGCCCCACGAGGAGCACCCGCACGGCATGACCGACTCCGAGTACGACGCCCTGTTCACCCCCGGCAAGCCGGTGGTCTTCGCCTACCACGGCTACCCCTGGCTGGTGCACCGCCTCGCCTACCGCCGCACCGGACACCCGAACCTGCATGTGCGCGGCTACAAGGAAAAGGGCACCACCACCACACCCTTCGACATGGTCGTCCGCAACGACCTCGACCGCTACCGCCTCGTGATGGACGTCATCGACCGGGTGCCGGGCCTCGCGGTGCGCGCGGTGGGCGTCCGTCAGGAGATGGCCGACGCGCGCGCCCGCCACCACGCCTGGATCCGCGAACACGGCACGGACCTCCCCGAAGTCGCCGACTGGACCTGGACCGGCTGACGACACGAACCGCCCCCGGGGGACCGGGCGCCCGACACCGCGGCGCCCGGCCGGCCCGGCGAACCGCGCGCCCGCCGGCGGAGCGACGTGCCGTGTGCCGTGCCGATGGGCCCCGGGCGGTCGCCGGCCCACCGGAACGCCGGGGCGGCCTCGCGGCCTCCCCCCGGTGGGCCGGCGCGACAGCCGGGTCCGTGCCCGCGGGCGGCCGATAGGCTGAGCCGGCACGGTGGATGATCGGCGAAGGAGGGCCCCGTGGGGGTGGAGGAGCCGCTGTCGCGGATGCCCCAGATGCGGCTCGATGAGCTGCTGGAGGAACTGCAGGCGCGCATCAACGCGGCCCGCGGCACCCGGGACCGGGTCCACAGCCTCCTGGAGGCCGTCGTCTCGGTGGGCCGGGAACTGGACCTCTCCCAGGTGCTGCGGCGCATCGTGGAAGCCGCGGCGCTGCTGGTCGACGCCCAGTACGGAGCACTCGGGGTGATCGGCCCGGACGGCCGGACCCTGTCGCAGTTCCTCACCGTCGGGCTCACCCAGGAGGAGATCGCCAGGATCGGACCCCTGCCCGCCGGGCACGGCATCCTCGGCGAGCTGATCCGCAACCCCGAGCCGCTGCGGCTGACCGACCTGAGCACGCACCGGGCGTCCTACGGGTTTCCCGCCCACCACCCGCCCATGCGGTCCTTCCTGGGCGTGCCCATCCGGGTGCGCGAGGAGGTCTTCGGCAACCTCTACCTCACCGACAAGCGCGGCGGCCAGGAATTCGACGCCGAGGACGAGTCCGTCATCGCCACCCTGTCCGTGGCCGCCGGTGTCGCCATCGACAACGCCCGGCTGTACGAGGCGTCCCAGCGCCAGCAGCGCTGGCTCCAGGCGAACGCGGAGATCACCAAGAGCCTGCTCTCCGGCAGCCCCCGGCTGGAGGTGCTGGAGCTGATCGCCCGCCGCGCCCAGGAGATCACCGGGGCGGCCCTCGCGGACGTGTCCGTGCCGGTCACCGGAACGGAGGACCTCGTCGTCGAACTCGCCGTCGGCGGCGATGACGCCACCCGCCGCGGCCTGGTGGTTCCGGTCGAGGGCACTCTGTCCGGCGCCGCCCACAAGCAGGGCGCGCCCGTGAGCACCCACGGCCTCGCCGAGGACGAGCGGTACACCGCCGGGCCCAAGCGCTTCGACGGCCTGGGGGCCGCCGTCGCCGTCCCTCTCGGTACCGAGGCCAAGGACACCCGGGGCGTTCTCCTGCTGGCACGCCATCAGGGCGAGCCGGTCTTCACCGAAGGCGAACTGCAGCCGCTGCTCGCCTTCGCGGGGCAGGCGGCGCTCGCCCTGGAGCTGGCCGAACGACGCAGCGACGCCGAGCAGCTCGCGCTCCTGGAGGACCGGGACCGTATCGCCCGCGACCTGCACGACCTGGCCATCCAGCGCCTGTTCGCGACCGGGATGACCCTGCAGAGCGCCGCACGGCTCGTCGAGCACGCCGGCGCCGCCGAGCGGGTCTCGCGCGCGGTCGGCGACCTCGACGAAACCATCAAAATCATCCGCTCCACCATCTTCGGTCTGCGGGCTCGCGAGGAGGACTCGGGGCCCGGCCTGCGGGCCCGCGCGGCCCGCGCCGTGGGGGAGGCGGCGACGACGCTCGGATTCCCGCCGCGCCTGAGCATGGAAGGTCTGCTCGACACCGACGTACCCCCGCGGGTCGCCGAACACGTCATGGCGGCCCTCACCGAGATACTCAGCAACGCCGCCCGTCACGCGGGCGCGACGCGGGTCGAGGTGTCCCTGCGGGCCACGGCGGGCGAGGTCGTCCTGACGGTGACGGACAACGGCCGGGGCATCCCCGACGACGGCAGGCGCAGCGGGCTGGTCAACCTCGACGAGCGGGCCCGGAGCGTGGGTGGCGCGCTGGACATCGGGCGGCCCGCCGACGGCGGCAGCCGTCTGGTGTGGCGGGCGCCGCTCGCACCGGGCCCGACGGCATGACCACGGCCGACCACGGCGGTGGAGGTCCGTCGCACGCCACGAGCCCGGCCGGTCAGGGCGTGAGCAGCCGCAAGCCCGTCACCAGGTCCGGCCGGATGCGCAGCACGGCGTGCGGGGCCGGGTCCTCCACCCAGGGGCGCAGGCGGGCGGCGAAGCGCGCGCGTTCACCGCTCTCGGTGATCCGGCGGGCGTAACCGGTCACGACCACGCTCCAGCCGATGTGCGTCTCGGGGTCGATGACGTCCGCCTCATAGGCGACCACCACACCGGTGACGTGCGTGGGCGCCACGACGGAGGCGAGCGTCGCGCCGTCGTGCAACCGCACGACGATGTCGTCGCCGTCCATGAGGTGGTTGACCGGGCGGACGGCCGGCAGCGCCTGCTGGGTGAACACGATGCGCCCCAGCGAGACGGTCCCGAGCAGCCGCAGCGCCTCGGCCCGGTCCAGCCGCGCCATGCGCCGGGGCGCCACCGCCCCACACCGGGCGTCCACCGCTCGATCCATGGCTTGGTTCTCCATCGTGCCGCCCTCTGCTCCGTCATCGGTCCTCGGGGCACCTCGGTGCCTTCCGCCAGCTTCCCGCGGCGCCCCATCGGGCACCAGGGCCGAACGGACCCCGGTACGACCGGAAACGGAAGGACCACCACACCCGCAGGCCCGGCATCCCGGTGCCCGTCCCCGCGCGGGCACCGGGCACCGGCGCCGGGAGCGCCGCCGCGTACCGGGGGCCGTCCGGCCCTGGCCGACCGGCCCCCGGGCACGACACGATGGGCACGGATCCGCCTTCGGCGGAGAACCGCACGGAACACGGAGTGTGTGATGACCGACAGCAGCCGCGGGCCCAGCCAGATGGAACCCGTCAGGGTCTTCCTCCTCGACGACCACGAGGTGGTACGCCGCGGCGTGCACGACCTGCTGGCCGCCGAACCCGACCTGACCGTGGTCGGCGAAGCGGGCACGGCGGAACAAGCCCTGGTACGCGTGCCCGCGCTGCGTCCCCAGGTGGCGGTCCTGGACGTCCGCCTGCCCGACGGGGACGGGGTGAGCGTCTGCCGGGAACTGCGCTCCCACCTGCCGGACCTGGCCTGCCTGATGCTGACCTCGTTCGACGACGAAGAGGCGCTCCTCGACGCGATCATGGCCGGTGCGTCCGGCTACGTCCTCAAACAGATCACCGGAACCGACCTGGTCAACGCCGTCCGCACGGTCGCCTCGGGCCAGTCCATGCTCGACCCCGGCGCCACCGCGCGGGTCATGGCCCGGCTGCGCGGCGGCGGCACCCCCAAGGAGGAACAGCCCAGCGGCCTGCCCGGGCTGACCGAACGCGAGCGCGAGATCCTCGCCCTGGTGGGGGAGGGGCTGACCAACCGGGAGATCGGCAAGCGGCTCTACCTGGCCGAGAAGACGGTCAAGAACAACATCTCCCGGCTGCTGGCCAAACTGGGCGTGGAACGCCGCGTGCAAGCGGCCGTCATCGCCACCCAGGCCATGACCGCGCAGGGCGGGCCGGCCGCGCCGGGTGACCGCCGACCGCGCGGCTGACGCGCGGCGGGGCGCCGTGGGGGACGGACCCCGCGCGGGGCCAGCGGGCGACTGTCCCCGCGCGCACCACCCCCCGGCCCGCAGGTGCCGGCGGGGGTTGCTCGTACCTGGCCGGCGCGTCGAGGGCCCGGCGGTGAGGGCCCAGCGGTGAGGCGGCCGGGACCCCGCGCGGGGCCAGCGGGCGACTGTCCCCGCGCGCACACCGGGCGGTCAGTCGTGCGGGACGACCGCGACCGGGCAGGGGGCGTGGTGCAGCGCGGCGTGCGCCACCGAGCCGATGCGGGTACCGACCGGAGAGCGGCGTACCCGGCGGCCGACCACGAGCAACTGGGCGCGCGGCGCGACCGACAGGAGCACCTGTCCCGCGCTGCCGATCTCGACGTGCTCGACCACGGGCACGTCGGGGAACCGATCCCGCCACGGCGCCAGGGCCTGGCCCAGTGCCTTCCTCTCGTAGGGCTCCAGCCCACCCGCCTCGTCGGCCAGGCGCATCGATCCGGGGCTGTAGGTGAAGACGGTCGGCAGGCTCCAGGCCCGCACCGCCCGCACCGCGGCGCCCCGGGCCGCCGCCGCCTCGAAGGCGAAGCCGAGCACCGCGTCACTGTCCTGCGGCGCACCCTGCTGGCCCACGACGACCTCCCCGCTCGCCGGTTCACGCACCTGGCCCGCACGGGCGCGCACGGACACCACCGGCCTGTCCGCCTCGGCGATCACCTGCTGCCCGTACGAGCCGAGGAGGAAGCCGGCGAGAGCACCGTGCCCGCGTGAACCGAGCACCAGCATGCTGGACCGCTCGGCCTCACTCAGCAGAGCGGCCACCGCCGTGTCCGGCACCACCTCGGCGGTGACGGGGAGGTCCGGGTGATGCCCGGCCACGCGCCTCTCGGCCTCGCGCAGCACGGCGTCGGCCGAGTCGGCCTGGGTCTGCCGGTCCTGGACCAGCGGTACGTCCAGCGGCTGCCAGAGCCAGGCGTGCACGACCCGCAGGGGCACCCCGCGCAGCGCGGCTTCGCGGGCCGCCCAGTCGGCAGCCGCCAGACTCTCGGCGGATCCGTCCACTCCAACAGTGATGGCACGGGACATGCGGTGGGCCTCCATACGGTTCGACGGGCACAGCCACCTCAGCCTGCCCCCTTCCGCTCTCAGCATGACCGGGCCGGGCGCCCGCGAAGAGGGCCGTACGGCCCTCCCCGGCGGCCACTCGGGCCCGGTCGGCGACTCACCGGCCGCCGGCACCCGCACCGGCCGGCCGTCCGTCCCCGGGTGCGGCGGCGGACGGGGACGGACGGCCCGCGAGGCGTCGCCCTGCCCGGCCGCCCGGCCGGTGCGGGGGAGGGACGTCGGGCGCTTCAGCGCCGTGCGCCGTCCGCCACCGATCGGCCGCCCGCCCGCGGCGCGCTCCGCGGCACCGTCAGTCCCCCGGCAGCGTCCGGTGGCCCCGCGCGGAGCTGCCTGTGTGGATCCCCGCGGGAAAACGGCGGCCGGGGCCGCCCGGTCCGGAGCGACTGCCGACAGCCGGGACCAACGGCCCACGCCTCCGTCGGCACGCCGGCGGAGGCGCTGTTCGGCAGCGAGCCCGCTCGGGCACCCTCGTACGGCAAGGGGTGCCGCTGACGTCTTGTGGCTGCTCCGCCCCGAGCGCGCCGGCCCTGGCGGCCGGCCTCGGCGAGTCGGCGTAAGTCGTCCTCGGGCCGACTGGACCGGCTCGGGACGCAGTACCGGGCGCGCCCGCCCGGGTCACTGAACCCGGGGCACTGAAGTGGCACGCCGAGGGACCGAGTTGGCCCAGCGGCTGTGGGCGGACCACGCCGCCCGGGCCCGCCGGGGCCTGATGCGATCAGTGGCCCACGCCGTCGCGTCGGTCGTCCAGACGAATGTCGAGGTGGGGCCAGTACGCGGTCCACCGCCTCAGGTCACCGGCGGTCAACGACCATGCGCGGCGAAGCGACGTGACTGGCAGAAACCGGACGAGCGTGCCGGTGGTCCCATCGGCCTCAACAGGAGTGAGACCGGTCACTGGGACACCGTGCTCATAGCGCTGGGTCCAGGCCCCGTTACGACGGCGGTTGGTCGGACGAGCCTCGGTCGTGCACGGGGAGTGCGTCGCCGTGGCCCCCGGCGTGTCCCGCGGCCGGTGCGGCTCACGGTTGCCTATTGGCCGGCGGGCCCTTCGCCACCGTGGCCGCGACGGGCCCGGTCCGGTTCGGACCCAGGGGGCAGTGTGTTGTTGGGCCGCGGGCGGCGCGCGCACGGGTGCCGCGGCCGGACGGCGTGGCACCGGCTCTGCCCGAGCCCGCGCCCCCGCCACGCCTGATCCGGCCGCATCCCTGACGGCTCCCCCGTGCCCGCAGCACGCGCCGGCTCACCCACCGGCAGGGTGCTGGGGCCCGCCATCGCCTCAACACTAGGCACCGTGCCGACTTCGCACATCAGGGCAGGCCCTGAGACGGAACGCCCCACGGAGCAGGCGCGAACCGGCGTGCTCTGCGTGCAAGGTGCCGCCGGGCCATGGGCAGGACCAGCGGGGTCCGCCCGGGGCGCGTGCCGCGATCAGGTCCGCAGGTACGCCAGCACGGCACGGACGCGCCGGTGCTCGCCCGGGTCCGGCTCGAGGCGCAGCTTGGTGAAGATGCTGCGGATATGGCTCTCCAGCGTTTTGGCCCCGATGCGCAGGCAGCCGCTGATGCCTTCGTTGGAGCGGCCCTCGGCCATCAGGGCCAGGACTTCGCGCTCGCGAGGAGTCAGCGCTTCCAGCACTCCGGCCGGCCGGGGCCGGCGGATCAGCCGCGCCACCACATCCGGATCGATGGCGCACTCGCCGCGGGCCACCCTCTGCAACGCGTCGAACAGTTCCTGGGCGTCCGTGACGCGCTCCTTCAGCAGGTAACCCACGCCCTGCCCGTCGCGCGTCAGTTCCTCGAGCACGCTGCCCGTCTCGACGTACTGGGACAGGAGCAACACCCCCGTGCCGGGCCGGCGCAGGCGGATCGCCCGCGCGGCCCGCAGCCCCTCGTCGGTGTGGGTCGGCGGCATGCGGATGTCGAGGACCACCACGTCCGGCTGGTCCGCCACCACGAGCTCCACCAGACCTTCGGCGTCACCGCGCTGTGCGACCACGGTGATGCCGGAGTCCTCCATCAGGCGGGCCAAGCCCTGCCGCAGCAGAACGGAATCCTCCGCGAGAATCACCCGCACGGCAGCTCCGCCCTGATCCGGGTGCCGTCCCCGGCCGGGGAGTGCACCCGCAGTCTGCCGCCCACGGCGGAAACCCGGTCCGCCAGCCCTCCCAGGCCCCGGCCTGCCGGATCGGCCCCGCCGATGCCGTCGTCCACCACCTCGACCACCACCCAGGCCGCTTCCCGGCGCACCGCGAGCGCCACCGCCCGTGCCCCGGAGTGCTTCCCGGCATTCGCCAGAGCCTCGCTGGCCACGTAGTACGCCGTGGTCTCCACCAACTCCGGGAACCGCACCGGCTCCACCATCACCACCACCGGTATCCCCGACTCGTCGGCCAGCGCGGCCAGTGCCCCGCGCAGTCCCTCGCGTGCGAGCACGGCCGGGTGCAGCCCCCGGGCCAGCTCACGCAGCTCCGTCAGCGCCGTGCGCAGCGTCTGCTCGGTCTCGTCGACCGCTGCGCGCAACTGAGGGTGCTCACGCCCCCAGCGGGCCCCGATCCTCCGGAGCCCCATCAGCGCGAACACCAACCGGCCCTGCGCCCCGTCGTGCAGGTTCCGCTCCAGACGCCGCCGCTCCTCCTCCTCGGCGGACAGCAACCGCATCTGCAACGCCCGCGCCCGCTCCGCGTCCCGCGCGGCGCGCTCCGCGAGCTGCATGTTGCGCAGGCACAGCCCCACCGACGCGGAAACCGACTCGAGCAGCTCCGGCTCCTGCGCCAGCGCCCGGTCGTGCACCAGCACGGCCGCCGGCGTACCACCGCGTCCGAGCGGCGTGATCGCGGCGCCGGCGGCCGGGCGGCCCCGCTCCGGCCCGCCGACCGCCCGCCCTTCGGGGTCGGTGTACAGCCCGGGAACGGAGGCGTGCGGGACGCCGAGCCGCAAGGTCGGGTCTCCCAGCACCTCGCGCAGCGCCTTCTGCAGTCGGTCCGGCGTCGGTTCGGGCCCGGCGGCGATGACCAGGTTCCCGGCACCGGCGCGCCGCAGCCGTATGCGGAGCAGCCCCACCGCGAACGCCGCGGGAAGCGCGATCTGCGCCAGGTCCGACAGCGCCAGGGGCAGCAGTTCACCACCACCCAGCAGCCCGGGCCGGACCACGTACAGCACCTCCCAGCCGATGAAGACGACGGCGAGCACCACGGGCACCGCGACCGGCAGCAGAACGCGACGGTACGCGGGGCTGCCGGCCAGCCACCGGCCCACCATCAGCGCCGCCACCCAGAGGGTCAGTACGACCCCGGCCCACCGATAGACCAGGTCGACACCGGCGAACACACCGGCGTCCCGCACGACGAGCAGCGCGTTGCCGTCACACTCCTCGCACAGCAGGTACGAGCTGCCCGGGTCGGCCGCCGGGTCGTAGCACAGCGCACGGGCCAGTCCGCCCACGGCCACCAGCGCGTACGCGGCCCCCACCGTCCACCGGGCCCGGCGCTGCCCCAGCCGCCCCTCGGGAAAGGCCAGCAACAGATGGGCCAGCACGGCAAGGTTCAGCGCCTCCCACCACGCCCCCATGCCCACCAGAAGCGGCTGGTCGAAACCCTGCAGGTTCCCCACGAACCAGGTGAGCCCCTCGGCGAGCATGAGCGGCCCCGTGCCGTTGGCGGGCCGGCGCCAGAGCGCGATCAGGCCCGCGGCCGCATAGGCGAGGCCCGTCAGCACATCGACGGCCACGGCCGACGGCTCCGCGCCGGTACGGGCGTAACCCAACGCACCGACGAGCCCTACGGCAGCCGCAGCGACCGCCCATCCCACCATGCGTCCGGCGCGGCCCGCTCCAGGCCTGCGTTCCACCCCGGTGTCCCCCCGCGCTCCCGACATCGCTCACGCCCGTTCGTCATTGTGTCACCACCGACGTCGCCACCGGCCGTCGCTGCCGTGCCGGCCACCGGGCGGCCCGGCGTCGGGCCGCGTCACCGGCCGACCGGTGCGCGGCGTCCGCTGATCCGGTCCCCTCTCACGTGTCCCCAGGCACCGACCGTTCCCGCCGACTCGGCGTCATCACCGGCGTGCCGGGGCGCGTCCCGAGCAGACCGCGCGGAAGGCGCGGCACCCCGGCTGCCGCACCCGACACGGGCCGGGACAGCCACGCCCCGTGGGCGGCGCCGAGTGCCGGGCGCCGAGCGGCCGGGTCGCCGCTCGGACCGGGACGGCGCCCGCGCGTCCGAGGCGCCCCGCAGGCCGGACTGGTGGCACTAGCCGTGCGGGACGTCCTTGACGAACACGATCCCGTCGCTGTCCGACAGGTGTGCCGGGTCGATCGGGGCGTAGCCGAACCAGGGCGACACGCGGGGTACGGGCCGTCCGTCGCCGAGGGCGCCGGCCAGCCGGGGGGCGTCGACGACGCAGCGGTCCTCCGGGAGTGCGTACAGGAGTCCTTCGACGGTGTCCGGCGGCGGAGTGTCCACTCCCTGGTGCCGGATCGTGCCGAGGGCGGTGGCCACGAAGGCGTACTCCTCGCCGAGCCGGGCGCTCACCAGCGCACCGGCGCTCCACCACTCCACCGGTCCCTGCCACATCCGCATCGTGCTCTTCCACCGCTGGAGATGGGCGTTGTGGGCGTGGACGAGTGCCGGGCCCCGTTCGGCGAGGGCGAGGAGGTTGTCGGCCATCATCCCCTCCCGCAGGCCCACCAGCCGGGTCATGCGGGCCGGTGAGGTGTCGGCCATCCAGTAGTGGTAGCGCAGCAGGCCGGCGGCGGTGCGCCCGTACAGGCGCGCCCGGTCGAAGTCGCCCCGCGAGGTCGCCTCGACCAGGTGCGGGAGCTGCGCGTCGAGCAGCGCCACCAGGTCGTCGGCGAGCAGCCGCAGTTGGCCGGCCTCGGCCGACTGCCCCGTGGACCGGGACGGGTCCGTCATCGCGGCGGGTTCGGTCCACCGTTCGTCGGAACCGAGCAGCCGCTCGAGTGTCTCCGCGGTGCAGGGGAGCAGGCCCGCCTCCATGTGGGCGGCGAGGTAGCCGTGGAGGGCGGTGAGTGCCTGCCGGGGGCTCGCGGCGTGGGTGATCTCCAGCGGGCCGTCGAAACCGGCGAAGCGGAGCCGTTCGGACGGCGGCCGGCCGTCGCTGTCGGCGCGGACGTTGTAGGCGCGCATCCAGCGCACGAGCTCGCGGTTGGCCGCGGAGGCGCCCCAGCCGTGGCTGATTCCCTGCTCCATGACCTCATCGAGGCTGCCCCTGCCCGAGGTGACGTAGTCGTCCACGACCAGACCCCTCACGCAGTCGCTCTCGATCGCGATCGTCCGGTAACCCTCCTGTTCGATGAGCTGCCGGAAGAGCTCGTTGCGGACGTCGAGCAGAGCCTCCTCGCCGTGGGTGGGCTCGCCCAGCGCGAGCAGCCGCGGCCTGGCCGGGAGCAGCCGCATGACGGCGGCAGCCTCGACGGCACAGGCGGTTTCCTTGATGTCAGTACCCATGCCTTCGACGCTATCGTTGAACCCCCGGTGGAAACTTCCCCGCTGTATTCCCCGCTGTATCGTCAGCCGCATGCGGAGAAACCTTCAAAGCGGTGGTCGCCTCAGGCCGGTTGACCTGGCACGCGGGCACGGTCTGTCCACGCAGGCCGTCAGGAACTACGAGGAGGCCGGCATCCTCCCGGCCGCCGACCGCACGGTCCACGGCTACCGCACCTACACCTCGCTGCACGCGGAAGCCCTGCGCGCGTTCCTCGCCCTGGTCCCCGGTCACGGCCACCGGACCGCGACGTCGATCATGAGGGCGGTGAACCAGGGCTCGGTCGACGAGGCGTTCCGGCTCATCGACGAGAGCCACACTCAGCTCCTCGACGACCGACGGACCCTCCAGGCCGTGGCGAGCGCCCTCCGCGACCTGGAGCCCACTGCGGCGTCCGGTGCCGGTGCGGGGCCGGGGCCGGGGCCGGCCGCGCTGTCCGACCCCGGTGGCACGTTCATCGGGACGCTGGCGCACCGGCTCGGTATCCGGCCCGCGACGCTGCGCAAGTGGGAACACGCCGGGCTGGTGCGCCCGCGCCGGGACCCGCGGACCGGGTACCGCCTCTACGACGAGGCCGACGTACGGGACGCCAGGCTGGCCCACCAGCTCAGACGGGGCGGCTACCTGCTGGAACAGATCGCCCCGCTGATCGCCCAGGTACGGGCGGCCGGCGGGCTTGAGCCGCTGGAGGGCGCGCTGCGCGACTGGCGCGGCCGGCTGTCCACCCGCGGGCGGGCGATGCTGACCGGGGCCGCCGCACTGGAGGCGTACCTGCGCGAGCGCGGATGAGACGTCGGTCGCCGGCCGGGCGGAACGAGGGTCGATCACCCATGTGCCGCGCGTCCGTCGCGCGAGGCGGAAGCGGCTCACGACAGCGGAGGGGACACCCGAAGGTGCGGGACGGGACGGGCGGTCACCCGGTCCGCCCAGGTGCGCACGTCATGTCGTGGCGTGCGCCTTGTCCGGCGCGGTGTCGCCCTCGGGGTGCGGCTCCGGATACCCCGCTCACCCGTGTACGGTCCGTCCCGCGCCACTCCGGCAGCGGTGCGGCCACGGGCGGGGGAGCGGCGGTGTCGTCACGGCACATCGGAGCGCACGAGCACCCGGCCGACCGGCTCACCGCTGGTCCGCGCGTATGCCAACCGCTCGCGTACCTCGCGCATGGTGCGTGGCCGGTATCCCGGGCCGCCACAACAACTCTTGTGGAAACCCACACCGGCGTGCAGCAACACCGCGAGTGCCCGCCACGCGGCGACATCACGCCGCCGGGGCGTGGCGAATGTCGAACCCGCGTGGATCAACGGCTCCGCGCAACGCGGGCAGGCCCGTGGGCGTCGCAGGTCGTAGGGTTGCTTGTACGAGGCCCGGCAGGGGAGGCAGACGTAAGAGGTCTTCCCATGGAACATGTGCCCAGCGTAGGGATCCCCACCCGGCGTCGCTCAACGGGAATCCGGACGCCTTTCCGGTGCCTATGCACATGAGGGCCCGGTGTCCGCGGCGCGGCAGTCCGGTGAACGTGCCGCGGTTCCACAACCGCTGCTTCTGGCCGCCAGAAGAACTGGCTCTTGGACTTGTGGCCGAGCCGCGGCGATCATGAAGGTATGGACCTCGCGAGTTTGATCGCCGCCGAACGCCGGGACGTCGCCGACGTGTTGGACGGCCTGTCGGACCAGCAGTGGGACGCGCCGAGCCTCTGCGCGGGCTGGCGGGTACGGGAAGTCGCAGCCCACATGTCGATGGGCTTTCGCTATTCGGTCCCGCAGGTGATCGGACAGTTGGTCAGGGCGCGCGGCAGCCTGCACCGGATGACCGACCGCCTGGCCCGCAGGGACGCGGCATCCGCCGGGCCGGGCCAATTGGCCAACTGGCTGCGCGACAACGCCCGTCACCCCTGGACACCCCCGGTCGGGGGCCTCGTCTCGGCACTCGGCCACGACGTGGTGCACGGCCTGGACATCACCGTCGCGCTCGGCCTGGAGCGCCAGGTCCCCATGGACCGCCTACGGGTCCTGCTCGATCACGTGACGTACAAGAGCGCCAGGTTCTTCGGCGCCGATCTGGCCGGCGTGCGGCTGTGTGCCGACGACATGGACTGGTCGTTCGGCGTCGGCACGCCACTCACCGGCTCCGCCCAGGACCTGCTGCTGGTTGCCTTCGGGCGGCAGGTGCCCGCGGGCCGGCTCAGGGGCGGGGCGGGACCACGTCCGTGAGCGGAAAGAAGAACCGCGCAGCGCTCGGCACTCGCTGCGGGCCCGGCTGCGGGGCACGGCCCATTCACCAACCACCGAGCCCCGTCGAGCGGTCCGGCCGGACACCCCGGCGCGGAGTCGCTCATGACCACGGACAGGCGTCAGCCGCCATGGTTCGGACGTGGGCCGGGCCTGGGGTGTTCAATCGCTTCCGCCGAGGACAGGCACCAGCGGGCGCCTGCCGTCGAGCAGCTTGTTGATCTCGTGCCTGGCGCCCTCGTCGAGGAAGTACAGGTACATGCTCTGGCCGTTGTCCCTGGTGCAGAAGCGTCGCCCGTTGTGTTCCAGGTCGCCCATCAGGTAGGTGACCACCAGCGTGTCCGCCCAGTCGTCGTGCACCTCGGCGGTCCAGCGCTGCCGGCGGCCGTCGATGGTGTACTCGATCCACGCCTCGCCCGACTCGAGGTCCACATGGTCCCGGAGGTCGGTGAAGGCGCCCGGACGGCCGGCGATCCGGCACAGGTTGCGGGCGATGCCCACGTACGCGCCCGGCGCGTAGACGCACTCGGTGTCGAAGGTCCATGCCCGGTCGCAGAACCACCGACCCCAGGGCTCCCGCTCGACCTCGGCGCCCAGCATGGACATCAGGAGTTCGTACGGCTCGCGCTCGAACAGCTCCCTGGGCAGGGAGTGGAGCAGGTCGTCGACGGTCCTGTCGGCCACGAGGGGCAGACCGAGGTCCGCCAGGCGGGCTATTTGCGTTTCGAGTTCCACGGCGGCGATCGTAGTGGTCGCCACCGACAGCGGCGTGCGCCGCTTGCACCGCTTAGCGGTCGGACCGTTGAGGCGCTGACGCTGCTGAGCACGCCCGACGGCGGACGTGGCAGCCGGAGGCGACGGGCGCCGGGAGGATGCGGAGCGGTGGACGCCTTCGCTGCGGCCGGGGAGCCGCCGCACTCGCCGGTGCCGGTACTGCCGAGCACCGGCCGGCGGTCGTCCCGCGGCCACTGGCCTGAGCGGGGCCCCACCGGGCGCTGGCCCGGCCGCACGCTGTGCCCGGAGCCCGGAGCCCGGAGCCCGGAGCCCGGAGCCCGGAGCCGTCCGCCGTCCGCCGTCAGCCGTCCGCCGGACGGACAGGACGGTGCCCGCGACCTTGCGGGCACCGTCGCGTCACCGCGCCCCGCGCGAGCGCGGGCCGACTGGTCAGTCGTTCACTTCCCGGTCGAACTCGGCCGAGCAGGCGTCGCGTTCGCTCTGCGTCCCGGCCTGCCGGACACACTCGTCGAAGCTCTTGTACTCGTCCGAGTTCAGGATCGAAGCACCGATCACAACGATCACCGTGGACGCGATCAGACCCAAGGCGCCGAGTACCGCACCGGCGATCGACATCCCGCGGTACGGTGCCCGCCCACCACGTGCCTTGCGTGCGCCGATGATGCCGAGAACGAGGGCGAGCAGACCCAGCACCATGCCGCCGAAGACGGTCCAGAACAGGAGGATCGCCGCTACACCGAGGACCAGCGCGGCGATCGCCAGTCCGTTGCTCCGCTTCACCGGCGAGTCGGGGTGGGTCTGCGCGTAACCGTTCGGCGTCTGGGGGTGGCTGGAGTAGGACACGCCATCACGCTCTTCTCTTGATTGTCCGTTCCGATGCGTCGTCGTGCGTGCTCCTTTTGCCCCCTGGTCGGCGACCGATGCACCAAGGCGCCACCCGGGTGGCGCTCGGCGGCACACCTGCCGGCCCTGCCCGCGCAGAAGCCGGAAAATGGCCGCTTGATCAGCGGACAGGGGAGGGTTTCCCCTCTGAACTGCTGGACCAGCTACTCGCCGCCCAGGCGACCCCGCACCGGTGAGCCCGGGCGCCGCCCGGTTCGACGGGGCGTCATACTCCGGCGACGCCCGGTTCGGCGCCCTGCCCCGCTCGGCCGGCGTGCCGGAGGCGGAGTTGTCCGGTACGGAGCTCGGCGCCGGTGGCGGAGTGGATGCCGTACACCTGGCGCCGCACGACAGTGCCTCGACCGGCGGCCCGGTGGGCACGCCGGACCTACGGCACACCCGTCAGGTCCACGGCGCCGACGTGCGCGGTCATCGTGCCCGAAGCCCGGGTCGCCGCACCGGCCGTGGCCTTCGCCAAGCAGCGACGCCGCCGCGTGGTCGACTGTCATACCCCCGTCCGGGCGCTGATCGCAAAGGCGCTGACCTTTCGGACGCTCCGGGGCGTTATCGCCACGGGTTGCTGGGAAGAGCGGCCGGCTTGCGAGGCGGGCGCCGACTCGGAACTGGTTCATCGCCGGAGGGCTGGCCTTCGGCCTCGCCGCCCGGCGGGCCTGGTGCCCGCGAGCGGGAAGCGGCGCCCGGGGAGCCATCCGGGCGGACGCGGAAGCCCGCCCGCGAGATGCCGGGCCGACTGCTCCCGTGAACCACCCCGGGGCCTGCGGGGAACAGAGGGTGTGAGCACACCCGCCAGAGACGGAGACCTTGTGACCGGCCCACCGGACCCCGCAGCGGTGACGGCCATGACGACTCGGCCGTCATAGCGCGGTCCCTGGACCGCCCCGACGCCTTCGCCGAGTTGTACAACCGGTACGCCGCCGACATCCACCGGTACGCCATCCGGCGGCTGGGCGACACGGCCGCCGACGACATCACGGCCGATACGTTCCTTGCCGCCTTCCGCGGCCGCGCCCGCTACGACCTGGGCCGTGCCAACGCCCGCCCGTGGCTCTACGGCATCACCGCCAACCTGATCGGCAAGCACCGCCGCACCGAGGTCCGCGCCCTCAACGCGCTGGCCCGCACCGGGCGCGACCCGGTCGCCGAGTCCTGGGTCGACCACGCCGACGACCGGGTCACCGCCCAGGCCGCCCACGGGCCTCTGGCCGGCGCCCTGGCGTCCCTGTCGGGCGGCGACCGGCACGTGCTGCTGCTGGTCGCCTGGGCGGACCTGACGTACCAGGAGGTCGCCGAGGCGCTCTCCATACCCGTCGGAACGGTCCGTTCACGGCTCAATCGGGCGCGCAGGAAAGTACGGGCCGCGCTCGGCGAAAGCGACCCCACCCTCGTACACGACTTCGACACGGAGGTCACCCATGGATGAGATGCGGACCCTCCAGGACTTCCGCGCGGATGCCCCCGCCCCCGACCGCGCCCGCCTGGCACCCGGCCGCCAACGCCTTCTCGACGAGGCCGAACGCCCCCGGGTACGCCCCCGGGGCGGTGGCTGCTCGCGGTGGCCGGTGCGGCGGCGGCCGTCACAGCGGCGGCCGTCCTGGTGGCACAGGTCGTGCCGCCGGCGGACACGCCACGGGTGAGGGCCGAACAGGCCGCCGTTCCCGAACCGGCCGGCGGGGAGTGGCTCTACGAGAAGACTCTGGTCCGGCAGTCGACGCTCAACTTCCGCGACGATCACAATCCCGTGCCGCAGAAGGGAAAGCCGCCGTACTGGACGTCCACGGAGGAGAACTGGACCCAGTACGGCAGCGGACGGACCCGCAGAACGCTGCCCCACGGAGCGCTGGACCCCGTGATCGGCGAATCGGAACCCCCCAAGAGTCTTCGGCAGAAGGTGGCGGACCTTCCCGATGAACCGGAACAACTGCTCCGGGCTCTCAAGAGGATCGACCGGCTCGGTAGCGCGTACCAACGGGTCTGCTTCACTTATGCGGAAGTGGACGCCATCCCGCCCGATGTCCGCCTGTCGCTCTTCCGCGCCCTCACGACGATCCCCGGAGTGGTGGTCCGGGGGCAGCCGGTCGAGGACGCGTTGGGCAGGCCGGCCCTGGCCGTCCACGCCTCGGACGACAACCCGTTCACCAAGGAGACCCGACGCCGGGAGGAACTGCTCCTCGACCCCGAGACCTACGAATACCGGGGCAAGCGCACGATGATGCTCGTCGGCGGCATGATCGACTCGAAGGTCACGACCGAGGAAACCCTGCTCAGTATTTCGGCCGTCGAGAGGCTCGGGGCCGTGGACAAGCCGGGAACGCGCCCCTGACCGGTTCCGCTCGCCCGCTCCGGCACGGGGGTGCGGGGCGGGCGAGCGGGGACGGCGGCGCCCGGGAGGTGTGACCGGTTCGCCCGAGCCTTGAAGTCGCCTTCGACACCCTGTCCGCCGCGATCAGGTAGCTGCACATCCGCAGCGTCAGCACCGGGAAGACCAGCCTGACGACCACCTGTACGGGCTGGCGTGCCCAGTGGGCCAGTTCGCGTCTGGTCATGGTCCAGGAGTCGGTGGCCGCCCAGCCCGGCGTCGAGCCTGGGCTTGCGTCGTGCTCACACCGTGCGTCGCACTCATGCCACGTCCTCCTTCGTCAGGTGCATGAGACCTTCGTCGAGCGTCGGCCGCTACCGCGGTGCCCTCCGTGTGGGCGGCTAGTCAAACTTGTATAGATAGGCTAGTCAAAGTTGTCTACAAGGGAGACGGTCATGTCAGCGATCCGGCTGCTGGTCCTCGGCGCGGTCCGCCAACACGGACGAGCCCACGGCTACCAGGTACGCAACGACCTGGAGTTCTGGGGCGCCCACGAGTGGTCCAACGCCAAGCCGGGCTCGATCTACCACGCGCTCAAGCAGATGGCGAAGCAAGGGTTCCTCCTCGCGCACGAGGTCGCGCCGAGCACCGTCGGCGGTCCGCCCCGTGTCGAGTACGAGATCACCGACAAGGGCAACGAGGAGTACCTCACGCTGCTGCGCCAGGCCCTGACCTCGTATGACCAGCAGATGGACATGCTCTCGGCCGGCATCGGATTCATCGTCGACCTGCCGCGGGAAGAGGCCGTCGCCCTCCTCAAGGAGAGGATCACAAGGCTTGAGGAGTGGCGGTCCGAGGTCACCGAGTACTACACGCCGGAGAACGGACCCGAGCAGCTGGGACACATCGGCGAGATCATGAACATGTGGGTGCACTCGGCTGACGGCGGCGCGGAATGGACGCGCGGGTTGATCGGGCGGATCGAGGGCGGCGCGTACACCTTCGCAGGGGAGGGCGAACCCTTCGTGGGCGTGCTCGGGGACGACGAGCCGAACCCGTACGCGACGGGACCGCACCCCGAGGACAACCGCTAGCGGCGCACCACGGCGGCGGCACCGGCGGCGATGTCGCCGCTCAGCGGTGGGGGCGTGCGGTGCGGATGCGCGCCAGGTCCTCCTGCCGTGTGGTTCCGCCGGCCGCCGGGAACATCCCCGGGACGAGATCTTCGCCGAGAGGGTCAGCACCCGGGTGCGGTCCGCCCGAAGTTCGAGGCCGCGCTCGCCGCCGCCCGGGAGATCAGGCCCACGCCTCGCACTGCTGGGTCACCTCCACCCTCTACGAGATGAAGCGGCTCGGCCGCGACACCGCCGAGCCGACCGCGCTCGTCGGCCACCTCGCGGGTATCACGGCCGGGGTAACCCCCGAGGGAGAGGCTCAGAAGTTACTGGGCGGCAGCGGAAGAGGCAGTCCGGGCAGGCCGTCGATGCTCTGTGCGATGTGGTCCTTCTTGGAGAAGTACGCGCTCAGCGAGGCGTCGTCCTCACGCGAGAAGCGCTTGCCGTGCAGGTCGCGATCTTCGTCGTACGACATGAGGGGCACCCCGTATCCGCAGGAGTCACGGATGAGTTCGGCCGTCACCACGATGATCGCGCGCAGCCCGTGCCGGGCCGGGTCGGTGTCCGGGAAGTGCGCGAGCAGTTCCTTGAAGCGCGGGTCGTCACGGAAGACGGGCTCGCCCCGGCCGTGCACCCGAACGATGTTGGGCGGCCCCTGGAAGGCGCACCACATCACCGTGACCCGGCCGTTCTCCCGCAAGTGCGCGATGGTCTCGGCAGTGCTGCCGGCGAAGTCGAGATAGGCGACCCGCTTCTCGTCGAGCACCGCGAAGGAGCCCGTGAGGCCCTTGGGGGAGAGGTTGACCGTGCCGTCACCGGCCAGCGGGGCGGTCGCGGTGAAGAATATCGGCTGCTGCTCGATGAAGGTGCGCAGCCGGCCGTCGATGCGCTCGTAAGTCTTTCCCATGCCTAAGAATTATGTAAGGTAACTCTTCGGTTGTCTAACGAATCCGCCCGGCGCAGTCGCCAGTCTGCGTGACCTGGTCCATCGACACGGTTCGCGCGGCCCGGGTCGTCCGGCTGGTGGCCGCGGTCTGGCCCGCTACCAGCTGTTCGACTGTCGCCATGCCCGGAGGGACGAGCTTCGGTCCATGTCATGCCTGGTCAGGAAAGCCGTGAGCCGATCCAGGGGATGGTGTCCCCCGGCAACAGGTAACGCTCGGTCTCGACGAACCCGTGCTTCCGCGCAAACCGCAGGCCGTCCTCGTTCGATGACAGGACGACGGTCTCGATGACCCTGGCACCCAGCTCCCGCGCCCGCTGGAGCCCACGCCCGTAGAGCGCTTCGCCGAATCCCTGTCCACGGTGAGCGTCGAGCACCCGGGCGATCACTGTCGCCGTCACGGTGTCGTCCGTCGGCGGGCGTACCGTGCTGCAGCCCACGAGCGCGTGACCGAGATACGCGATCTCCAGGTGGTGGCGCTCGGCACGTTCCCGTATGTCTTCCAGAGACAAGGCATGGGTCGGGATGATCACGTTGTGGACGTGCTGCCAGTCCTGGAAAGTGGCATCGCCGTCAGGCTGTTGAAAACGGAGAGCAGACATCCAGGAAGAAGACCTGACCACCCCTCGGACGTCAACTCCTTGTGCCGACAAGCCACCGCTGGCAGTCACGCGCCCCGGTGCCAACCGAGACAACCCCTTCATGTCACGGCCCTCGAGAACCGGCTCCGATCTGCACGGAGGCGCCATCGCGCGGCCGGGCGTGACCGCGTGACACCCGATGCCGGAAGGAGACGCGTGCTCCAGGGCCGGCACGAACAGTGCGGGATGCTGCAGGAGCACCCGTCCCAGGCCCCGCAGCCGGTCCGGCGCCGCCGCGCGATGCGCGGCGGTCGCCTCGTCGGCCAGCCGGTGGGCCTTCCCGGCCGTGGGCGCGTCGGTCCGGTAGGGGGCAGTGCGACGGCGAGGGGCCGACCAGCTGCACGTCGACGCCCTGCGCGTCCATCCGGGCGAGCCGGACGAGACCAGTTCTCGGGGCGGTCCTCCTCGTCCCGTACCGCCTCGCGTGCGGACCACTCCGCGCAGGTGCCGAGCAGCGGCCCTGGTTTTCCGTGGTGCTGACGCTTCCCGCGCTCGCCCTCGCTGGCTCGACCCCTTCGCTCCGGAGCCGTGGTCGACTTCGCTCCGGAGTCGTGGTCGACCGGCTCGGCCACAAGCGCCTGCTCATCGTCGCCACGGCCCTCCGCGCGGTGTTCGGAACCGCACCCCCGCGGCTGGACTCCCCGCACGGGATCCTCATCAGCCGGGTCCTCGTCGTGTCGCGGAAGCGGCCACCATGACCGCCTGCGCCACCCTCATCGGCGACCACCGCAGCGGAGCACTCCGCGCGGCGTCCAACGGGTGGAGCGGGCGACCGGGTCCAGCGTTGCCGTCTTGCCCGGCCCCCACCGGGTCGGCCGTGCCTGTGCTCGCCGTGCGTGTCGTCCTGTTCGGACCCATCCTGGAGGCCGGGCTGTGAAGCCCCCAGACCGCCTGACGGGAGGTTCTGTGATCCTGCTCGCCCTACTCGTACCGGTGGTGATGGTGGCCTTTCTCTTCGCTTCCGATGCGCTCATGGACCTCCTCTCTCCGCCGCAAGCAACCACAGGCGAGGACGTCCCGGTAACCGGCGAGCGGGCAGTCCTCGTCGGTTCGGCGGATGACCTGGTGTGATGTCGCCCGCGTGGGGGACGCGCGCCGATCGGCGTCCTGAGGAGGCCTCATTCGGTGAGCCGGTAGCCGTACGGCCGAAACCCTGGGGGCGGCCGATGTGCGCCGGCCGGTTCACCTGCGATACAGTGGATCTTGGACGGGCCGCCTGCGGGCCGGATTACGCCCATGCGTTGGTCGTCCAAGGAAAGACGCCCCGCTTCCTGCGGGGAGATGCAGGTGCAAGGCCTGCCCAGCGCTCCAGCACGAGCCCAGCCCCGGCAGGTCGGGGCTGGGCTCGTTTTTCTGCGCGGCACTGACCCTCGCACCACCTCCAGTGAGGCTAGCCGCCCACTCCAGCGCGAGCGCGACGAGCTCGTCCGCGGTGAGCTCGGCGCGCCTGCTCCTGGCCCGCGCCGGCGCCCCGCCGCGGGCACCGACGGATGTGCCTCTCCTCATCGCGCCGGAGGCGCGCGTGCGCTGCCCGCTGGTCAGGGTGCGGGATCGCAGGACATTGACGTCCAGGCCGGTGATCTTCTTCTCGGCCTCCACCGGAGCAGGGCCCGACAGCCCTCCCGCCGGACCAGGGACTCCGGTCGGTACACCCGTGCGGCGGAAAGCCGCGACCGTCGACGCGTCGCCGGGGCGGGGGAGGTGGAGCAGCGCGACTCGGCAGCGGCGTCGTTCCTGGTCCTCGCCGTCCTCGCCGCTGGCCTGCCGTGCGCCGCTCGACGCACAGCGCCGCGCCCGTGCGCACGCCACCCGGCCGGCCCTCGGCGGGTTCGGCCGGGCGCGCGTCGTCCCCCTGACCGGGTTCGCTTCCTGGCACGGCTCCCTTGACAGCCCCCCGCCTCAGCCGTTGGTCAGGCCGTCATGCCGGCCGGTCAGCCGATGATGGCGACCGGGGCGTCCCAGGCGTTGCGGTCGACGTTGATGGTGTGACCGCCGCGGGTCTCCTTGCTGTTGGCCTTGTACTGGTGGCCGCGGCTGTGGCCGGTGTACAGCTTCGGGTCCCAGGGCCAGTCCTTGGTGGTGGTCTCCTGGCCGTTCCACAGGGCGTACCAGAGGTTGCCCGGCAGGTCCGTGCGGTCCTTGGCGGTGGCGATCGCCTTGGCGCTGGAACTGCTGAAGCCGTAGAGGCCGGCGCGGTAGGTCTTGGCCCGCAGGGTCTTGGTGAAGGACCGCACGTAGGTGAGGGTGGCGTCGTTGCACACCTTGTCGGCGATGTCGTACGACTCCATGTTGAGGTAGATGGGGCTGCCGGCCTTCATGCCGAGCGCCGAGGCCTTGGCGACCGCGTCGTTGGCGTTGCTCACCCCGACCGAGGCCGCGTTGGCCGCGGTGAACCTCTCCTTGCTCCCGCTCTTCTGGCAGGGCGGCTGGGCGCCGACGTACAGGGGGATGACCCGCCAGCCGAGCGTGTCGACCGACTTCACCCAGGACTTGGTCAGGTTGGGCTGGGCGCAGCCGCGGTTCTTGCCGCCGACGTAGACCGCGACACCGCCGTAGTAGGCGTCCCTCTTCCACGCCTTCATCGCGGTGAGCGAGGGCGCCGTGCAGGCGTCGAACGCCCGGCCCGTGTAGGTCTTCTGCGCCGGCCACGCCGAGGCGGCCATCGAGGTCTGCGCCGCGATCCCGGCACCGGCCACGACGACGACACCCGTCGCGGCCAGAGCGATGTAACGGTTCTTCCTGGACAACCGGTGCTTCGGCATTCCCCACCCCATACGACATGTCACAGCGGGCTCCGGTACTCCGGAGCGGGACCGCAACCGGTCCCGGCCCAGTCTCGCAGGTCGCGCCCGCGGTCGTTCCACCGCCGCGCCCGGTGCCGCCGCGACCAGACCCGCTCGTCTGCGGCGGGTACCACGCGACAGGCCCGCGAAGGGGGAACCGCGGCAGGCGCCGGGGCGGTGCGGAACATCTCGAACCGGGCGAGCGCGTACCCCTCCGAGATCCTGCTGGTTGCGGTGGTCCCCACGAGCCCGTACGTCTTCCCCGCAAAGTGGGATCGGTCGCAGTTCTGCCAAGTTCGCCGGCGCCCCGGTGTTGTCCGTCACTCGATGCCAGTGCCGCCGAGGGCGTTCGGCACCGAGGCCCGGGACGACCACCGCCGGGACTTCCGCCGCTCGCCGCGGCCACTGAGGAAGCGACGCGCGGTCTTCGTCCTGACCTCTTCGTTGCCGGGCCGGACGTCGACGGCTCGGGTGATCGCGAGGCCATGGGCTGGTCCAGCCCTCCGGCCTCCGACGGTCCGCTACTACGTCGCCGGCCGTGCCCGGCGCACGGCCGGACGCCGCACGGCTCGCTGGTGATGCCGCGGATCAGTCGCCCGTTCGCGGCGGTAGTGCTCACGCGGCTCGCCACCCGGCCCGTGTTCCTCGTCGGACCGACCTGGCGCAGTGGGAGGGTCCCCGGTCTGGACGGCTGCTGGCTGTCCGTGTACGCATCGCTGGCACGGGAGCGGCATGCCGACAAACCTGTGCGGTGTCACCGGTGCTGGGGGAGTGCCTTCGGCCGCGGTCGGCATCGTGATGCCCGTTCTGCGGCCTCAGGAGGTGATGCGTTCGGGAGTGGGCGCTGCGTTGACCGGTCGAGGGCCGATGAGGGAAACGAGACAACAGAGTGTTCCTGAGGCGATGAATGCCGTGGTCGTCGAGAAAGTGCCCGCGACGCTTCCCGCGAGGGGTGATCCGACGGCTTGGCCGACGGAGATCATCGCGAAGGAGAGGGCGATGCCGGCGGAGGGCTGCCTGTGGAACACCCGGATGCTCCACACGAGGTAGATGCCGGTGAGGAGGATGTAGAAAGCGCCGAACGCGGCGGCTGAGAGGAAGGCGAGCGCCGTGCTGTCCGGGGTCACGGGGAGCAGCGCGATGGCCCCGCCGAAACCCAGCAGGCAGCAGCGCAGCGCGGTGGGCAGCCCCCAGGCGCCGACGAGCCGGCCGGCGAGACCGCCCGCCAGGCCGGCGATGCCGATGACCATCCAGAAGATCATGGAGACCGGGGTGGTCATGTGCCCTTGGGAGACGACCAGGTCCCGGGAGAAGGTCCAGTACACGGCACTCACCAGTCCCATGGCAGTCGTGGAGAGCAGCAGCGGTGCCGTCGTGCGGTTGACCCATTCCGCGGTCCTCCTCGGGCCGGTGGGCCGGGGTGGCGTCAGGGGTGTGGGCCCGGTGTCCCTGCCGGGCAGGACGGGGACGCACCACAGGGTCACTGCCAGGGACACCGCGGCGAAGGAGAACCACGCCGCCCGCCAACTGTCGCCCACCAACAGGGCCGTGGGCCCGGAGACGAGTACCCCGATGCTGGTTCCGGAGTTGATCCAGGTGTTGGCGGCCCCCTGCCGGTGCTGCTGAATACGCCGTTCCACAGCGTCGCCCATGGGCGGCGAGGCGAAGCCGGCGCTGACGCCTGCGACGAGGATGGCCGCGGCGAGAACGGTCCCGTCGGGAGCGGCGGCGACGAGGCACATCCCCGCCGTGCAGATGAGGCCCGCCAGGGCGACGACGGCTCGTGGCCCCAGACGGGGACAGACATAGCCCGAGGCGGCGATGGCCAGGCAGTACCCGACGTAGGAACCCGCTCCGATGAGCCCCAGAAGGCCGGGGGTGAGGTCGAAGTCGTCGCGGAATTCGGGCAGGAACAGGCCGTAACTGAACCGGGCGAGTCCGTAGCAGACCGCGATCATCGCCAGCCCGGGCAGGACGAGGGGCAATCCGATGCCGGACAGAAGGGGTGGGGAGGAGGCGCGCGATGGCGTGTTCATGTGGGCTCGTTCCGATCCCTGCGGCCGTCCACTGCGTCGGTCGTGTCCGGCTGCGACGACTGGACCGACCGGTGCGCGCTGTCGACCGTGCGCGGTTTCCGGCGACGGCGGGGCGGCGGTTTGAGCCCCAGCCTGATGGCGTGAGCCGCGTGTATGCCATAGGCGAAGTCTCCGCAGAAGCGTAAGAACGTGCGCAGAGGTGTCATGGCCCCGCCTTCCCGGTCGCGATACGGCCTGTGCGAGTGCAGCCTTCCCGGTACTCGGGTATACATACCGGTATAGCTAATCTATGGCGTGGCGCACGCACTGTCGATGAGAACACGAGCCGCCAGGCGCGCACGTACGACCGGATCGGGCGCGACATCGCTCGCCGAAGAGGCGCACGCGCCGTCGTGCAGCATCAACAGCTGCTCGGCCAATGCCCCGGGGTCGGTGGCGTCCGCGGCGTCCGCTGCCTCTTGCAGCCGGGTCAGCATCCAGGTCTTGTGCTGCCTGGCGATCCGCCGGCCCGGGTGGCCCGGGGGAAGTTCGGTACAGGCGCGAGCGAAGGCGCAACCGCGGCGGTTGCCTGCCGTCATCCACGCCTGCAGGACGTCGAACATGCCCAACAGCTGGTCTCGGGGAACGCCCCGGCGCTCGGCGAGGAGAGCACGCAGATCCGCGCGCCACTGCTCATCGCGGGCCCGGAGGTAGGCCACGATCAACTCGTCCTTGGAGCCGAAGCGGTCGTACAGAGTCTTTTTGGTCACTTCCGCCTCGGCGGCGATCGCCTCCACCCCCACCGCCTGGATGCCCTGTTCGTAGAAAAGTCGCGAGGCGGCCGCAAGGACCTTCTCACCTGCCGGTGTGAGCCGCCGCGCGGAGCCGGCGCTCTGGCCCGGCCCCGATCCGAGGCCCCGATCATTGTTCGTCATGCGATCGACTCTAGCGGTGCTCAAGACGCCTGCCCCTACCTAAACCGTTCTGGATACCTGACCGGAAACGGATCATCTGCACGCAGCGGAGGTGGGTACGTGTCACACGAACACCGCCGACAACACCAGTCACGGAAGGTGACCGACGTTGCAACCCGAGGCCTATGTAGATCCGATGCGATACGTCGAAGGAGAGCGCCTGGCGGAACGCGCCGCCCTCCCCGCGACCGCCTACACCAGCCAGGCCCAGTTCGAGCGCGAACGCGAACGCGTCTTCACCGAGTCATGGGTCTACGCATGCCCGGTTCGTGAGGTCTCCCGGCCCGGTGCCGCCATACCGGTCGAGGTGGCCGGCCGACCTGTGATCATCACCCGCGATTCGGACGGCCGCCTGCACGCCTTCCACAACGTCTGCTCGCACCGCGGAACCAAGCTGCTGTGCGAACCGAAGGAAGGCCGCAAGACGCTCGTCTGCGCCTACCATGCCTGGATCTACTCCCTGGACGGTCAGCTCATACGAAGCCGGCATTTCGCCGGGGTCGACCGTCATGACCTTCCCGACCTACCGGCGGCCGAGTTAGGTCTGAAGCCCTTGGCGGTGGGCGAGTGGCTCGACTTCGTTTTCGTCCACTTCGACCCTGCCGCCGCACCGCTGGAAACCGCCCTGGCACCGCTCGTCGAACGCTGGCAGCCCTACGACCTGTCGCTCATGCAGCACACGGCACACCTGCGCTACGACTTCCAGGCCAACTGGAAGCTGATCGTGGAGAACTTCCTCGAGAGCTACCACGTGCCGTTCATCCACCAAACGCTGAACACCTACTCACCCTTTACGGAGCGGTACCAGCTCCGGCTCTCCGAAGACCTCATCGGCATCGGACAAGGGCTCTACGCCCCCGCCCAAGGAAACGAACAACAACTCCCCCGTTGGCCCGCCGCCAGTGATGACCTGAGGGCGGAGTACTTCTCGCTCTTCCCCAACTTCCTCATCGGCCTCATGCCGGACCACCTCTTCGCCTGGCACCTCGACCCCCAAGCTGCGGACCGCACCGTCGAGCATCTCGACTTCTACTTCGTCGGGGACGCCGCACACTCCCCAGCCTTTGAGAACCAGCGCACCGCAACGCTGGAGAACTGGAAGCAGGTCAACGACGAGGACTGGGACATCGTGCAGCGGATGCAGATCGGCTGCTCCTCTCCGGCTTTCGACCGTGCCGTCCTCTCGCGCCGGATGGAACGCAACATCAACCACTTCCAGGAGAACGTCCTCCAGCACACCGGAGAGGTCACCCAGTGAAGACAAGCCATGACGTCATAGCCCGCTCCCACCAGCTCGACGGCACGCCCGATCAGCTCACCGCCTACTACGGCTCATGGGCCACCACATACGAGCGGGACGTGCGCAACGTCGACTACCAGGGCCCCCGTATCATGGCCGACCTGTTCACCAGCCTGCAGCGCGACGGCACCCCGACCACCGCTCTGGACGCGGGCTGCGGCACGGGACTGATCGGATCGCAGTTGGCCGCGCGCGCGGAAACCACACTCGACGGCCTCGACCTCAGCCACGCGATGATCGCCGAGGCGGCGAAGACCGGCACGTATCGGCTCCTCACCAGCGGTGTCGACCTCAATCTCGGACTGAGGGAGATCTCCGCCCACACCTACGACATCACCCTGTGCTGCGGAGTCTTCACCCCCGGACACGTTCTCCCGGTAGCCGTGGAGGGACTCCTCCGCGTCACCCGCCCGGGTGGATACGTTCTCCTCAGCACCCGCAAGCGGTACCTCGAAGAAACCAACTTCGTCGAGCACCTGAACGAACTCTGCGCGGCGCAACGCACGGAAGTCCTCCAGCGCCACGTCGACCAGCCGTACACCGCCGACGAGACCGCCGACTACTGGGTACTGGCGAGCCGGTGACCACCGCCGGCCCCTTACCCCCGGCATGATGTGCGCGCTTCCGCAACGGCGCCCGCCGGCCTCAGGGCCCGATACCGAGTCCTACCGGCGCATCGGGGCCGACCGGGCCGACGCCCAGGGACCAGGACGGGTGCACCGCCGCCCCGAAGGGTCAAGGCCCCGGTCAGCTCCTGTCGCGGTCTGGGTGGCGGCTCGTGAGACCGAAATGACGGAACCGAAGTGGCTCAAGAGCGTCAGAGGTTGAATCTGGCTCCACTCTGCGCTCATGGCGCTGCACGGATGTCGGACGTCGGGATACGGTCCGGGGGAGATGCGGGGGAATGAGCTTCCGGCTGGCGGCGTACGCCGTGTGCATCGACAACGGGCGGGTGCTGCTCGCCCGTCACACACCACCCAACGGCGAAAGCAACTTCCTGCTCCGGGAGGGTCGCTCCTGCCGACGGCTCCCTAGCTCCGCAGGAGCCGGGAGACCTGCGGCCACAACCCGTCCATGACGGACGGGTCGTTCGCCAGCTTCGCGAACATGACCATGCCCTCCAACTGGGCGAGAACGGCGCGGGCGGTGGTGCGGGTCGCGGCCGATCGGGGGATGGCGCCCTGCTCGGCCGCATCCGCCAGCGTGGCGTGCACCATGTCGATCTGCTCGTCGAAGATCTCTGCCAGCCGGGCCTGGACGACCGCGTCCTGGGTGCTCATCTCCAGCGCCAGATTGCCGAACAGGCACCCGCTGACCGCGCCGCCCTCGGTCTTCGCCGCGCGCTGGGCCGCGGCTTGGTCGAGGAGGAGCTGCTCCAGCCGGTCCTCCGCCGGCCCGTCGCCGCGCAGGGTTGCCCCCCAGGCGGACCGCTGGGCCGCCCAGTGCGCGTTGATCGCCTCGATCGTCAGCGCCTGCTTCGACTCGAAGAAGTGGTAGAAGCTGCCCTTCTTCACATCGGCGCGGGCACAGATCTCGGCGACACCGATCGTGCCGTAACCCCGGCTCAGCATCAGGCCGCAGGCCGCGTCCAGCAGTCGTTCCCGTGCAGTGCTCGTCCGTCCCATGGCGTGAGTATACGGCCGGTCAACTACGAGGATGGCTTTTAGTTGACCGGTCGTCTATGGTCTCGTCAGGTGGTGGGTGCCTGCCCACCGACCAGCCCGATCCGTGAGGACTTCACCATGCCCGAGAACATCACCGTCGCCGTGGCCTTCCACAGCGGCTACGGTCACACGGCCCGCCAGGCTCGTGCGGTCGCCGCCGGAGCCGGATCTCTGCCCGGAGCGCGGGCCGGGCTGTGCGACGTGGCCGTCGTGGACGACCATCTGTGGGAGACGCTGGCCGCCGCCGACGCGATCGTCTTCGGCACACCGACCTACATGGGCAGCCAGTCCGCCGTCTTCCAGGCTTTCGCCGAGGCCAGCGCCCCGGTCTGGATGGAGCAGGGCTGGGCCGGGAAGCTCGCCGCCGGTTTCACCAACTCCGCGGGCGTCAACGGCGACAAGCTGAACGTCCTGGTCTCCCTCTCGCTCTTCGCCGCTCAGCACGGCATGAACTGGGTCTCGCTGGGTCTGCCGCCCGGCGGTGAGTACTCCACCGCGGGAACCCCGGAGGACCTCAACCGCCTCGGCGGCTTCCTCGGCGCGATGGCCCAGTCACCCTCGGAACTGGGCCCGGACGACGCCCCCTCCGGGTCGGATCTGCGGACTGCCGAGCATCTCGGACGCCGGGTGGCCGAGACCGCCCTGGAGCAGGTGGCGGGGCGCGCTGCGCTCACTGTCGCCCGGTGAACGCCCCAACCCGAGCCCCCCTCAACTCCAAGGACGACTGGCATGACCGATCGAAAGCACTCCTGGACCCGTGGCCGGCTCGCCGAGCTGCTGGGCCTCGATCTCCCCATCGTGCAGGGCCCGTTCGGCGGCGGACTGTCGTCCGTGGCGCTCGCCTCGGCCGTCTCCGAGGGCGGCGGGCTCGGCTCGTACGGAGCACACATCCTCACACCGGACGGCATCGGCGAGCTCGTGGGTGAGCTGCGGAAGGCCACCACCCGACCCTTCGCCGTCAACCTCTGGGTCCCGCACCCCGACGAAGCCGCGGCACCGCCCGACCGTGACCGCAGGGCCCATTACGCCGAGCTGCTGCGCCCGTGGTTCGAGGAACTGGCCCTGCCGACAGGGACGTTGGAGGATCCGCCACCCGCTCCCCGCTTCGATGAGCAGATCGACGCGCTGCTCGCGGCGGAGCCGCCAGTGATCACCTTCGTGATGGGCATCCCCGACACCCGGGTACTCGACGAGGCCCGGCGCCGGAGCATCCGGACCATCGGCACCGCGACCACCGTGGAGGAGGCCCTCGCCATCGAGGCGGCAGGCATGGACGCCGTCGTCGCCTCGGGCAGCGACGCGGGAGGGCACCGCGGATCATTCCTGCGCCCTGTCAATGAGTCCCTCGTCGGGACCTTCTCCCTCGTCCCCCAGGTCGCACAGGCCGTTTCGATCCCCGTGGTGGCCGCGGGCGGCATCGCCGACGGCCGGGGCATCGCCGCGGCGCTGACGCTCGGGGCGGACGCAGTGCAGATCGGCACCGGCTTCCTCGCCACCGATGAGTCCGGCGCGAGCGCCGTCCACCGGGCCGCGCTGCACGGCCCCGAGGCGCGTACGACCGTACTGACCCGAGCCTTCTCGGGACGGCTCGCGCGAGCCGTCCCCAACCGCTTCATCCGTGGGGCACTGGCATACGAGAACGAACTGGCCCCCTACCCGATCCAGTACGCACTCACCCGCCCGCTGCGCACAGCGGCCGCGGAACGGGGCCTGGCCGACTACGTCAACCTGTGGTCCGGACAGGCGGCAGCGCTCACCCGGCCGCGCGGCGCCCGCGCCTACCTCGACGAGCTCATCGCCGGCACCGAGGCGGCACTGCGCCGCCCGGCGACCGGGCACGGCTGAGACGCGAGCTGCCGTCACTGCGGCGGGCGGTTCTTCGACACCGCTCCGCGCGGAGCGGTGTCGATGAACCGCGCACCGCGGCACAGCTCGCCACGTCGGCGCGAGGGCTGCGAGGGCAGGACGGCCTCAATACGGCCCACCGGGCCGGCCTGATGGAGAGCCACTGCAAGGAAGCGTTGCCCGGCCGCTACGGCGCAGGCCGGGCAGCGCCTGCACCGCTGACCGGATCGGTCCGCTGCCGGACCCGATCCGGCCTGTCGATGCCCCGCCCGGCGGCTCAGGCTTGGAGACATGATCCGAGCACTGATCGTCATCGATGTCCAGGAGTCCTTCCGCGCCCGTCCGCTCTGGGCGACCACCTCCGACCTGAGGATCGCCGACCAGGTGAACCGGCTGGTCCGGCTCTCCCGCCGAGCCGGAGACCTGGTGGTGTGGATACTGCACTCCGAGCCCGGCACCGGTGATGTCTTCGACCCGGCCCTCGGCCATGTCCGGCTGATGGAGGAGCTGGAACGAGCGGATGGGGAGCCGTTGCTGCACAAGACCTCACACAACGCCTTCACCACCACCAACCTGCAACAACTCCTCACCGGGCGCGGCATCCGCGAACTCACCGTCTGCGGCATCCGTACCGAGCAGTGCGTGGAGACCACCACCCGCGTCGCCAGCGACCTCGGCTACCGCGTCACCTTCGCCGTCGACGCGACCGCGACCAATCCCGTCCCGCACCGCGACGCGCCCGCCGACCAGAGCGTCGCCGAGCTGCTGGCCGACCCCCGCACGCTGGCTGCCGAAGAGGTCATCAGGCGCACCGAGTGCGCCCTCGCCGGACGCTTCGCCACCATCGCGACGGTCGACCAGCTGGAGGCAGCAGCGGGACGTCAGTCATGATGACCGAATCGTGAGTCACATCGCCTTGTTCCTGGTGCCCGGAGTCCACTTGCTGGACCTGGCCGGCCCCGCGCAGGTCTTCTCCACGGCCGCCGACTTCGGGCACCCCTACACACTCTCGTACGTCGCCGAGCAGCCACACGTCCCCACCGCCCAGGGGCTGCCGCTGGTGGCCGGACTCGACTGGCCCGAGCTCGGACCCGATGATCTGATCGTGGTGCCCGGCTGGCGGACAGCCACCCTGGCCGACGCCCCAGCCATCGCCGCCGCCTCCTTGCAGGCCCTCCGGGACCACCACGCCAGGGGCGGGACTGTGGCCAGCGTCTGCGCCGGAGCCGAGGCGCTCGGCCGGGCCGGCCTGCTCGACGGCCGCCGTTGCACCACCCACCACGACGTGCAGGACGAGCTGGCCCTGCGCCATCCCAGGGCGGTGGTGGTCCGCGACGTCCTGTTCACCTCCGACGACCGGGTGATCACCTCGGCCGGCATCGCCAGCGGCATCGATCTGGCCCTGCACCTGGTCGCGGCCCGGCACGGCCCGGCGGTCGCCGCCCAGGTGGCCCGGGACATGGTCCTCTACGCTCGCCGCAACGGCCATGAGCCGCAGTCCAGCGCGATGCTCCGGCACCGGTCCCACCTCGACGACACCGTGCACCGCGCCCAGGACCTCATCGACACCCGCTTCGACCAATCGCTCCCGCTGCCCACCCTGGCCTCGGCCGTCGGCGTGAGTGAACGCACCCTCACCCGCCTCTTCAGCCGCGCCACCGGGCTCACCCCGCTGCGCTACCAGCAGACCCTCCGCCTCGAACGCGCCCAACACCTCATCAGCCATGGCGCCACGATCGACGCTGCCGCCCGCTCAGTCGGTTTCGAGGACCTCCGTATGCTGCGCCGCCTCCGCGCCCGCCCGGCCTGACTGCGTCAGGTGATCGAATGCCTTTGGGTGGCAACTGACTCGCGGGTGGCACCCGGGACCACACTCCGGTCGGCGAGGGGAACGGCCGTGCCGTCGGCTGCCGCAGCACAGCTGATCAGCGGCTGTCGCCCGGGTGGTGGACGCTGAGGTCGCCGTAGCCGGCCAGAACGCCGGCCAGAACGCCGGCCAGGTCACCGGGTTGGTGCCGCAGGGTGGTGTCCAGGAAGGCGAGCGTTGTCGCGGCGACGACATGCGGGCTCTCGGTGCGGCCCAGGGAGCCGACCAGCGAGGGCACAGGTGGCAGGTACAGGGGGCCGTCCATGAAGGTGAGGTGTGCGGCGCCGGGGATGGTGAGCCGGTAACTCGTCACGGTGTTGTGCTCAAGGGCCATGGTGAGGCGGGGTATGTAGCGTGGGTCGGTTCCGGGGGTGACGGCCTGGGTGAGCGCGAGCGCCGGCTGGTGGAGGGAGGGGGACGTGGGGCCGTGGGGGTAGCCGTCCAGATCCACGACGGCATCGAACCGGTGGTCCTGCCGGGCTGCCCGCAGGGCGGCAGCACCACCCATGGAGTGGCCGGTGACCGCGACCCGACCGGTGTCCAGGCGTCCGGTCAGCGGGCCGGCGGTACCACCTCGGCCCAGCCGGTCCAGTTGGGTGAGGACGAAGCTGAGGTCGGCTGCCCGAACAGCCGTCCAGCCGGTCGACAGCACGGCGTCCCGGTCCCGGTCCCCGGTGGAGGCGGTTCTGGTGTGCAGCGTTCGGCCGTCGGTGAGGACGACGACGGCGGAATCGTACGGGTGGTCGAGGGCGGCGACCAGATAGCCGTGGCTGGCCAGCTCCTCCGCCCAAGCGGTGTTCTGGGTGCGCACTCCGCCCGATCCGGGAGAGAACAGCACGACCGGGAACCGTCCGCCCCTGTCGGCCACCGGGGCGTTGAGGACCGCACGGGTGTGGGCACGCGCGACGCCGTCGACCAGGAAGCCGGGCAACCCGACCTGGCCGGCGAGGGCGTCGGAAACGGTGCGCGCCTCGTGCTCCGTGCGTCCGAGGTACTGGGCCCGCCGCGTGCCTGCGGGGCTCTTCCGCGCGGGATACCAGAGCTGGACCACGACCGTGCGCCGGTCGTGCGGATCGGCGGTGAAGGTCTCGGGGCGGCGTGGGTCGGTCCACTGCACCACGCGGGTGCCGACCGCGAAACGGCCTGACGGCTCGGGAAACACGGGTACAGGAAAGGCCCAGGCGGCCACCGGACCCATGGCGATCAGGCCGACGCAGGCCACCGACCCGGGCAACGCCAGCCACCATCGGGCCCGCCACATCGGCTTCCCGGTACGGCGTCGCAGCAGGGGGGAGAGGGCGAACGGCAACGTGACGGCAGCGCCTGCCAGTACCGGCAGCATCTGCCAGCGGATCCCCACCCCACTCAGCACGATCGCGGACAGCACGAGAACCGCCCCCGCCGCGATCGTGACGCCCGGGCGGGCGACGGGGGGAAGCCAGCGTCCCACCACCAGCGCGACGGCACCCAGCAAGGCAAGAACTTCCAGGGGGGACATGTACAGTCCCGCGATGATTTCGGTCACCCGGCCATCCTCGGGGCGGGGCACGCGATGCACATCGACCCCGGGTCGCCGTCGCATGCGACGGGAGTCGCAGGCCGAGGGCACCTCCCGTACGACCGGAGTCGCATCCAGGCATCTCGCCGGTGCAAGCGGAGCCGCGGTCGCGCACGCCAGGTGAACGGCCGCCTTGCGACCGCGGGAGTAGCGGGACTCCTCCTGCGGTCGTACCTCGGCGCGATCCCATCGGACGGTGGACTCATGTGCTTCGCGGGCCGGCGGCCTACCAGGGCCGGTGGTCTTCGGCCGGGAGCGGACGAAGACCACCGGCCCTGGTCGTCGCGGCGTTCCGGCACTTCGACAACCGCGACGGCATACCCCCGCTTCATGGCCACCGTCTGATCGCCGACCGGGGCGCAGCGCCCGGACGGTACCTGGAACGCTGTGGGTTCCCGCTTCCCCGGTCCCGTGCTCAGCGGTGGTGCGCCCTGGTCGGGCCGAAGGACGGCAAGGTGAGACGAACCAAGGTCTGCGCGGATGCCGAAGAGGTAGGCGGTCAGCAGGTCGTCATGGCGGGATCGCATCGATCACGTCCCGCACGCGTTCCAACACGGCCCCGAGTTCGTCCCGGGGCGGCGTTGCGAGCGCCAGCCGGAGTGCTCGGGGGCGGTGAGGGCCGGTGGCGAAGGCGTCTGCCGTGGACACGAGGATGCCTGCTCCGGCCAGCAGGTCCGCGACGTGGTCCGGACGCTGGTGCGGTTCCAGGCCGAGCCAGACCATGTAGGAGACGGGATGCGCCGTGAGGGGCATTCCGGCGAGTGCGGTGCGGGCGATTCCCTGCCGGGCGGCCGCATCGCCTCGGCGGTCCTCCTCCCAGCGGGCGACCGTGCCATCGGCCAGCCAGCCCGTGGCGAGCGCGGTGATGAGTCCCGGAGCGCCCCATGCCGCCAGGCGAAGACTCCTGGTGACGGTCTCCACGTAAGGGCCGGGCAGTACGGTGAAGCCGAACCGCAGGCCGGGAGCGGCGCTCTTGGAGAGTCCGGCGACGTAGCAGGTGCGTTCCGGGGCGAGGGCCCGGAGAGGCGGAGGCGGTGACGAGTCGAGGAACGCGTAGGTGCCGTCCTCGATGAGGAGGCAGTCGTGTGAACGGGCGATGGTGACGAGGCGGTCCCGCTGATCCCGGCCGAGGACCCAGCCGAGCGGGTTGTGCAGGGTGGGGATCGCATAGATCCCGCGGACGGGGCGTGTCCGGCACATGCGGTCGAGCGCGGCGAGGTCGGGCCCTGTTTCCGTGAGCGGGATCGGTGCCATGTCGAGTCCGTGGGCCGAGGCGAGCAGCTTGATGCCGGGATAGCTGAGTGCGTCGACCGCGAGGACGTCACCGGGCCTGGTGAGGGAGCGCAGCACGGCATCGAGCGCCTGTTGGGCGCCGCTCGTGAGCAGGACGTTCGCCGGCGCCGTGTCGATGCCTCGCTCCAGCAGGTAGGTGGCCACGACCGCCCGCTCGTGCAGGTGCCCGCCCGGCGGGTTCTGGCGGAGCAACGCCTCCGCCTCACCCGAGACGGAGAGCGCACGCAGCGCCTGCCGCAACCGGTCGGCCTGGCCCTCGCCCAGCGGCTGGTTGAACGACAGGTCCGCGACCCGCGGCACCGGCAGGGCGCGTGACGGCTCAAGGCCGTCGTAGCCGGATTGCGTCCGCACGAACGTCCCGCGTCCCGGTTCCCCCACCACCAGGCCCATGGCTGCGAGTTCGGCGTAGACGCGGGTGGCCGTGGCCAGTGCGATCCGCCGTTCGCGGGTGAGAGCGCGGTGTGTCGGGAGCCGGGTGCCCGCCGGGAGCCTGCCGGACCTGATCGACACGGCGAACTCGTCGACGATGGCCTTGTAGGACGGTGGCCGCATCTGGCACCTGCATCCATCTGTATCCAGGACAATAAATGGAGCGTCAAAGGTTACGGCTCCTAGCCTCAGCACGTCCAAGCCCAGGCGGAACGGAGCGGTCGCCATGACTGTCCACATCGACCAGGACGAGTGCGTCGTCACGGTCACCATCAACCGGGAACACAAGCTCAACGCCCTCGACTACCCGACGATCGACGCGCTGCTCGCGGGCCTCGACCGCATCGACCGCGACGACTCCGTGCGGGCGGTGATCCTGACCGGTGCCGGGCGCAGGGCGTTCAGCGCGGGAGCGGACATTCCGTCGCTGGCGGGAAGCATCGCCGGGGGGCCGGAGAGCGCCCTGCGGGAGATCGTCCGACGGGGACACGCGCTGACCCGGCGGATCGAGGAATTTCCCAAGCCTGTGATTGTGGCCGTCAACGGGCTCGCGTTCGGCGGTGGTTGCGAGATCACGGAGGCCGCTCCGCTGGCAATCGCCGCCGAGCACGCCACCTTCGCCAAGCCCGAAATCTCCCTCGGCTTCCCGCCGCCCTTCGGCGGCTCCCAGCGGCTGCCGCGGCACGTCGGCCGCAAGCGCGGCCTTGAGATGATCCTGACCGGTGACCCGATCCCGGCCGCGCGGGCCGCGGAGATCGGCCTTGTCAACGTTGTGGTACCGGCCGACGAACTCCTCGAAGCGGCACGGGACCTGGCCGACCGGATCGTCAGGCACGCGCCGACGGCCGTGGCGGCGTGCCTGCGCGCGGTCACCCGCGGCATCAACCTGCCCGTCGATGAAGGGCTTGCGGTCGAGGCGGCCTGCTTCGCCGCCACCGTGCCCACGGACGGCGTGCGGACCGGCCTGCGGCGATTCCTCGACCGCACGGCTGCGTCCCGCTGAACAATCCCGTTCCCGGAACGCCCACGTGACGTCTTCGCCGCCGGCTGCCGCCCGGTCGCATTCCGTGCCGCTCGGTCCCGTCCGGCCGCCGCCGGAGCCACGGCTGTCCCGGCGTCCGGCCGTGGCCGCGCCGGTACGGCCACTGCACCCAGGCCTGTGAAGCGTTCTGCTCCCAGCGCGCCCGGACATCGAACGGTATCGCTCCCACATGATCGACAATCAGCATGACCCGGCCTTCGTCGACGGTTGCTTCCGTAGCCTCGCAGGGATGCGCTGACGGATCGCCCGCCGGGCCGGCCGCCACGCCGTGACCGCTGCCGGGGCCGCGTCCGGCACGCCGTGTGCGCCGCAAGCGGCTGGGACCGGGAATCGTGCGACTGGGCGGCCGTCGCGGCTGCCGTCGCACCCAGGGTGGCCGGTCCCAGGAGTTGAGCCACCGCCGATCCCCCTGCGGCCTCAGAGGTAGGTCGTCGGTAGCGCGCCGGCACGCGGCGCGTAACCGGCTGGTCAGACGCCTGCCCGGGGTCGGCTCCGATACGGCCTACCGGTTCGGGCTCGTGGAGCGACCGCATCACGCCTACAACCTGTGTCGGGCCACCGGGCTCGCCGCCCGCCTGGGGCGTCGGACCATCGCGTCCTGACGCTGCCCTCTGAGATCGTGTTCTTGAGATCCCCGGCAGAGTCGGCTGCTGCCCCCGAAGAGACACCCTCTAGGCGTCGGCGAGGAGGGGGTCGTACGGGGTGCTCGTGCGGCGGCCCGACATGAAGGAGAGGAAGTCACCCACGAAGGCGCTTTGGCCGTAGGTGCCGTCGGTGGCCGTGAGGTCGCGGTGGAAGGCGGTGCGGAAGAGGGTCCGGTACTCGTCGGCGTCGATGGTCCCACTGCCGTCCTTGTCGGTGGCGTCGAAGAGCACCTCGGCGACGCGGATGAGCGCGGGTCCGGCGAGGGAGGGGACGGCGGCGGCGTACTCGTCGGCGCTGACGCGGCCGTCGCCGTCCGTGTCGAGGGCGGCCTGGAGCTCCCGCCACCAGGCGGCGAAGGCGTCGTAGAGCCGGGTCTCCTCGGGTTCGTCGAGGTCGAGACGGGTGGAGAGTTCACGTGCCATCGCGGCGAGGTCGGGCCAGTCGAGGTGGCCGTCACCGGTCTGGTCCAGCACCTGGCGGAAGAACTCCTCCGCCGAGCGTCGGCCTTCCTTCTTGGCCGCCGAAGGTGCCGGGGCGGGGTCGAAGCCACCGGCATCGCCGCCCAGCGGCGCGAGGAGGCGGAGCAGGGCCGAGGCCCGCTTCATGCGGGCGCGCAGGGCGGTCACGGTCCGGGCGCGGGGGTCGTCGCTGCCGGGTGGGAGCGAGAGGACTTCGATGATGCTCTCGGCGTTGATCCAGCCCTGGGGCAGGAAGCGGGCGAGCCCGGCGGTGAGGTAGGCGCCCTGCATGAGGATCGGGGCGCCGGGCGTCTCCGGCAGACCGGCCCGTCGCCGGTACGGTTCGGGGAGCGAGGCGACGGTGATCGCGCCGAGGAGCGGACCGGCGACGGCCCGGCCGGCCGCCCACAGCGTCGGCGCGCCGTCGAGCAGTGCCGGGGCGGGCAGGTGGTCGAAGAGCCGGTAGAGGATGACACGGGCCGCCTCGGTGTCCTCCAGCTCGTCCTCGACGACCCGGTCGAAGTACCGCCAGAAGTCGCGGAGGTCCTCGGGGAGCTCCGCGGCGTCGCCGTCGAGCGCGGCGAGGAATCCGCGGTACTCGGCGTACATCCGCTCCATCGTGTCCTGGTCGAGCGGCTGGCCGCTCAGCCGGCACATGGTGACGGCGCTCTCGAATAGGGTGGCGACCACCCAGGCGCGGGTCGAGCGGTCCATCGCGTCGTAGGCGCGGCCGCGGGAGTCGGAGCCGCTGATGCGGGCGTGCAACCGGTTGAGCCGGGCGGCCTCCCGTTCGCGTACCGCCGGGTCGGCGCCGAACATGCGCCGCATGCTGAGGAAGGTGTTGCGCAGCCGGCGCCAGGGGTGCGCGACGAAGGTGGAGTTGTCCACCAGGGCGGCGCCGATCTGCGGGTGGGCGGCCTCCAGCACGGTGGCGCGGATGATCGCCAGCGCCCAGCGCGGGTCGTCGAAGAAACCGCGGAACTGCTTCTCCGGGCCGAACAGGGGCACCTCGCCGGCCGTTCCCGTGGTTCCGGTCGTCATGATGAGTCTCCGTTCGTCCTGGGCGGCACGCCGCCGAAGCGACGGTCGCGGCGCCGGTAGGTGTGCAGGCAGGCGAGGAAGTCGGGGGCACGGAAGTCCGGCCAGAGCACCTCGGGGAAGACCCACTCGGCGTAGGCGACCTGCCAGAGCATGAAGTTGGAGATGCGCTGTTCGCCGGAGGTGCGGATGACCAGGTCCACGTCGGGGGTGTCGGGGAACGGCAGGTGATCCGCGAAGAGCCGCTCGGTCACCTCATCAGCGGGCGTCCCGCTGCGGATCAGCGACCTCGCCGCCTCGACGATGTCCCGGCGCCCGCCGTGGTCGAAGGCAACGGTCAGTGTCATCCCCCGGCTGTCGGCGGTCAGCGCCGCCAGGTCATCGAAGTCCCGGGCCAGTTCGCGAGGGATACGCGGGTCGGCGACCCCCAGGAAACGGCAGCGGATGCCACGGGCCAGCAGCAGCGGCGCGTGCTTCCGCACGACCCGGCGGACCAGCCGCATCAGGTAGTCGACCTCGGGACCAGGACGGTTCCAGTTCTCAGTGGAGAAGGCGTACAGGCTGAGCCACTGCACGCCGGCGCCCCGGGCCGCCTCGATGATGTCGATGACGGTGGCCTCGGCAGCCCGGTGGCCCGCCGTGCGGGGAAGCGAACGCCGTTGCGCCCAGCGGCCGTTGCCGTCCATCACGCAGGCCACGTGCCGCGGCACCGCACGCGCCGCCCCATCGTCCCGCCGCTGCTCATCGGGCCCTTCGCTCCGCCGTTCCCGGCCCGGCCCGCCGCCCGGCCGCTGCCCGCCAGGCCGGTCACCGTGCTCCCGCCCGTCCGGCCGGTCCTCCGTCGCCGCGCGTGCGCGCGGGACGCCCTGGTCCGTCACGCCCGCCCCGTTCCGTCCGGAGCGGCACGACGGGCGGCACCGCGCTCGGTCACGCCCACCCTGTCTCACCGCCCCCGCCTCACCCGCACCCCACCGGCGCATTCCCTCCCGGGAGTCTGTCAGCGTGACAGGGCCCTGACCGGCCGAACGGGTGGCCGTCACCCTTGGAACGTACGTCCGAGTCCCTCGCACCGGCGTCGGGTGGCCACCGCTCGGATGGGCCCGGGGGCGGCGCGAGGTGACGCCCGGCCGACGTCCGGTCACGGAGATCGCCAGGATCGACTGAGGAAACCGCTGGTCACCGCCGTGGCCACGTCCTCGTCCCGGGCCCAGAGTGTGGATCGCCGTGAAGGCGGGCGCGTCACCAGCCTGGTCCGCTGTGACCGCCAGAGCCAGGTGCCGTACATGGGGCGAGGAGAGACCGGGGCGGGCACGGTGTCGACTGAGCGGCCCCAGGTCCGTCGTGGCCCGGGCAACGCCCGTGCTCGACAAACCCGTCGTCCTGCGGGGCGGATTGCTCAACAGCGCGCGCAGGAGTGAAGCAGGTATTCGTCAAGGGTGGCGGGGGGAAAGATGATGCGACCTCTTGACCTGCTCGCTTCTCAGGCTGCGAAAGGATTCCCTCGTGCATCAGTTGGCGGATCGAAACAAGTACATGGGGTTTCTGTTCCTGCGCATCGATCCTTCCTACTTCGAACTGGGTAGGGAGGGCATTCATGAGGTCTCTGTCGCCCATGCGCGGGATCTCGCCAAGTGGGCTAAACAGCTGACCCACGTCGTGACGTCTGGTCTCAACGGCAAGTACGACCAGATTACTGTCATCGAGGCTGACACCCTGGAAGAGATCCACGCGGCGGCGACTGACTTCCGTATGGGAGCAAAAGCCAAGTACATTGAAGTCAGTGATGTCATCGTGGGTGTCAAGGCTCCGCCACGAGGTCTGGCCAATCGCACCGCTGAAACCACCGAGCCAGTCTGAGCCCGGCAATCGCCGGGGCTCCGCGCTACCCCGAGCACGCGGCCGGGAACGCGCCGGCCAGCGGGAACCACGAGTGTGACTGCGGCGGCGATCACCACTGGAGCACGGACGTCCGGGGGCACCGCTTCCCGCCGCTTCCGTCGGGCTGCCCGGGGAGATGCCTGGACGCAAGAAGCACGCCCGTCCGGCCATCCCGCGGACCACCTCGGCCGACCCGGGTCCGGGGGCGCGCAGTGGTGGTGGTGCCTCCGCGGAGCCGATGCTCGCCCAGGCCCGGGCGGCGGTGCCGGCACCGGGCGTCCTGCCCGGCGGCCTGGCGTTCGAGGACAGGTTCGACGGCTACCGGGCGCTGCCGTTCACCTCGGCCGGGCCGGGCGGCCCGACGCTGCCAGTCGCGCCGCGGCTCGCTGATCCAGCGACACTTCCCCGACCTCATCACTGCCCACGGCGGGGCGACCGGCCGGATCGCCGCGCCAGCGGTGGCTGTTGCCGCTCGCCGTTCCGCTGTCGTGCTGTTTGTGCCGGGATGCCGCTGGTCGGCCGCCGCCGGCACACCGCCGAGCCCGGCTCCTGAGCGCCTCTGCCCGCCGTCCGCCGGCCGGTCGCGGTCTGCCGTCGGGCAGCTGTCCGCTGTGCCGCCCGTCCTGGCCCCGCCGCCGGCCGCCAGTGCTCTGCCGCTACCGTCGGCCGCCGCGCCTGTCGTCGGCCCAGTGGTGCTCGTCTCCCTGGAGCCGGGCGCCTCCGGGGCCTGGGGGCCGGAGGGTGGCACCACTTCCGGAAGTCACATGGCTAATCAACTTTGACTACGCGCCCGTCAGGGCATACGGTCAATGGGAGTCAGCAATCCGCACAAGGGGGACCCATGACCGTGCTGCCCGACACCGGCTTCTCTCCGTCCGCCGAGGACCGCGCGAGCCTGGAGGCCTGGTTCGCCGCGTACGACTCGGCAAGCGCCCAGCGCGACATCGGCCGCATGGCCGACATGGCGGTCTTCCCGCTCAACCTGGTCAGTGACGACTCCCAGGGCGACGGCCGTACCGCTCAGTGGACCCGCGAACAGTTCGTCGACACCATGAGTCAGGTCATGAGCGAAGGAGGCGACGAGACGATCTCCTTCGAGTCGACCCGCACCCCGGTCTTCCTGAGCCCGTCGATGGCCGTGGTGTTCACCGACTCGACCATGACTGCCGGCCAGGAGAAGCGGCAATTGCGGTACGCCGACATCCTCGTACGGCGAGGGGGAACCTGGGCCTTCCAGACGATGGTCCAGAGCGGCTGGGGCGATGCCCTGAGCTGACCGCCCGACGGGGGTTCGGAGCAGGGCCGGTGTTGAAGAGAAGGGTGGCGGCCCCGGCGAGTGCCGGCCCGGCCGCAGCGACAACGGCCGCCGCCTCGACACCAACGCGCGGGTCGTCGGCGGCGTACTGCGCATGACCGGCGAGGCGAACGGCGACGGTGGCTGGCTCGCCTCGCCGTACGGCCAGCGTACGGCCGCTGGGAGGCGCGCCTACGCTCCCGGGCCATCGCCCCGACAACGGGCGGCAGTACCACCCGCTGCTGATCCTCTGGCCGGACTCCGGCGAGCATCCGCAGCACGGTGAGCCGACCACCTGGATGCGCACAAGCACCACCGCGCCGTGCCGGAGAGGACGAGCCGACGGTGTTGTCCCGGATCGCGGCGGCGACCTCCAGCAGCGCGTGGGCGGTGGCGCGGCGGCGTCGGACAGCGGGGCGCTCCCTCGCACTGGTTCGGCCGATCGCGGCGACGCCTGAACCCCCGGTAGGGGTGACGCCTGCACGTCCGACAGGAGGTTCAGGGCAGGTACGGCTCACCTTGACAGCCCGGTGGCCGGCCTCAGATTGGCTTGCGCCACACGGAGATGTGCTTCGCGGAGTCCTGGGTGAACGGCGCCCCGTCCCAGTCCGCGACGCGACGTTCCAGCTCGAGGCCGGCGATCCGGGCCATCAGGTCGAGCTCGGCCGGCCAGGCGTACCGGTGCCGCGAGTCGCCGCGACGGTAGCGGCCGTCGTCGCCGTCCCGGGTGAAGTGGTGCGAGAGGAGAATCTGCTCCACCAGGTCGAAGGTGTCGAAGCCGAGATGCTGCTCGGAGACGTCGAACGGCACCGCGACCTGGCCGGGCGGCAGGAACCGCAGCGGCGGCACTCCCAGCTCGATGACGAATCGGCCGCCGGGCCCCAGATGACGTGCGGCGTTGCGGAAGCACTCGACCTGCTCGTCCTGCGTCAGCAGGTTCGTGATGGTGTTGTAGACGAGATAGACCAGGGTGAACTCGCCGGGGACCACGGTCGTAGCCATGTCCCCGACGGCTACCGGGAGTGTGCTCTCGTCGATCTTGCGCCGCAGAACTGCTGCCATGTGCTCGGACAGTTCGATGCCCACGACCGGCACGCCGCGTTCCCGGAGCGGGACGCCCACTCGTCCGGTTCCGATGGCGAACTCCAGCGCCCGGCCGTCTCCGGCGAGTTCCGCGAGGAAGTCCAGTGCCGGTCCGAGTACGGCAGCCGAGGCCATTTCGGTCTCCTCGGCGTCATAGCGCTCAGCGGTCGCGCGGGTCCACAGTTCACTGCTCGTCATGGGCAACCACTTTGCCGGGTACCGAGAGGCGCTGTCGACGTGTTTGTCTTCCACCGGTTCCCATCACCCAGTTCGGAGCAGCCAGGTACAGACCTCTCAGAGCACCTTCCGGCTCGGGGTGCGACACCCCGACAGTGGTGCGGTCGTTCCTCTCGGCGCGGCGCCCTGTCGGTGCCTGGACCCGCCGCCGGGCCGACATCGCGTTTACGGCATGCAGCAGCTCGGCGGCCAGGACGATCCGGGCGCTCGGGCGGGTAGGTCATCGGGGGCCGGCCGGCCAAGGCGGTGAAGCGCCGGCCAAGGCAGTGCGGGGCACCCCGGTCTTCGGGGCCAAGGCTTTCCCGCACTGCGCTGACAGCCTCTCAGCGATCAGTGGTCACTGGGCGCGAAGTCCCGGACCAGTGCTTCCTGTCCTGTCGCGGTGACCCGCTCACCGGAGGTGGTCAACAGGGGAGAGTGGTCCTGCCCGCAGCGCCGGTGGAGCCGGTGGTGCCGTCCGCGAACATCGTGGCTGCGGTGCCGTTGCCGCCGGGCTTGCCCGGGCACACCGGACTGGCCGCGCCGCCGGCACCGCCCGTGCCGCCCGTGCGGCCGGCGCCGGCCTTGGAGGCGCCGCCGTTGCCGCCCTTGCCACCGGCGATACCGGCACCGGCATTGCCCATGCCGCCCACGCCGCCCTTGCCCCCCTTGCCGCCGAGCACGGAGTCACCACCCAAGCCGCCACTGCCGCCGTTGCTCTTGGCGCCACCGGCACCGCCCGTGCCCCCGACCCCGCCGACGCTCGCGATGCCGGTGGCGTGGCCACCACCGCCTCCATTGCCGCCGTTGCCGTCGGCACCCGCGGCGCCACCGGTGCCACCGAGGCCGCCGATACCGCCGAGAGTCCCGACGCCGTCGGCGCCGTTACTGCCGGGGGCCCCGGCTGCATGGTGGGTCCGGGCGCTGACCGTACCGGGCTGGGCGGAGGCGAGGGCGGGTGTGAGGGTGAGGCCGGCTACAGCGATCGTGGCGATCAGGAAGGTCGGTTCCACTGGCCGGAGATGGCCTGCGGCGAGCAACCCGGCCGACTGGGCCGCCTGCTCGCCACCACCGGAATGGGCACCTCCCTGTCCGCCTACGCCAGCGTCGAGGCCGCGCTCGTCGCCCGCCGGGGCAACCGCACCACCGCCTGAACCCCCTCGTCATTTCGCGGAGGCGGCATCAGCGAGCAGCACGCCAACCTTTCTGGGCCGACGGGCTGGACACGTTGGCGCACGTTCGCATCGCACTGTCCACGCCGCGCCGGGCCGGCTGTAGGGGCGGACCACTTCACCGCTCGGTGCGATCCGGGATGACTGCCTGCCGCTGGCAGCACCCGGCTTCGCCGTTCCCGACGCCTGAGCCTTCCCAGCACGCGATGTCCGAATCGCGCCGGCCACCGCGATCAGCGACGCAGGTACCGGGACTGGCTCACCGCACGCGAACACCGAGCACGACTCACGGTGCCGCTTGACCTACCAGGGAGCGGGACGGCGGGGGGAGGGAACCGCACCCAGGAGTTCCCACAGCGGAGTGGAGCCGGCGGCCCACTGGGCGAGCAGGTGGCGGTCGACCAGGTGGAGTCGCTGGGAGCGGGCGAAAGCTACGGCTTTGTCCGTGAAGCGGCCGTTGGTGACCATCACGACGACGTCGCCGTTGTGGACGGGCCTGCCGGTGCCGTTGAGGACGTGCAGGTCCGGGGTCCCGACAGCGGAGCCGGCCAGTCCGGCCCGCCGATGTTTACATTGGATCACCCACAGGCGGCCGAAGGGATCAGTGGCCTTCACGTCGGCGCCGTTGTCACCGGCCCCACCGACCCGGATCGCCCCAGGGCAGCCGTCACGGCGCATCAGATCCCGTACGGCTTCCTCGAACTGCCGGTGGTGGAGGGCGTCGATCTGCGGCAGCGCGTAGCGCAGTCCCCGCTCCCGCACCTGGTCCCAGCGGATCATCTCCCGGCGCCGGTGCATCCACACCCCACCGGCCGCCGCCGCGATCAACAGCAGCACGACCGGTACCCAGGGGTGCGCGGCCAGCCACCGCAGCGCGCCGATGACCAGGCTCCACACCACGGCGAGCACCAGGAGCAGCAGCCCGCCCTGCTCCCAGCCGGAAGCCCGCCGCCGGCGGTGGGGAGCCGTGCGACGCCTCGGCGCGGGCCGGCGTCGAGAGGCGTGAGACGTACGGCGCCGGCGTGGGGCGGGGGAGCGGCGAGGACCCGGCCGGGGTCGCGGGCTCATGTGCCGGCCTGCGAGATGCCGCTCACCAACTGCTTGATCACGTTGAAGATGCCCTGGCCCAGCGGGGTCGGCGCGATCACGATGCCCAGGGCCAGGACGAACAGGGCGGTGTTGCGTTCCTCGACGCGGCTCCTGGCCTGAGTCCTGCGGCGTAACCGCATCACCACGATGATCGCGAGCAGCACTCCCACGTTGATCGTCATCATGCGAAATCCGCTCCCACCCACTCTCGTGTCCTGCACACTTTCCCGGCCTCCGCGAAGCGGCCGGGGACCAGTGCAACGGACTGCGCACCCGGGCCGCAGCCGGTCGGCGAACGTTGGCGAGAACCCCGCCGGACGCTGTCCGGTTACCGCCCGGACACCCGTTCCCACAGGTGAAGAGGGCGAGGAACCAGCCGACCCGACCAGCCACTGCGGTCTGACGACGACCGGCTGGCCACGGTCCGACACGACGTAGAGGCTGTCGTGCGGCCGGTTCGGCGGGGTGGTTGGCGCAGTTCCCCGAGGGGGCGGTCACCTGCCCGACACGCGGGCGCCCCGCGATCCCCGTCTGCCCTGTCGCGCCGAGCCTGGCGGACTCCCACCGCTTCTCGTGCGTGATGTCGGATTCTCACTGCGTCGCGCGCCGAGCGATGTTCGCCGTCAATCAGTCGAGGCGTTCGACAGCGAACCCAGTCGTTCAGGCTTCCTTGTCAGCGAACCTGGTCGCTCTTCGGCCCGATGCCTTTGCTACTGGTCGGAGTTCCGTCCGGGGTGAACGGGTGGTGGAAGGTGAAGGCGTGCGGCGCGGAGCCGTGGTCGTGAAGGTGCTCCAGCCTGGAAACGCCGTCCTGCCAGGTGGGTATCACGCCGTCGGAGACCCACCACAGCACGTTATTCGGGTGCCCTGTCCTCTCGAACCAGTCGTAACGCCTGTTCAGTGCCTCACGGTGCAGACCTGTGTAGACGGCTTCGAAGGCGGGGCGCAGGCCGGTCCAGAGTGAGAGGGTCGCGGCCAGGGCGGTGGTTTCCAACGTATGGCCCTTGCCGTACCAGGTCGGTACGACGAACTCTCCCCATGCGCCCCAGTCCGCCCCGAAGAGCGCCCCCCGGTCACCGTCTGCCGCTTCAGCACGCGCGAGATATCCGGGGTGCTGGCTGATCTTCCGGTAGACGGCCTCACCGATGTCGTAGAACTCGCGCGTGAGAGGTGCGGGATCTGCGAGAGGTGACTTCAGGACGCCGAATGTGTACAGAGCAATATGGGTCATGCGTCTCTCCCTGGTTCGGGGGTGCCTGATGTGGACCCGGTTCGGTGGCTTACGCACGGGGGCGAGGATTCGCGGGGCGTGACCGACTCATCCCGTTGCGGGTGGCTCAGCCTGCGGAACCCCCTGCGCGATCGTGGGCAACCGCCGAAGACCAGGTGAAGGTAGCTGCCTCTGCGGGCCATGTCGAAGTTGCGTTTTCCCCGTCCAAGTGGCCTCTGGCACAAGCCCTTGCGGGGCGACGCCGGCGGCGTCGGCCGAGTTGGATGACGCAGCGACCGGGTTCGCTGTCAACGGACGAGCGACGGTGTCTGCGAGGAGACGGGCTGCTGGAGGCGGTGTCCCGGGTTCGCTTCGAGTCGGTGCTCCCGAGCGGCACTTCACGCCGTACCGTGGGCAGCCGCACTTCACGGGCTGGAGGCGGGCGGTGACGACGCAGTCGCTGGTGGGGTTCGAGTCGTGACTGGAGCGGGACCGGGTGACGCCCCTCGATCATGACCGGAGGGCGGGGTGCGGCTGGCCGCGCAGCTGCTGCTCCGGGTCACACGGCAGGGGAGACGCGCCGGACCTCGCATGCGCCAGGCCACTTCGCGCGGTTGGAGGACGGCTCGGGTCCGGTCGTCGATGTCCGGCCGGCGGACCGGGTCGGCCCGGAGGACGCGGTGGAGTTCTCGGCGACCGAGTCGACGTGCCAGGAGATGGGCGGCTGGGTCCTTCGCGCTGGTGCACGAGCCCGATCCCGTGGAGATGGCCGACGTCCGCTGCCTGTCTGGCTATCGGCATCCCCACAACCGGGTCGGCGACGTCGCGAAAGCCCCTGACCCAGCACCATCGCGCTGGGGCCCGGCAGCGGCCGGGTCCCAGCGCCCCGACTCGGAGGAACAAACAGGTGCACAGCCCATGGCTCAGGCGTGCGTGCCTGGGGGAGAACCTCGGCAAGGGCACCGCGGCCTCGGGTGACATCACCGGCTGGCAGGACGCCCAGGGATTCGCTCGCGTCGACTCGCCCGGAACGGGATTCGCCCGGTGTCACCTGATGGCCAACTTCATCGGCGGAGAGAGCGTGGGCGTCGATGGCGGCAGCCCTTGGGGCAGGCGTGGAGTGCGCCGTTCGAGGCCGTGGCGCCGGTCCGGGGCTCCGCTGGGCCAAAGACGGCGAGAGCTTCGCGGGCCGGCGCCACTGTGCGACGGCTCCGGACGACATCAGTTACGAGTCGTGACGGGAGCGGGACGATCTGATCCTGATGGACCGCGATCCGGAGGTGGTGGGGATCATCTCGCAGGCGTTCCGCGCTGACAGGATGGCACTCGGCCTCACGCCCGCGCCTGCTTCGGAATGGTGAGGATCTCCGCTCCCTCGTCGGTGATGGCGATCGTGTGCTCGCTGTGTGCCGTCCTGCAGCCGGTGGCGCTGCGGAGGGTCCAGCCGTCGGCGTCGGTGACGAGTCGGGCGGTGTCCGCCATCACCCATGGCTCCAGAGCCAGCAGCAGTCCGGGGCGCAGCGTGTAACCGCGGCCGGGCCGTCCGGTGTTCGGGACATGGGGGTCCTGGTGCATCGTCGAGCCGATGCCGTGACCGCCGAAATCGGTGTTGATCGAGTATCCCGCTTCGGTGAGGACCGTGCCGATGGCGTGGGCGATGTCGCCGATCCGCGCCCCGGGCCCGGCGACGGCGATCCCCGCGGCCAGCGCGCGTTCGGTCGCACTGATCAGGGCGACGCTCTCCGGGGGCCTCGTGTCGCCCACGATGAAACTGATGGCGGCGTCGGCGGCGACTCCGCCCAGGGAGACGGCAAGGTCGAGGGTCAGCAGGTCGCCGTCGGCGAGCGGATAGTCGTACGGCCGCCCGTGCAGGACCGCGTCGTTGACGGCGGTGCAGATGTAGTGGCCGAACGGGCCGCGTCCGAAGGACGGGGCGTAGTCGACATAACAGGACGTGGCTCCCGCCTCGACGATCATGTCCTTGGCCCACCGGTCGATGTCCAACAGGTTCGTGCCGATCGTGCTGCGGCTCTTCACCGTCTGCAGGATCTCGGCGACCAGGGCGCCGGTGTCTCTCGCCCGCGTCAGCAGGGTGGGGTTCAGGATCTCGATCATGGGGCGCCTCCTCACGGTACCAATAACTATACCGGCCATACTGTACCGGTATAGAATTCGTGCCATGGTCAGGTTGCCGCTCACTCCCGAAGAGGTCGAACGCGGACAGCGTCTCGGCGCCCTCCTGCGCCGGGCCAGGGGAGAGCGTTCGATGCTCGATACCGCGCTCGCCGCACGCATCTCGCCGGAGACTCTCCGGAAGATCGAGACAGGCCGCGTGGCCACCCCCGCCTTTCCGACCGTCGCGGCGATCGCCGAGGTCCTCGGCCTCTCCCTCGACGCGGTGTGGGCCGAGATCAGCGGAGGCGAACGCCTCGTCGGGCCCACCGGCTCCACCCACCGCTCCCCGGAACGGCTGGCGTCCTGAGCGATGCCACAGCCGCCCTGACAGGCGGAGCGGTCGGCGAAACGGCGTGGACCAAGCCCGGCGTCCAAGAGACATCCGGGCGGGCCGTTGACGGCCTTCTACGGGGAAGGACTCCGATCGCCGCCTGTCACCCCTGCCCCAGCCGGCCGCCGGCATCCTCCGTGCCTCCGGGGGACGGCTGCCCGGCTGCGGGACGCCGCTCTCCCAGGTGCTCACGGACGGGTCCGGCTGACCCGCTCAGGTTCCTGTCGAGCAAACGTGCCTCCGGTGTCCCGTATCCCGCCGCCTCCCTTGCCGTACGCGCGTGCGTGCGTGCTGGCCGACGTCCACCAGCCAGGCCCGGCCCGCTCCCCCCAGCGGCGCCACCAGGGCCGTGCGACTGCCGGAAGGGCGCCCCGCGGTCGTCCGCCGCCGCGCGCGCGCCGACGTCGCCGTCTGCCTCACCGCCTCGTCCCGCGGCATTGCCGACGGCCACGCCAGGCTGGGGCCCTGGCCGCGCTGCTGCGCCCCGACGCAGTCCGTGGCCCGGAGGTCATCGCGTCCGCATCCGGTTGCCGGCCCCCGCGCCCCGCCCCGGTCCAGCCGCCCGCCGTCCCCTCCCGCCCGCGCGTTGACCCACCGACCCTCCACCGGCCCCGCCACGGCACCCGCGACGCGTCCGCGTCTTCAGCCCCTTCTCCGGCCGCTCACGCGCGAGGCCCGCATACCCCGGCGGCCCGCGGACCGCGCGCCCGTCTGTCCGGTCGCCGTGTCCGTCCCGCCGCCCGCCCCCGGCTGCGCCGCCGCCGAGCCGTCGCGCGGCTTTGCGCCGGCCCACGCCCCGGGTCCCTGGTCGCGACCCTGCCGTCCATCCCGCCACCCGCGCGCCCCGCGGGCCGTACACCGTCCCGCCCGCCGCCTGCGTGCCCGCCCCACGGCCCGGCGTCCGCTGCCGCTGCGCGTACCTGTGCTCGCACAGTGCCGTGCCGTGCACCGGGTGCGTCGCCGCCGACGCCGCCGGAGGCGTCAGGAGCAGCCCACGGCGTACGCACCGGGGCGCTGCAGCACCCTGCGCCCGCTTCTGCCGGCGTGTTGAGTTCTCACGGATCACGACAGCGGTTGTGCAGCACTCGAAGGAGGGCGAGGCAGACCGGCTCGGTCCTCGATCCTCGGGGGTGTCGCCGGACCGTTCACCTCGCCTCCGGCGCACCTCCGTGGTGCGATGGAGCAGGGGTAGGAAGGAGAGAGTGATGCTCCCACCAGCAGAGCAGCGCAAGAGTGGCGCGGCCCCGGTATCGGTCCGCCCGCTGGACGAGGCGGACCTGGACCGGGCCGATGAGATCTGCAGGGTCGCCTTCGGGACCTTCCTCGGGGCACCTGATCCATTCGGGACCGTCGACTATGTCCGCACCCGCTGGGCGGCCGATCCGCGGGCGGCGTTCGCGGCGACGATCGAGGGCGAAGTGGTGGGATCGAACTTCGCCGCCAACTGGGGCAGCGTCGGGTTTTTCGGACCGCTGACCGTACGTCCGGATCTGTGGGACCAGGGCATCGGCAGACGTCTGATGGAGCCGGTCATCGACTGCTTCGGCGCCTGGGGGAATCGCCACCTCGGCCTGTTCACCTTCGCGCACAGTCCCAAGCACCTTGAGCTCTACCGCCGGTACGGCTTCTGGCCTCGATTCCTCACAGCCATCATGAAGAAACAGGTGACAGACGGTGCCGCGGCCCCCGGCCGAGTGCTCTACGGCCAACTGCCCGCCGCCGAGCGGCCCGACGCGCTGAGCCTCTGTCGCGCACTGACCGGAGCCGTGTACGAGGGTCTGAGCCTGGAACGCGAGATCGTGGCCGCGCACGCGCAGGGACTCGGTGACACCATCCTGCTCCATGGCGCGGGCTCCGAGCTCGACGGGCTGGCCGTCTGCCACTGCGGAGCCGGGTCGGAGGCCGGCGCGGACGTGTGCTTCGTCAAATTCGGCGCCGTACGTCCTGGTCCGGAGGCCGCCGACCGGTTCGAGCGACTGCTCGACGCGTGCGAGGGACTGGCCGCCGAACGCGGGCTGGGGCAACTGGACGCCGGCATGAACCTGGGCCACCCGGATGCCTACCGGCGCATGATCGACCGCGGTTTCCGGACGTGGTTGCAGGGCGTGACCATGCACCGGCCCAACGAACCCGGATACAGCCACCCTGACGCGTATGTGATCGACGACTGGCGCTGACCAACCGCCGCGCTCGGTCCGCTGGGAAGGCCCGGTGCTGTCAGAACCCGTGAACATTCCGAGCCGATGCCGACGGCAAGACCCTCGTGGCCCACTGTCTCACGGTCGACCGGCGGCCTGCCGTTGATGGTGATGGTCACCCCGGCCGAGCCGCACGACTCCGCCGTGGACAAGGAAGTCACCGGGGACGTGCCGCTCGACGGGCCGTACGCGCGCACCGCCTGGTCGATGCCGGCGGTCTCCAGGCGCTGGAGTACATCGGCGACGTCCTGGTGCTCCCCGAGGAGGACCTCCTCGCGAAGCGGATGACGGTCCGGGCGATGGCCGTGTCCACCGCCGGGCACAGGGCGTCGCGTCGCGCGTGACCGGGCTGCGGACAGAGTCCGCGCGTCAGTGGCCAACCCTCGTCGCCGTGCCGCCTTGTCCCTGGACAGGGTTCGCTACGTACGACATCCCGCCCGGAACGGGACAGCGCCCGGGGGGGAATCTCTGTTCCCGGGCGCTGGCCCGGGTTTCCGTCTCGGCTCAGGCCGTGGCCGCACCGTACCGGGCTCCGGCGTGACCGCGGACGTCGGCGAGGAACCGGTGTGGGTACGACCACGACCACCTGCGGCGATGGTTACGCAGGCGCGGCACCACACACCGCATCGCCCGCAGGGGCATCGAGTCCTCCACTCGCCTGGGCCGTCACCGCTGGACCATCGAACGCACGATGTCCTGGCTCACCGGATGCCGCCGCCTGCACCGCCGCCATGAACGCAAGGCCGAGCACTTCCCGCCTTCATCGGCATCACCGCCACTCCCATCGCCTACCGCAGACTCATGAAGTGAAATCACGTCTTGGACCGACCGGCAAATGGGTCATTTGAGGCGCCGGGTGGTGGGGCGGCCGTCCCAGCGGTAGCGGCTCGTTGCTCGGGGGCTGAGCATGCGGAGCGTGACAAGAGCGGCGGCGAGGTGGAGGTGGAAGTCCACGGCCTCGCCGTTCCTCTCGGTGCAGCGCCTGAGCTTGCCGTAGTCGTTCATCCACGAGTGCGTGCGCTCGACCACCCAGCGCTTGCCTACCTGGAGCGGGGCCGGCACTCCCTTGCGGGCGATCTCGGCCGTGCACCCCAACTCTGCTGACCGCGCACGGGACTTGGCGCTGTCGTAGCCGCGGTCGAGGTTGACGTTGACGGCGTCCGGCAGCGGGCCGACCTGCTCCTTGGCAGCTTCCAGGGTGGGTCCGAGCAGGGGTGAGTCGTGCCGGTTGGCTCTGTCGGAGACGATCCCGAGCGGGACACCGCAGCCGTCGGAGGCGACCGAGCGTTTCAGTCCCTGCTAGCCCCGGTCGACAGGGAAGCGCCCCGCCTTGTCGCCGCCGGACGGGGCCTTGGTGATACAGCCGTCCACCGAGATCTCGCCCAGTCCGAGGCCGATCATGCGGTCGTACGCCTCAAGCGCCAAGGCGCGCACCTTCTCGGACATCCCCAGCCCGGCCCACTCCTTGCGGCGTCGGATCGTCCGGTCGGAGCATCCGGCTGTGGAGATGCGTTCGTAGCCGGAGCCGTGGACCAGTACGAGCACGATGTGCTCGAACACCGTCCGGTCGGCGATCCGACGGCGGTGACAGCCCAGCGGGTGGTCCGATACGAACTCTCCCCGGGCGGGCAGGAGTGCGGCGAACTGGTCCCAGAGGGGTTCGAGCAGGCAAACTGCGGGCACGGCCCGTCCTTCGTAGTCACTGAGTGCACGGTCATCGCGTCCCGCTTCCTTGCGGGTCCTGCGCCGCGCGCGGTGCGACGTCACCCGCGATGACATGACGCCGCCTCAGTCACACAGGACTGCCATCTGCGCCTTCATCAGTCCCTTGCTTCGCGGGACGGGCGGCTCACCCTTCAGGTCCGCGGCGAGGTCGTAGACATTGATGGCGAGGACCAGCTGTCGCTCACCGTCGGCGGTGGTGAGGGACACGCTGGTGAAGCCGGGTCCGCCGCCGTCGGTCTCCCAGACACTGATCGGCCTGTTGTCCGGCTCCGATCCGCATGGCACGTCCATGCGTTGCACGCCGAGTCCGTACGCCGGCGCGCCGGGGAACTGCACCGTGGTCAGGAGTTCGCGCTGCTGGGCGGGGCGCAGCAGCTTGCCGGTGAACAGGGCCCGGTGGAAACGGGCCAGGTCGTCGACCGTGGAGATCATGGCGCCGGCGGTCCAGTCGTACGACGGGCTGAATCGGGTCACATCGCGTCCCGTGAGGTCGTAGCCGTGCAGATGAGGGCCGTGAATGGCCGGGTCGGTCAGCGGGAAGGAGGTGGCCTTCAGGCCGAGCGGGGCGAGAATCCGCCGATGGATCTCGGAGGGCGCGCTGTGCCGTGTGACTGCCTCGATCACCAGACCGGCGAGTAGGTAGTTGGTGTTGGAGTACGACCAGCCGCCGCCGGGCGCGAACAGCGGCTTGTGCCGGACGGCGCGGGCGATCACCTCCCGAGGCGTTTGAACGTGGTCCCATTCGTGGCGCTCCAGGTAGGGGGCGAAGAACTCCGGCTCGGTGGTGGGGTCGTAGATGCCCGAGGTGTGGTTGAGCAGTTGCCGGATGGTGATGGCCCTGCCGGCGTTGCCGTTTCCCCGGACCACGCCGGGCAGCCATTTCTCCACGCTGTCGTCGAGCGAGAGCCGTCCTTCGCCCTCCAGCTGCAGAAGCACCGTCGACACAAATGACTTGGTATTGCTGGCGATCCGGAACCGCTGGTGCGGCCGGGCTCGCTCGCCGCTCGCCGTGTCCGCGAGTCCGGCCGCCATCCGTGACTCCCGATCTCCGCGCCTGGCATACGCCACGGCCCCCGGGAATCCGTCCGCGACCGTCTGCGCGATGGCCTCCTTGAGGCCGACGGGCGGCGGGGCCGACGCCCGCTCCGTCGCGGCCGCCGGGAAGATCCCTGATACCGCCACCGCGCAAATCCCCGCCAACAGTGCTGCTGCCCCCGCACGTGCCTTCACCGATTGCTCCTGTTTCTGTTCCCTGTGCCGTTCCTGCCCCAGCGTGCCGGGCCGCCGCACCGGTCGCCCATCCTGCTGACGCCCGGGTTGATACGGGGGCTGTCCCCACCCCACACCGTCCTGCCCCTCGCCGAGTCTGTGCATGGCGAGGTCCTGACCAACGGTGCCGAGACCCGGGCGAGGCCAATCAAACCGCGTCATCCCGACGAACTGCAGGAAGGGCGACAAGCGCGCGTGGATGTCGGCGAGTGCCATGCTGGTCGGCTCTCGACGTCAACCTGACACCGTGCAACTTCACCCACTCGTGTCGTGAGGGAGCGTGACCAGGCGAGTGTTTTCGGCCGTTCGTTTGATGGCGCTTGGTTTGTGTGGGTCATGTGTGCATCGGTGCACCGGTCGTCGCGGTCCGCGAGCGCGACGCGCCGCGCATTTCTGAGTGAAGAAGCTACTCAAACCCGTCGGACAAGGATGTCTTAGACAGAAGATCGGTCACTTTCCGACATTATCCGCAGTCGCTGTACTTCCTGTGTGCTAACGGGCCGCAAGTCGTCACCTTGAGGCGGCCGACGCTGCGCACAGAGAACACCCAGCAAAGGGGAAGACAGTGACCACTCCCACCCCACTCCGTGTCTCGCTCGTCAACGGCAGCTTCGAGGAACCCTCCGTCACCGACGTCGAGTTCCTGCCGGATGCCTCGCAGGCGCAGGAGCCCCGCCGGGTCCCCGGCTGGCTCACCACCGCGACCGACCACAGGATCGAGCTGTGGCGCTCCGGCTTCAACGGCGTTCCGGCAGCCCACGGGGCCCAGTTCGCCGAGCTGAACGCCCACCAGGTCTCCACCCTCTACCAGGACCTGCCGACCACACCAGGCACGAGACTGTACTGGCGGCTGTACCACCGCGGGCGTCTCGGCCAGGACACCATGGCCCTGGACATCGGCGCACCCGGAGCCGTCGTGGAGCAGCGGCGCTTCACTGACGGCAACACCGCCTGGGGCTACTACACCGGCACCTATACCGTGCCGGCCGGCCAGAACACGACCCGCTTCGCCTTCCGCTCCGTCTCCGCCGCCGGAGGAAACCAGGGCATCGGGAACTTCCTGGACGGGGTGTTCTTCGGCACCGCACCCCGGGTTGTGCTCACCAAGAGCGCCATCCCCGAAGGACCGCTGGAGGTGGGGGACGTCATCACCTACCGCATCACCGCCCGCAACGAGGGCGGCGGCGCGGCCGAAGCCCTCACCCTGACCGACGCCATCCCGGCCGGCACCACCTACCTGCCCGGGTCCCTGCGCATCGTGGCAGGACCCAACACCGGGCCGAAGACCGATCAGGCGGGGGACGACCAGGCGTACGTCGACGCCCAGGGCGACCGGGTCGTCTTCCACCTCGGCAACGGCGCCACCAGCGGCCAGCCCGGCAGCCTGCCCAACACCGAGGCGCTGCCCGGCGGTACCACGGTGGAGTACCGGGTCACCGTCGACGAGGCCAGCGGCGGCGGACGGATCACCAACACCGCTACCGCCACCTACGAGAACCGCCTTGGCTCCACTCCCGAGCCGCTGACCGCCACCTCCGACGAGGCGGTCACCGAGGTCCGACCGGCCTCCAACCTGAGCGTGGTGAAGGCGGCCGACGCCACCACCGTCACCGTCGGCCAGGTCGTGACCTACCGCATCACCGTCCGCAACACCGGCCCGAACCAGGCCACCGGCGTCACCGTCACCGACCAGCTCCCCGGCGACCTCACCTTCCTGTCCGCCACCGGTTCCCCCGGCACCTACGACCCGGCCAGCGGCCAGTGGACCATCGGCGACCTCGCCAGCGGTGCCACCGCCACCCTCACCCTCCACGCCAAGGCCACCGAAACAGGACCGCTCACCAACACCGCCACCGCCACCGCCAACGAGAGGGACCCCCGCCCCGGCGACAACACCGACGCCGTGACCGTCTGCGTCGAACGGACCCCCTCCTGTGACCCCTGCCCCCCACCCGGGCCCGCCCCCTGCAATCCGTGCACCGACACGCCCATCGACTCGGCCCGCTGCAACGCGCTGACCTCCACCGCGTCGGGCCTGCTCGTCCCGCAGACCCGCGTCACCGGGATCACCGGCCCGGCGCCGCGCCGTATCGCCGACGACCGGCAGTCGATCGACGTCGTCGTGAACGCCCCGGATGCAGGTGACTGCCCACAGACCTACACGATCAAGGCATACCTGACGCCCCGCCACGGCCAGGTGGGGCCCGTCCCCGACGTCAACCTGTTGCCGACCCGCACCAGCGACACCTGGGCGGACACCGACCTGCGGGTCACCCTTCCCGAACCGGGGGGATACCTGGTGGTCGGCGACATCAACACACAAATCTGTGCGACCGTCGACGACGCCGGAACCACCAACCTGTGGACCACGGTGCGCCTGGTCGATCAGACCGGCGCCGAACTCGGGCGCCGCCACTCGGCCCAGCACCAGTTCTCGGCATCGGCCACCACCCGGTTCCAGCACTGCATCAACGGCCCGACACCCCTGTCCAGGCTCGTCACCGTGACGCCGACGCAGGGGTCGAGAACGGTCCGCGTACAGGCGATCCTGCAGGGCGGTGGCCCCGGCAACGGGCTGACCGGCGGGTCCACGATCGAGGGGTCGGAGTTCCGGGGCAGCCGATCCCACCTGACGTACGTCAAGATCAGCGACTGAGCCCACCGAAGTACTGCCCCGGCCGACGACGCTTCAACGGCCGGGGCAGCCAGGGAACACATCGCATCTCCAAGCGGCTGGGCCACCACCGCTGGGTGGTCAAGAGGACGGTGTCCTCGCTGGCCGGGTAAGGGCCCTGCACCGCCACTACGAGCGCAAGGCCCCAACACCTTCCGGCCTTCGTCGGCATCGCCGCAGCACTCATCAGCCGGTGAGGCAGCGTCGGCCGCCCAGGACTCGGCTGCCGAGGCAATCGCACCGGCCAACACCGCCATCACGATCGGTACTCCGTACCGCGAATCTGATTCTGCGGCAGTCTTCGCCGTCCTGGTCGGCCAAGCGGCGAAGACCCTAGCCGAACAGCAGGCATCGGCGGCCACTGCCAAGGCGAACGAGGCGGCCAAGGCCACCACAGCTGCCAAGGTACTGGCTGACAAGGCCGCCGGCGATGCCGAGATCGCAGCCCAGGCCGCGACAGCGGCCGCGGCGGACGCCACCGCCGCGCTCAAGCCATGGCCCCGGCCCGTGCTTCGGCCGCCGATGCCCCCGGGCCGCCGACGCCGCCAAAAGGCGGACGTGAAGACGAAGGAGTACAGCACCCAGGCCGGGACGGACGCCTTCCACGCCGACAGCGCGGCCAAGGATGCGTCCCGGCATGCAGCTGAGCCCGCCGGCCGGAGCAGCCCTCGTACACTGCTCGGCACCCCGCCCCCGCCACACCGCGGGGCCCGTCCCGTGCCCCGCCGTCCGCGCTGTCGTCCGGGTGGCAGCCGGCCGAGGCCCGCTGCCGGTGCCCGGGATGTCCGGCTGGCCGTCCGCAGGCCGGCCTGCGGACGGCGCTGGCCGCCACCGGCTGCTCGTCGGCCGCCCTTGGAGTCGGGCCCCGTTCGAGTGGAAGCCGCGACCCGTGTGCGGTCAGCCGCCGATCTCGTCCTTGGGGTGCAGACCACCCATGCAGACGGCCCCGTACGTACCGAAGCTGTCGCCCGCGTCACTGCTGAACTTGCCGGGGCCGATCGTGCCGGCGGACTTCCATCCGAGGTCGTACTCCCAGATGACCGCGTTGACTGCCAGGTTGTTCACGTACGACCGTACGGCAGACATGTGATACGGATCGCCCCAGATATGGAAGCAGGCCTTGGTGCTGGTCGAGGTCAGCCGCAGGTCGCTGTAATTCTTGCCTTCGTACAGGCACAGCTTTCCGGACGGGCAACCGCCGATCGCTGCCGCCGGCGCCGTGGCGGCGGCGAGACCGCCGACTGCCATCGCCAGTGCGCTCATCGCGAGGGTGGCCTTACGAACCCATGCCATGTTGAGCCCTTCGTTGATACTGGGTGCGCTCAAGGTGCCGTAGAAGCATAAATTTGTTCGAACGTGGAAGCCGGATCAGACCGCCCGATCTGGCCGAAACATGTCTCCCGCCCGCATCTTGCGGCTTGTTCTCGATGGCTACCGAGGAAACGCGCGCGGAGCACCTGGCGCTTTCGCGTCGCCGGCCGTCCACGGCTGCGGCCCGTGGCCCCCGCATGACCGGCCTCTTCCCCGGCGTCCAGCCGTTCTTCCTCTCAAGCGGAGCAATCAGCCCCCGTAAGGCCGACTCACGCGGCTCCGAGCTGCTAAAACGGTGCACGAGCCGCTCGGGCACGGCCTTCAGGCCCCCGCCCACGACCGGGTATCCGTAAGCTCCCCACCCACAACCACACCAACGACCCACCTGCCCCACCGTCCGGCAAAGACCGTTGCAGTGCAGAGTGCCGGCAACGCCCCAGGCAGACTGCGGCGTCGGCATCGGTCTCGTCCCGACAGACTGGACGATCAGAGCTTCCATGGTCTTCGTCCTCCGCACGGCGAGTGCCCGGTACTGGCTTGCGGGGCGGACGGTGTCGCGGGCAGCGCCTCATGCGGCGGCCGGTCATGCGTGGCTGAGAATGACCAGTAGTGCCGTGCCCTCGGCCGCGACCTGCGCGGCGAGCGCTACCTGTCGTACCCGTACCGGCGGGGCGGCCAGGGAGACGACGAACGCCGCCGTGGCGAACCCGGCACTCCACGCAACAAGCCACCCCGGCAGCCCGGCACACTGTTCGCCGTAGGTTACGCACCGCGACGCCCGCTCCGACGCCAGCGTGAGCACTCCTGTCGCCAGCATCGCGGGCACGAACAGGACGGCCGCCCAGGCGGCCCACAGCCGGGTGCGGTCCCGCTCCGAGGACGGGGCCTGGCCTGCGGGGACGTAACGGGATGCGTTCATGGCTCCATCCAATGAGGAGCCGTCGGCGCCGCGCAGCTGCTCGGATACTCAGGCCGAGGGCGCACGTACTCGGCGTCAGGTTCCCCGGTCAGGTTCACATCGCTCCAGTCGGCGGGGGCGGGGAAGGTGACACTGGGCGGCCCACAGAGGTGCTCGCGGAGCCGCCGGGCCGACCGAGTCCCAAGGCCGCCTTCGCCTCGTCGGCCCGAGCACGAGCACTGGCGAGACTGAGGGACGCCGAGGACCGAGGCAGTTCTCCGCCGCCTGTGTGGGACGACGACCCTCCTTGACGGAGGAGCGCGGAAGCAGCGGCGGTCTGGGCCACCGCACGCGAGGACACCAACCGGTGACGTGGTTCGCTGCCCCCTGGCGAAATGGGACGACCTCACTGTGCCGGCCCCGTCCTGGACACATCGGCAGCCTCCACCGGCGGCGACGCCGAAGGGGGGAGGCACCGATACGGCTCCGTGACCCGACCGGCGCGCACGGTGGAGGGGCAGTCCTGGGGAAACGTCGTCAGCCCCCAACTGGTCCCCGGCCTCACACGACCACACCACGGACCGTCGGGCCGTCCTTCAGGGACGCACCAGTGGGCGGTAGATCGAATAGCTGTGCCACGGTCGGGGTAAACGGACGCTGGGCGCCCTTCCTGACGGAGGGACCCCGTACGTACCCCAGCCGGGATCTTTCCCCGGTGAGAACACAGAAGGACAGCAGCATGGCCAGTGGCACCGTGAAGTGGTTCAACGCCGAGAAGGGCTTCGGGTTCATCGCCCAGGACGGCGGAGGCCCGGACGTTTTCGCTCACTACTCCAGCATTACCGGCAACGGCTACCGGGAGCTGGTCGAGGGAGAGAAAGTCAGCTTCGACATCACCCAGGGCCAGAAGGGCCCCCAGGCCGAGAACATCGTCCGCGGCTGACAACCCTGAAAGACCACCGCTCCGGTCGTGGCCCTTGGTGCAGAGTGGCCACGACCGACGCGGGTGGAGCAGCTCGGCAGCTCGCTGGGCTCATGACCCAGAGGTCGCAGGTGCAAATTCTGTCCCTGCTACCGGGAGAGGGGCCCGGATGACGCCGGGCCCCTTCGCGGTGCGGCTGCGTCACAGGGCTTCGTTCGAAGGCCGGTCCGGTAGCGGAGGCTACGAAGCGCCCACCTCCACACCAGCCCTGGGCAGCCCCTCAACCCGCGCTGCGGTGACGCCCGGCCAGACAGATGCTGTGGCGTGCATGACTGCTCCTGGAAAGCCGTCGGACAGCAGCGCAATGGCACCACCCTGGGTGGGCGGCATCGGCGGAGCCGTGCCGTCGCTCCCCACCTCCTTGCGAGAGGCGGGCGCATGTCCGTCTTCCCGCCTGCCCCGCCGCCCGAGCCCTCGAGATGCCCACCCGTGTGCGTGGGGAGCCGGGACGGTTCCTGTAGCCGCGACGGTGACATGGGGGACGCACGCGAGCCAGCAGCCCTTCCGTCACATGTGTCGCCACGCACCTCCTCGCAGGCAACGTCGACAAGGCCGACGGCGTCCAGCTGACGAAGAACGAGTGCAGGACCAAGGGCGTCAAGTCTCACCTGGACGACCACAAGACCCGGGTGGCGCTTGCCTTCGACCCTGTCCGGTACGCACACGCCAGGTACCTTCCACCGGCGGCGACCCGATCCGCGCGCATTCTGCTCGCACCCGAGTGCCACGGCGTTTCGCGCGCTCACTGCACGCGCATCAACACCAAGGACGGGCTGATGTGATGCACATGGTGTCGGTGCCCAAGTTCTCCGAGGCTCAAGATGACACGGGGGCAGGCGCCCGACACAGCGTCTTCCTTGAGCACTCCTTGCCATCGACGGTACGAAGCCCCGGGGGCATGACTCCCGGAGCGGAACGGACGTGCTGACGACATGGCTCAGGGCCTGGCGTACCAGCCGCTCTCGCCGCCGCCTTCCGACGGGTCGTACGACTGGTGCAGTCCGAGCAGCGCGGCCACCAGCCGGGGATCCCAGCTCGCGTCGAGGACCCGGTACTCGTCCGCGACCCCTCGAAAGACGAGGCGCGCCCGGCGTGAGGAGTCGCGCCAGACCACCCTGCGCGGCTTGCCGAAGGCGTCGTCGCCCTCGCCGAGCAGGGACAGGAGCAGCCACACCAAACTCACGGGCAGGCCGACGGGCCACCACACCGCCCACCAGAACAGGCGCCCACGGAAGCCGCGCACGGAGTGTCCGGTCACCGACTCGACAGTCCAGCGCGCGCGGGCGCAGCGCAGGGCGCGTCCGCGCCGGTACGTGATCCGGCCCAGCGGGGCGCCGTACAGATCGTCGACGCGGTACACGGCGGGGACTCCGCTCACGCGCGAGCCAGTCTCCTCCGTCGACACCCGGGCGATCGCGGTCCCGCCCTCACCGACGACGTCGAAAGTACGGGCGAAGGGGTGTGCGGCGCCTCCGTGGCCGTCGGGCACGCGGCGCAGTAGCCCGATGGTGATGTGCCCTTCGTCTCCCGCCCCGTCGCCGTGGCGGACGACGACCGGCAAGGACGTCCCGTACCGCACGTTGTACATCATTCGCCCCCGCGTCACGCCCTGCCCTTCCCCGCGTCGCCACACGGCGGCGCTTCCCGCCCGCATGATCTCATTCGCCGTTCAGAGACATCCGGGGGGAAGCCCCGGGCCACGAAAAGCCACTTCACCCGGCGGCATGCATCAGGGCATGCACCGGTTCGTGCCCGAAGGGGCCATCGGGAGGGAGAGGAGGCGCAAGTGGCGCTGACGGCCAGTACGCGTCGTCGCTCAAGGGCGCCGGCACCGGCTTCACCGTTTGTCGCTCTCCCCAGCGCTGACCGGACGCTCTCCATACCGGCCCCGTCCGCCGCACCTCGGCAGCCGGGGCCGGGGGTGGCCGCCCGGTCAGCGGAGACCAAGCGGCCGGCCCTGGAGAGGCACGCCCGTGATGGCGCCGACGCGGTCCACAGGCCCCGCGGACGCCGACCGCCACCCTCGCCGCCGGTCCCGACAACCCGCCCGTCCTCATCACGCCGGACCTGCACCTCGCGCTTCCCGCTGGTTCGGCCATCCGGGTTCGCTGTGGGGACATGGTGCCCGCGTGACTCTGGATGCCGCGCGGGTGATTTCCGGTGCTCCCATCGGGAGTTCGAGGTACTTCGGTTCCGACGAGTACGCGGTCACGTCGCACGTCCGGTGGGCTCTCCGGATGGCGGACGGCATCTCTCCGGGCGCGGGGGTCGATGTCGTGCTCTATGGGAAGTCGGCCGAAGGCACGAGTGCGGACAGGGACATCGCCGTGCGTACGCGTGTGGAGCCGGAGTCGCTGGAGGAGTGGGCTGGTGAATGGGCGACGATTTCGGACACCGGCGGCCTCTCCTTCCTCTTCCTCGAAGACAGGTGCCCCGCCCACTCGCGTGGAGAAGGTGTTCGCGGCAGGTGGCTCCCCCGACCAGCCGCCCTCCCGTAGCAGTGCGCGAGGTGATCGCGACGCTGCGGGAGACGCCGGAGCCGCCGTTGGTGCTCCAGTCGGACAATGAGCCGCAAGAGGAGGTGGTGGTGGTCGCGATCCGCGACGCGGGCCCGCACGCGGCCTTCTGGCAGTTGTTCGGCTGGAGACACGCCATGGGCTACGACTTCGGGATCCAGCAGGGGTTGTACCGCGGACGCGTGCTGCCCAACCTCGCCGTGCACTTCCGTGTCAACTGGAGCCACCGCGCCGTCGCCCGGCGCTTCTCCCGCTGGCGGAAGACGACGCCGGGCTGACGGTGGCGCCGGCCATGACGCAGGAGAAGCGGCCCAGCTCCGCCGGGCCCGGGGTCCCGTGCTCCTCCGGCGGCGGCTGCTCCACCTGCTCCTGACGCGTAACCTCACCCGGCCTGGGGACCGGCACCGGCCGCTCCGGCGGTTCGGAGTCCTCGTCCGAGTGCACGGACGCGAACATCCAGTTGGCCGCCGACATGTGGTCGACCACGGCGGCCAGCAGATAGTCGGTGACTCACCACTCCGCCGCCTCGCCTTCCCGTCTCCTGCCGTACGGCCGCCGCGTGGGTCACGGAGACTTCTCCAGCACGGCCGCGGGCCTGTGGACAGAGCCCGGACCCGCCCAAGTGCTCAGGACGGAGGCCTCGCTCCGCGCTGGCGTGCTTGCGGCTCAGGACCCTCCATGTCCGGCACGGGTGAGGTCGTTGTGCCGGCCGACAGCAGTTTCTGCGCCAGCGCGCGACAGCGTTCTCCGAGTTCCGGAGGGTCGAGTATCTCGAAGTCGTGCCCCAGCAGGAGTACGTGCATGAGCACGGCGTCGAGGCTGGCGGCGCCACTGAGCACCTCGCAGAACTCGCTCCCGCGCTGTCGTACGACGGCCGCCGACGCCGGAATCTGCGCGCGCACCGTGTCGGCCGACGCGTGCACGAGGAAACGCGCCTGATGTCGGTAGACCCGGCTCGCCACGCCCTCTTGCACGTACGTTGCCGCGTCGGGCGCCGCGCGCGGGCGGAAGCGCCAGGTACGTGCGGACACGTCCGTCATCCGGTCGACGCGGAAGCTGCGCCAGTCGGCGCGGTCGAGGTCATAGGCCAGGAGGTACCACCGCCGGTCGGAAGCGACCAGGCGGTACGGCTCGACCCGCCGCTGTCGCACCTCGCCCCCGGACGGGTAAGCGAACCCTGCCTCGACCTGGTCGCGACAGGCTCTGGCCAGAGCCATGAGTGCCTCGGGGTCGACCGGCGTGCGGCCTCCGCCGAAGGACTCCACCGAGCCGGAGAGCGCGCGCACCTCATGCCGCAGCCGGGCGGGCAGGACCTGGTCGAGCTTGGTCAGCGCCCGGAGTGCGGCATCGCCGGCGCCGGCGACCGCGCCGCCCGCGCCGGCGAGCAGCGATACCGCGGTGGCGATGGCCTCCTGGTCGTCGAGAAGCAGCGGCGGCAGATCCTGCCCCGAGCCGAGTTGGTAGCCGCCGCCGACACCCTGGCTGGCATGCACCGGATAGCCGAGCGTGCGCAGCCGCTCGACATCACGCCGTACCGTACGCGGCGTGACCCCCAGCCGGTCGGCGAGCTCGGGGCCGGTCCAGACCTTGCGCTGCCGCAGCAGCCCGAGCAGGGTGAGCACCCGCTCCGTCGTACCCCGCTCGCCACCGTTTGCCACGTCCATGCCGTCCACGTTGCCAGAAATAGCGGACCGTTCCTGTCCGCTGGAGGTGGCACGGTGGCTCCATGGACGCAAACGAACTCGACTGGAACCGGACGCTGCGCGAGCAGTGGGAGTTCCACTGGAACCATCAGCTCCGAGCCCGGCTCAAGGGCCTCACCGACGAGGAGTACTTCTGGGCGCCGGCACCCGACGCCTGGAGCGTGCGCCCGCGCGGCCGCACGACGGCGCCCGCGCAGCTCGGTGCCGGGAACTTCACCATGGACTACGCCCCCCAGCTGGTCCCTGCGGCCTTCACCACGATCGCCTGGCGGCTCGGTCACGTCATCGTCGGCGTGCTCGCCGCGCGCAACGCGGCACACTTCGGCGCACCGGCGGCATCGTACGAAACCTGGGAGTACGCCGGCAGCGCGGCCACCGCGCTCGACCAACTCGAGACCCAGATCGACGTCTGGCTGGCCGGGGTGCGCAGCCTCGGCGACGCCGGGCTCCGGGTCCCGATCGGTGAGAAGGAGCCCTTCCCCGAGATGCCGATGGCCGACCTGGTGCTGCACATCCACCGCGAGTTGATCCACCACCTGTCCGAGGTCTGTCTGCTGCGCGACCTCTACCTGCACACGAAACCCGCTACGAACGGAGCAGCCCGATGAGCCGCCGCATCCAGGTCACCTTCCACGCCCACCCCCCCCGCGGGCGCTGTCGCCTTCCGGCGCGACGTACTGGGCCACCTCCACCCCGGCCCGCCCGGAGCCGACCTGCCCGAGGGCACCGACCCGCTGACCGCGTGGGACGACTTCCTCGTGCGAATCGGCGTACCGGAGCAGCAGCGCTACACGAGATCGGCCATCGAGGACCCGGACGGGCACGGCCCACGGCTGTTCTTCGGGCGCCCCGGCCTGCGGAGCCGCCGGCCGCCCGCCCGAACCGCCACAGACACCGCCGCCTACAAGGCATCCCGTATTCCCGGGCAGCGTGACACCCGGGCAGTCACACCCCATCCCGCGGTCCACGAACCGGCCGCGCACCCAACACCGGCCTCCCCGGCGACAACCGGCACCCCGGCAAGGGGCTCGCCACCAACGAAAACTTGCGGCTGCGGGGCAACCCTGCCCCGTCCTCGCGAGTCACACAGGCGTCTGACATTTCACGTGATCCGCTTTGGTCCGAAAGGGGCCCCTTTCTCTGTGATGACTCGTACCCGGCTGAGCACGCTGGCCGCGACAGCCGCCCTCGCCGCCGCCGGCGGCCTGATCACCGCCGCCCCGGCCTCCGCAGCCGTAACCTGCACCTCTCCGGTCTGGACGGCGCAGTACTTCGCCAACACCTCCTTCAGCGGCACCCCGAAGCTGACCGCCTGCGACCCGGCCATCGCCGAGAACATGGGTTCCGGTGACCCGGCCGGCGTGACGCTGCCGAACGACAACTTCTCGATCCGCTGGTCCCTCACCCGGGACTTCGGCTCCGGCGGCCCGTTCCGGCTCTCCGCGGCCACCCAGGACGGCATGCGTGTCCACGTCGACGGCGTGCGCAAGATCGACCTGTGGAGGAACGTCTCCACGACCGCACGCAAGACCCTCGACCTGAGCATGCCGGCCGGCCGCCACACGATCCGCGTGGACTACGTCGCCTGGACCGGTTACGCCTACGCGGGGTTCACGTACGGTCCTCGCACCGAGGCGAGCGTCGACACGGTCAAGCCGCTGTCGCCCACCGGCCTCACCGCCGCGTACAACCGCGACACCGCCAGGACCACGCTGCGCTGGACGGCCAACAAGGAGATGGACCTCGCCGGGTACCGCGTGTACCGCCGGCTGAGCACCACTGAGTGGGCGAAGGCCAGCGGCAGCTCGCTGCTCACCTCCCCGTCCTTCGTCGACGCGCCGCCCGCGACCGGCCAGACCTTCCTGTACGAGGTCCGCGCCGTCGACAAGGCCGGCCGCGAGTCCGCCGGCAGCCCCGACGTGAGCGCCGCGACCGTTGACCGCACGGGTCCGGTGGCGCCGACGGGGATCACGGTCCAGGGCGACTCGTACATCAACACCCTGCGCTGGCAGGAGGTCGGCGACGCCGCTCGCTACGAGGTCCACGCGGCCGACACGGCCACCGGCCCGTTCACGCCGCTCGGCAGCACCAGCGGGGCGATGTACGAGGACCGCAGCGCTCCGGTGAACAAGAACCGGTACTACCAGGTCCGCGCGTTCGACGAGGCGGGCAACGCGGGCGCGTTCTCCGCCACGGCGATCGGCGACGGTGTCGACCGGACACCGCCGGAGGCCCCCACCCACATCACCGCGGACGCCCGTGGGGACGGCAGTCACGTCTACTGGAACATGCCGGGCGAGTTCTTCCAGGACCACGACAACGGCGGGCACTTCCGCGTCTACCGCTCGCCTGGCGCCACGCTCGACCGGACTCAGCTCACGCGCGTGACCTGCACGCACTACAACGTGCAGGGCTCCGACCCGATGGAAGGGCACTGCACGGACACCGGCATGAGCAAGGGCGCGTACTACACGTACGCGGTCACCGCGGTCGACGCGGCCGGGAACGAGTCCGAGCTGTCCGGCCCGGTCACCGTCCGCACCGCTGACAGTGTCGCGCCCGGCCCGGTCACCGGCGTGAAGGCCACCCCGCGCAAGGACGGCGTGCTGGTGAGCTGGGCCGCCTCGACCGAGGACGACCTCGCGGGGTACGGGGTGTGGACCGGCGTCCGACAGGACGACGGCACGGTCAGGCGGACCTCCTCCGACTGCCGGGAGGGCACGGCCGACCCGCTCGCGGTCCTCTGCGGCAACCTGCCGGACGGAGAGTCGTACGTCTACGCGGTCGTCGCGAAGGACCGCTGGGGCAACGCGCTGCGGCCGAGCGACCCGAAGGTCACCCTCGTCGAGGCCACCGAACTCGACGTCCGCCCGTCCATGCCGGCCGAGCGGGACTGGGAGTTCGGCACCGTGGCTCATGACACGCTGACCAGCTCCTCGCCCTCGTCCAACTGGAAGTGCGACAACACCGCGCTGTGCGGCACGGTCGCGGGCTACCGGATCAACCGGTGGAACCCGGCGACCGAGGCGTACGAGCCCCTGCCCGGCGGCCAGCTGTCCGCGGCGACACGCAGCTTCATCGACACCACCGCGACCAGGGGCGACACGTACTTCTACACGCTGGAGGCCCTGGGGGCCGACGGCAGCGTCGCGGGCGTATACCCGTGGTACACCGTCGTTCAGGACCGCGTCTGAGGGATTCGGATGCCATCGCAATCGGTTCGCCAGGCTGTCGGTTGTGGTGGGGATCGTTGAGCGGCTGGTGCCGGACGAGTTGTGGGAACTGTTCCAGCGGGTGGTGCCGGAGGCTCCGTCGCGACCTCAGGGTGGGCGGCCGACGTCGGCACGGCGACCGCGAGGTGCTGGCCGCGATCGTGTTCATGGCGACATCGGGCTGCACGTGGCAGCAACTTCCCGCAGCCTCCGGGCCGTCCCGGGGCGACGGCCCACCGCTGATTCACCGAGTGGACGAAGGCACGGGTGTGGGCCAAGCTGCACCGCCTGGTCCTCGACGAACTCGGCTCCCGCGGCGACCTGGACCGGTCTCGCTGTGCGATCGACTCGGTGAACACGCGTGCCCCGAAAAGGGGAACTGACAGGTCCCAGTTCTGTTGCTCGGGGCAAGTACGGCTCAAGAATGCACTGGTGCGGGCCTGGTGCTGGCGTCGTCGGCGCCAGGTCGACCGGTGCAGGATGTGCTGGGCCGGACCTCGACGCGTGCCCAGTCGTGGATCCGCGGGCCCTGAGCCCCGCTGCCGCAGGAGCGGCGCTTCCATTTCTGCCGGACAAGGCCGTTGAACAGGTCGTGGAGGGGATGGTCGACAGCCCAGCGGGTGACCACGGTGTCGTGGCGGGTGGTGGCCATGACGTGAAGGACGTCCGCCCGCTCCAGCTCCGACCGCCAGCCTTCGCTGAACCCGTAGCGTCTGTGCACCGTGACCAGCTTCGTGGGTGTACCCGGTGTGGCCGTACCGACGGGGATCGTCGACGGGCTCCCCTGGCGGAGTGCACATCGTCGGGCGCGCGTTCCGGGAGGACCTGTGCCTGTGCGCGTGCGCGCGCGGCCCAGGCGATCGAGGACCGGCTCGGAGTTCTCACACCAGTCGACCCGCGCGTGGGAGGACGGGCTTATTGAGCCCTTAAGCCATAGAGGGCAGGCACATCGGCTTCCCGGCGTGAATCCGGAGTGTGGGTACGGCACCCGGGCAGCGGCCCCTCGGCCAGCGGCGGTACGGGCCGTCCTCCTGGGTGGTGCGGCCGAACTCGACGTTGGCTCGCCAACACTCCAGTTCCCGCGGCTGCCGCGCAGCCGTCGTGCGATGCCGCTCCGGTCCCCGGGCCGCTACTGGGGCAACCACCAGAACCGTATCGAGTGGGACCCGATCAACCGTTGGCACTACAACATGGCGGGCAGCAGGGAGCACGACAATGTGAGAGGCGGCCCGTTGCACGCGGGCAAGGCAGGATTGCGGAAGGTCTGGCGCTGGTCCTGGCGGCGTTGGCACTCTGCGCAGCTTGGGGACCGGGCTGCGGCCCGGTCCCCATCCCTACCTGACACATCCCGAAGGACGAGGGACACGCATGAAGTTCACCACCACGACCGACGCGGAGATGGAGATCTTCCTGTCCGTCGTCGGGAAGCACCTCGGTCAGATCGGCGCGGACGCCGCAATCGATCTGCATTCCGACGAGCCCATCGAAGAGGCGGAGCCCCGTATGGTCTTCGAGGAGATGTCGGGGGAGGTCCAGGCATCTCCCAAGAGGAGCAAGGACCCCCTCATGGGTGTCTCGGTCGACCTGAGGTCGGCGACCGGCCTGCGACGATTTTCCCTTCTGGGACACCGCACCATGGGTTGCGAGGCATTCGTGGGCAACAAACTGGTCTTCACCTCCATCGAGAACGAGCGCATCGTCTGGCTCGACCTGCCGCCGGCTGACGTGTCTGCACTGGAAGACGAGGCACGCGCTGCCGGCGCTCAGGGTTTGACGCGGCTTGCCTAACTGGCCCCAGAAAGACCAGCGGGCCACCCTCCGGCGGTACCGGGCGGGGCTGTAAGCAAGCGTCCGAGCAGGTAGAGCCAGCTGAAGGAGGCTCCGGAGCGCGTCCTCCAAGCAACAAGAAGGCCCGGCCTACGGGAAAGACCTTCCGTAGGCCGGAGCTTTCTCCGTCACCAGGCCGGCTAGACCGGCCCAGCCGGGCGCGCAACCCATGTGTCGGCGAGGATCAACGGTCCCGCCCCTTCGCCGAACCGCCGCAGCCAAACGGGGCGCTTACACCACTCTGTTGCAGAGTTACCCCACGCAGCACGGCGGCTCCCCCCCCCCCCGGTACTAACGGATCGGACCCCGCAGTGGAAGTACTCGTCGGGAGGACAATGCCGGGCTGGTCCTGGATTGCAAGGCCGTCGTCTACCACCATGGTCTCCGCCGGGCAGGCCCACCCTCATGCCTCTCATGGTCCACTATTACGTCACCGGCCTATCCCCGCTCATGGCCAGGCGCCGCACGCTTACCTTCGTGGACCTCTTGGCCAAAGGACATAGCGGACCGCTGCGTGGTCGCTGGTTACACGGTGACCGAGCAGGAGCAGATCGAAGAAACACCCGGCTGGTGGAGGCCGTGGTGGCCGAAGCACTTGAGCTTGGACTCGGACAGGTCCAGTGGGGTCGGCCGCCTCTGCTGCCGCGGCACGTGCGGTTGGCCCACCGGTTCTTCGGCTCGGGGACAGTGTGCTCGATCTGACGTCGCCGCAGGGCCACGATCCACGGGGCAGTCGGGGACGGCGAGCTGGTTCCAGTCGGTGCCGGTGCCGAGGCTGCCGACGACGAAGGGGAGTTTCACGGCCGCGTCCTGGGCGTGGCCGCGTCCACGGTCCGGGTCGCGCACGGCGACGAGCATCGGGCGGAACGTGTCGACGACGGCCGGGTCCTTGGGGGGGGGAGAGGGTGCCGTGGGCGTGGGCCGCAGCGGTAGATCATCGGTCGGTTTCCTGCTCGGGGGTGAGGTGGGCCCTAGGCAGTTTCGTTTGGATCAGTCGGTCGTTGGTCCGGGTGTGCCGTTGACTGATGCGCAGTGGGCGCGGATCGAGCCGTTGCTCCCGGACCG